>JACRBC010000149.1 GCA_016213245.1 Candidatus Solibacter usitatus | reverse complement strand
GGCCGGCGCGAATCGCAGCGGAGTAGCCCCCAGGTCCGCTGCCGATCACGATCAGATCGTAGGACATCCCTTTCAGTTTAACATCGGCACTTTTTCAGATAATGGAATCCATGAAGCGCTTGGCGGCAGTACTGGTGATGGTGGGCGTGGTCTGGGGGCAGGCTCAGCCGGCGCGGCGGCCGGCGGCAAGGAAGCCGGCGCCGGTGGCGCCGCTGGAGTCGTGGCCGATCAGGGAGATCCGGGTGGACGGGGTGAGGGTCTACTCGGAAGCGCAGGTGCTGGAGTTGAGCGGCTTGAAGGTGGGCGGCCTGGCGACGAAGGAGAACTTCGAGCGGGCCAGGGACCGGGTGCTGGCATCGGGCGTGTTTGAGAGCTTCGGGTGGAAGTATGAGGCGCTGGCGGAGGGCGGGGGATTCATCGCCACGCTGCAGGTGACCGAACCGGCGCAGTACTTTCCATGGGCGCTGGACCGCGTGCCGGTGGAGAGGGGGGAGTTCGCGGCGCGGGTGAAGAAGTCGCTGCCGCTGTTCGCGGAGAAGATCCCGCCGTCGGACATGTTTATGGGGAAGATCGTGGCGGTGTTGCAGGCGATGGCGGCGGAAAAGGGCATCCACGAGCCAATGGCGGGGAGGGTGACGATCCTGGGGACGGACCAGATCACGGTGGTCTTCGGTCCGAAGGCGGCGCCGCCGAACGTGGCGGAGGTGCGGTTCACCGGCGCGCGGGCGATCGACGCGCGCTATCTGGTGAAGGCGCTGTCGGAGGTTGCGATTGGGACGCCGTACGTGGAACCGAACTTCCGGGTGTTTCTGGACCACCAGATCAAGCCGATGTACGAGGCGGCCGGGCGGCTGAAGGCCGCGTTTCCGAAGCTGGCGGCGGAGCCGTCCAAGACCATGCAGGGGATGGTGGTAACGGTACAGGTGGAGGAGGGGGAACTGTATGCGCTGGACCGTGTCGTGGTGACGGGCACGGGGCTTTCCGAGCAGGATCTGCTGGACGAGGGGCAGTTCAAGACGGGACAGACGGTGAACTTCTCCGAGATCGGCAAAGGGCTGAACCGGATCCTGGACCGGTTGAAAGAGGGCGGCTACATGAAGGCGGCCTACCAGGCCAAGCGGGCGCTGAACGACGAAAAAAAGACGGTGGACGTGCTGGTGGAGGTGGAGGCGGGGCCGCAGTACCTGTTCCGGACGCTGGTCGTGAAGGGGTTGGACCTGGAGTCCGAGCCGGCGCTGCGGAAACTGTGGGCGCTGAAGCCGGGCGACGTCTTCAAGAAGAGTTATCCGGATATGTTCCTGGGGCAGATCCGGGAGCGTGGGGTGTTCGACAACCTGGGAGAGACGAAGGCGGAGGTAAAGGCGGACGATGCCGCGCTACGGGTGGACGTGGTGCTGACGTTCAAGGGGGCGCCGCCGGTGGTGGAGAAGAAGAGGCCGGAGGGGGCGTAGGGGGCACTGGCGAACGGGCATTGGCGGTACACTGCGGAGGCAGTCGTGCATAGCCCATCGCTGCTTTGCTGGAGTGCGCTGCTGTTTCTGTCGCCGGCGCTATTGGCCGGCGATTCAAACCAAATCACATGGGGAGAGTTGGCTTCGCTGGTGACTCCCGCGCATCCGGTCCGAATCGGGCTGCCCGACAGCGTGGGACGTCCGGAGCCCGCGATCGAAAGGCCGGTGGATCGGTACTTTGGCAGGCGCGGCGCCAGGCATGGCGATCATGGCGGCGAGCGCCAACGTCAACGGCGAATTCAATGTTTACATTCTGATGGCCGGCGCCGCCGCCACAGCCGTGGGCTTTCCGGTCGGATTCTTCATCGGCGGAGCGGTGGATCGGCGGCTTCAGAAGTTCGTGATGGCTGCCAAGTAGGGAAAGAGGAGGGAATGGCGTCCCCGGCGGGATTCGAACCCGCGTTATCGCCGTGAAAGGGCTTTTCGGCCTCTGCCAGGGGTTGTGCGTCGTTGCTCTGCGAGGCGGGCGTAGCGCCTGTTTCATAGTGCGGCGAGCCGTCGTTGTGCTCAGCGCTGCTTTTCGCTGTTCACCGTTGTGACAGCGTTGGAGCGATTCGGCGTTACCGTGGCGTTTCCACTTCAGCGTCACGCGACTGAGGACCGGAACCTCTAAGTGCCCCCACCCTTGTCAGACTCGTCAGCATCAGCCACCACGAGCGGGTTTGTTCGTTCAGACTGCCCCCGATGACCTGTTTCAGTCTGGCCGCGCTGGGGGCGGAGGTGGTGAAAGCCGCCGCGGACAATGCATCCAGCCCGGAGCGGGCCTTCGGCGGCGCCTGCGGCGCATTCTGCGTTGGGTTTTTCGGGGAGCGCTTTTCCCCGGAGAAGGAAGAGGCCCAAGCCACGTCCATGGCGATGACCGCGGCGCAGGCCGGACTCCGCTACGCCATCTGGTCCACGCTCGAAGACACGCGCTGCTGGATGCCGCTGGACGACCCGCGCATGCCGGCGCTGATGGGCCGCTACAAGGTTCCGCACTTTGACGCGAAGGGCGCATCGGACCACGCTTTTTCGGACCTGGGGCTGCCCGTCACCTGCCTGCTCGCGTCGTTCTGCTGGGACAGGCATGGGCCCCAAGAAAGGCCCGGACGGCAAGTTGGCCTTCGATCTTCCCATGGGCGGCCGCAAGCTGCCAGGCATTGCGGCCGGGGACATCGGCCGCCCCGCCTACGGCATCTTCCAAAGCCGACCGTGAGTTCATCGGCCGTACGCCGGCGTGGCCGGTGAGCGCCTGACTGGCGCGAGCATGGCCACGCCTCAAACGTTCGACCAGTGGCTGGCGGCGAACTGGGGCCGCATCCCGCTGCAATGGAGCGAGTCATGCGGCCCCGGCCGTTCGAGGTCAGGTGACCATCAGCGGCCGCATCATGTCGTGCTCTTCGTGCTCGAGGATGTGGCAGTGCCAGACGTACTCGTCGCCGGTGACGCCCGGCCGCGGGCTGGGCGGCAGCGTGGCAACGGAAGCGACGCCGGCAGCCGGATTCACCGCCACCGTCCTGCCCCCGCCGAGCGGCTGCTCCACGAGCACTGCAATGATCGTGCACTCGCCGGGGTACATCTTGATGGTCTCTTTCCAACCCGTCTCGTTGGCGTCCGGACCCCGTGCCGGACCCATCCAGTTGGGCGTGCCATTGAAGCTGTTCGTCTGGAAGGGCCGCCGCCCGAGCACCACGGCGTTCACCAGGTGCACGTGCATCGGGTGCGCGTCCGCCGTCAGGTTGAAGATCTGCCAGATCTCGATGTTCCCGTACTTGAGATTCTCAGTCGGCGGATCCATGTACATCCTGCCGAAGCCGGCGGCGTTTTTCGCGCCCATGGGCTGCGCGTTGGTGCCGACCAGTTGCAACAGGCGGCCGTTGGCGTCGAAGGTCTCGTTCAGCGTCAAGTTGCGCGGCGCTGGGACAACGGTGTAAGCCCCATAGCCTGCGGTGGCCAGCGCCCCGGCGTTGATCTTCAGCCCGCCGTTGACCGCGTCCGGCATGGTCGGCAGCACGCTGATCCCCGTGCTGGCAGGCACCGGAACCGGCGGCCCGGCGATAGCGCTGACCTGAAACTGCATCAGCGTCCTCGAGTTCGGACCGTAGCCCGGCAGCGTGACCACCGGGTTCTTGGCCGCGCCCACGAAGTAGTCATAAACCGGCGCGCCCATCGGATAGGGCGCCGGCGCATCGTTGTGCAGCAGGACGTTCGCGCCCGAGGCGCAGGCCGAGAAATCCACCACAATGTCGGCCCGCTCGCCGGGACCGAGCAGCAGCGGCGTCGGCAACGCGCCGGAGAATAGGCGCACCGGCGCCGGCAGGAAGCCTCCTTCCGTGCCTACCTGCTGGACCACCACGGGCGCGGCCACCGGCAGGCCGGTCGCGCCGAGCAGCGGCTCCTTGCCCGTCGCGTCGGCGTAGACGAAGGTGAGGTTCATGAAGCGCGCGTTGCAGGCGTTCAGGATGCGGAAGCGATAGGAGCCGCGGTCCACCGGCAGGAAGGGGTAGACATCTCCGTTCACCAGCATCGTGTCCGCGAAATACTCCGGCACGCACGAGGGAACCGGCAGCGGCAGCCTGGCCGAGTTGTTCACTTTCCAGCGCTTCGGTTCGTACAGGTAGGGGTACCAGAGGTCGCCCGGCAACACCCCCGGGACCTGGTTCGCGTACAGCGGATCCTTGGCCGGGTCCCAGAAGGTCTTGTCCTGGATGATCAGCGGGATGCCGGGGCCGCTCGGGAACAGAGCCGCCTCATTTGTGTCCACCAGAAGGTACGCGCTGGCCAGGCTCGCGTGGGCGTTCAGGCGCGTGATGCCCATGGCATGGTCGTGGTACCACATCAGCCGCGCGCTTTGGTTGTTGGGATACCAGAGGTCGTTGGTCAACGCGCCCGTGGCGTCTGGAAGCCAACTTACGCAGGACGCGCCCTTGTTCGCGTAGGTGATCGGGACGGGGTTGGCGGCATTCGCCACCCAGTGGAATGGCCCGCCATCGCTGGCCCACGGCACCAGCCCGCCGTGAAGATGGACGGCCGCGCGGTCGGCGCGCGGCTGTTCTCCCGCCGCCTGTCCCATCGGCAGCGTTGTGTCGAACGGCAGGATGTGCGAAGCCGGCAGCTTGCAGGTGAAGTTGATCCGCACCGGCCTGCCCTTCTGCGCGACGATCACGCCTCCCAGGTGGCCATGCGCGCCGCCCAAATCGGCATACCCGTACAGCCGTGTGCCGCTGGCCGGAAGGTCCGGGTGCAACCGCTGCCGGAAGCTCGCCGCCTCCAGTTTGTAGTAGTCCACACCGCTGTAAGTGGTTGTGTCAGGGGTCGCCACCGGGATGCCGCTGGGTCCGAGCCCCGGCAGAGGCTGCACGAACTTTCTCAACGCCGGGCTGTTGGAGAAGGCGTGCGCCTGGCGGGCGGCTGCCAGCATGGCAGCCGCGCCAGCGCCCGTCTGAATAAACTGACGTCGATACATGAGGGGTTCCTCGCTTTACGCGCAATTCTGGACACACTTCCCGCTATGGTCCGGCGCCCGGGTGCCTGTTAGCCCCCCCTGACTGCGCGGCAAGGCTGACTCGGCCCTCAGGTGTTTGGAGTTGCTGCTGACGGGTGGTGGATGACCGTAAGAGAAGAATAAACGCTACTTCGCCTACTAGCAAGTACTGAATAAACAGAAGAGTTCTAGTACTCGTGATTTCAGTCGCGAGTTCCTTATCTTGAGCTATCGTTGGCGGTTCTTGTACAAATCGGCCATGCTGTCCGGCGGCCGGAACGAGACGCATCAGCCTTCCCGCGTGCGGCGCAAGTAGGCGGCGGAAGCAGGGGCTGTACGTCTCGCGCTGCACGTGGTGGAACGGCCGCATGCGCGCAACGCCGCCGGAGGCGCGCGCAGTTCGATACGGGCCGCCCGGCAGACTGCTGCGCTTTCTGCCAAGCCTCTGACCATGCGCAGTGGGCTCCACGGCTGGCCAAGGAACTCCGCGCCCAGCTGGTACGGCCGTACGCTCCCCGTTCCCGGCCCGCCTCCGGCTTGGTCCGGACTCTACATAATCGCCGGCTGAACATGATTGCGGTTATGTGCAGCTCCGCATAACCGTAAGCGCTGCCTCATTGCCGGCTCCAACTCCGGCGGTAAGCGCGCGGCTTCGATCTACACTGATCGGCTCGGCCAAACTCAATGCCGTCGATCGCCAGGCCTATCTGCGGCACGTGCTCAAGATCGTGGCGGCCGCTTCCACGCCGTCCGCCTCGTCAACCGCCGTTTCCTGGCCTCCTGGCGCGCTCTCGACCCGGCTGGCACCAGCAACCGCGGCTTGCTCGGCCGGATGCGCCGCCACCGCCACAACCTCAGCCCGGAGCAGCGGGTGCGGCTCAACGCCTATCTGGCCCAGTCTCCGGCCCTCGAGCGGATCTACAGCCTGAGGGTTAAGGTATTGTGTTCTTGAGATCGGTCTGGGACGGGGGGCGCCCCCATGAATGGCGTAGAGCCTGGTTCTATGGCGGTGAGGGTGGGATTCGAACCCACGGAACCCGTAAAGGTTCAACGGTTTTCGAGACCGCCCGATTCAACCACTCTCGCACCTCACCGTACACTAACTTACCTGATTGCAGGCCTCTTCCGCAATGCCGCGCCCAGGCGCCGGGCCCGCATCTCAGCCATGCCGCGCGTACTCCTCCATCAACTTCTCTGCGTGCCGCAGCGCCTCTTCCGACAGCCGCTCGCCGGAGAGCATCCGCCCGATCTCCCGCACCCGCTCTTCGCCGCCGAGTTCCCGCACCTCGGCCACGGTTCGCCCGCCGGACTCGCGCTTGGACACCACGTAGTGCTGCGCGGCGAAGCCGGCGATCTGCGCCAGGTGCGTGACGCACAGCACCTGGCTGTGCGCGGCGATCTTCTTCAGCCGCCGCCCCACCGTTTCAGCGGCCGCGCCGCCGACGCCGGCGTCCACTTCGTCGAAGACCAGCGTGCGCGGCGCGCCGGCAACCGCCCGCGGCGTGACGCACGTCTTCAATGCCAGCGCGATCCGCGACAGCTCGCCGCCGCTGGCTACCTTGTCCAGCGGCCGCGGCTCTTCGCCCACGTTGGCTGAGACCAGGAACTCCACCGCGTCCATGCCGTGCGAGGCCGGCTCGCTGGGGGAGAGCGCCACCTGGAAGGCTGTGCCCTTCATCGCCAGCCCGGCCAGCTCGGCCTCCACCTGCTTCTCCAGCTTGCGCGCCGCCCGCGCCCGCATCGCCCGCAGCTTTTCGGCCCGTTCGCGGTACTCGGCCTTCCTCTTGGCGATCGTCTCCTCCAGCGCCGCGCGCCGCTCGCCGGCGCTCTCCACCGCCTCGATCCGGGCCTTCACCTCGTCCAGGAACGCCAGCACCTCATCGATGGTGGCGCCGTACTTCCGCTTCAGCTTCTCCATGTGCGCCAGCCGGGTTTCCACCTCCTCCAGCCGCCGCGGATCGGATTCCAGCTTTCCCAGGTAGTGGCGCAGGTCGTGCGACGCCTCGCTCACCGCGATCAGCGCCGGACGCAGCGTCTCCAGCGTGGCCGTCATGCTCTCGTCGATGTGGCACAGCTCGTCCAGCTTCTTCACCGCCAGCCCCAGGCCGGCGGCCACGCTGTGCTCGGCCTCCGATAGCGCGTCATAGGCGATGGTGGCCGATTCGCTCAACCGCACCACGTTCTTCAGCACGCGCTTCTCGTTCTCCAGTTGCGCATCCTCGCCCGGCGCCGGCGACAGCGCCTCGATCTCCTTGCGCTGCATCCACCACAGGTCGGCCAGCCGGAGCTTCTCCTGCTCGGAGCGGTTCAACTCCGCCAGCTCCCTCTCCGCGGCGTGCCATACGGCGTAGGCGGACTCCACCGCCGCCAGCGCCTCGGCCGACCCGGCCGCTTCGTCCAGCAACTCCCTCTGCGCGTCCTCGGTGAACAGCTTCTGCTGATCGTGCTGCCCGTGGATGTCGCCCAGGTACGGCGCCAGCTCCTTCAGGAACGCCGCCGTCACCGGCCGGCTGGCCGCGAAGGCGCGCGACTTGCCCGAAGCCAGCACCTCGCGCTCCAGCACCAGTTCGCCGTCCTCCACCTCGAGGCCGGCCGCCTCCAGCTTGCCCCGCAGCTCCGCGTCGTCGGGTAGTGCGAAGATCCCCGACACGAACGCCCGCTCCTCGCCGGTACGGATCATCTCGCCCGACGCCCGCCCGCCCAGCAGCAGGCTGAGCGCGTCCACCAGCAGGCTCTTGCCGCTGCCGGTCTCGCCGGTCAGCGCGCTGAAGCCGGCGCGCAGAGGCAGCCTCAGCCGCTCCACGACGGCAAAGTTCTCCACAACCAGTTCCACGAGCATTCAGGTCAAGTATAGCGGCGGCGGCAACCGCGGCGAGAGCCGGCGCGTCCAAACATTCACCGGCCGTTGTGTTCGAGCGGGCCGCGTTCGTTATCATGGTGGTTGAATCCGTTCGAGGGAGCGAAGTCTTGACCTTCCCATTCGCCGGCGCTTTTCTTCAGCTCTCCATCTGGGAGCTCATCGCGGGCGCCTCGTTCATCTCCAAGCTCGTGCTGGCGCTGCTGCTGGCCGGTTCACTGTTGAGCTGGACCATCATCTTCGCCAAGTGGAGCCAGTTCAAGGCCGCCCGCCAGGCCAACTCGGCCTTTCTGCGCGCCTTCCGTAAGTCCCCTAACCTCGACGCGGTGGCTGCCGCCGCCGAGCAGTTTCGCAAGGCGCCTCTGGCCGGCGTCTTCGACTTCGGCTACCAGGAGGCCGCGCGGCAGTTCAAGGTGCGCGGCGAGGTCTTCAACAAGGTCGCGCTGGAGCGCACGTTGCAGCTCGGCAGCAGCGAGGAGCTCACGCGGCTGGAGCGCCAGATGAGTTGGCTGGCCACCACCGCCACCGTCTCGCCCTTCGTCGGCCTCTTCGGTACGGTGCTCGGCATCATCGACTCCTTCCAGGGACTCGGGGCCGCCGGCAGCGCCAGCCTGCGCGCCGTGGCGCCCGGCATCTCCGAGGCGCTCATCGCCACCGCGGCCGGCCTGGCCGCCGCCATCCCCGCGGCCATCGCCTACAACGCCTTCGGGCACAGCGTCCGCGAGCTGAACGCCCGCATGGACGACTTCTCGCTCGAGTTCCTCAACCTCACCGAGCGTCACGACGAGGAGTAACCTGCCATGGCCTTCTCCATGAACGGCGGCGGATCATCCGGGCGCGGCGGCCGCCGCGCCGGCTCTGGCTCCCTGGCCGAGATCAACATCGTGCCCCTGGTGGACGTGGTCCTGGTGCTGCTGGTGATCTTCATGCTCACCGCGCACGTGATGGAGTTCGGCCTCGAGGTCGAAGTGCCCAAGGTGAAGCAGGTTCGCAACAGCGCCCAGGAATTGCCGGTCGTCTCCCTCACCAAGGACGGCGAGATCCAGCTCAACGAGGCGCCGGTGAACATCAACCAGCTCGGCTCCGAATTCAAGCGCCGCTTTCCGGGCGCCAAGGCCGTCTATCTGCGCGCCGACCGCCAGACCATCTACGACCCCATCGCCCAGGTGGTGAGCACGCTCGGCGCGGCCGGACTCGACGTCCGCCTCGTCACGCAACCCGACGACGCGGGCTCGGCAAAATAGCGCATGGCCCGTCACCTCGACGTACTGGACGAACGCGACTCGCTCAGAAGCCCGCTTCTGGGCTCGCTCGTCCTGCACGCCGCCGTCTTCGGCACGCTGGCCGTGATGGCCTTCACGCACATCGGGAAACGCACGCCGTGGGGCGACCCCAACTCCATGGGCGGCGGCGCCTTCAGCGTCTCCGCCGTCAAGTCCATCCCCATCCCCGGCCGCACCGGCCCGGTGAACCGCGTCGCCAGCGACACCGAATCGCAGATTCCAGAGCCGGTCAAGAAGGACACGAAGAAGGCCGTCAAGGATGACCGCGACGCCATCGCGCTCAAGTCGAAAAAGAGCCCGAAGATCGACCGCGCGGAGCGCTGGGCCGCCAACCGCAGGGACCCGCGTGAGTACGCTGACAACCAGGTATTCAGCCGCGGCGGCCAGGCGGCTACTTCGCCGCTCTACAATATGCTGCCCGGTTCGGGCGGCGTCGGCGTCGGCACTGGAGCGCCCTTCGGCGCCATGTGCGGCGCCTACTCCGTGCTGGTGCGCGACCGCGTGGCCGGGCGCTGGCGCACCGACCATATCGACGGCCGCATCCGCACGCTGCCGGCGGCCATCGTCACCTTCGAGCTCATGCGCACGGGCCAGGTCAGTAGAATCCGCGTCACCCAGTCGAGCGGCAATGTCGCCCTCGATTACTCCGCTCAACGAGCCGTCACCGAGGCGTCCCCGTTTGAGCCCGTCCCGCCGAACTGCCCAGGCAACCCGGCGGTGGTTGAGTTCTGGTTCCAGTTGAAAAGATGAGATACAACAAACCCGCTACCATCATCGGACTCGCGCTCGTCGCCGCCATCGCCGCCAGCCGGGCGCAGCAAAGCGACATCGTCATCAAGCTCACCGGCGGCCAGAAGAAGACCATCGCCCTGCCGGACTTCCGCGGCGCCGGCGCGGCGGCGCAGTACACGGACCTCTTCAACCGCACCGTCTATGAGGACGTGCAGCGCTCCGGCCTGCTCGCCATGGCGGCCAAGAGCTTTTACCCTCTCAATCCCCCCCAGCAGGAGACCGACCTGCGCCCCACGCCCGCGCCCGCCGCTCCGCGCCGCGGCGAACAGCCCCAGCCGCCCAACTGCAACGGCCGCTGCCTCTCTGATTGGGCCGGCGCCCCCACCAGCGCGAACTACCTCGGCTTCGGCTACGCCGCCGGGCAGACCGGCCAGTTCGTGGCCTTCGGTCACTTCTACAACACCGGCATCGCCGACCCCAACGCCGCCAAGGTCTTCCGCAAGCTCTACACCGGCGCGCTGTCGGAGGAGGGCGCCCGCAAGGCCGCCCACGAATACGCCGCCGACATCCTGCAGCAGTTCGGCGTGCCCTCGCTGGCCGGTACCAGGATCTACTTCGTTTCGGACCGTTCCGCCCGCGGGACCAAGGAGATCTGGGTGATGGACTTCGACGGCGCTAACCAGCGCCCGATCACCTCCTACAAGTCCATCTCCACCATGCCCGCGGTCTCGCCCGACGGCCTGCGCCTGGCCTTCACCTCCTACGCCAAGGGCCAGCCGCAGATCATGATGTACTCCACCGAGACGGGCCGCTTCATCCCCTTCTTCAATCCGCCGGCGCCCACCAACGGCACGCCGTCGTTCACTCCCGACGGCGAGCAGGTTCTGTTTGCCTCCTCCATCGGCGGCTTCATGCAGATCTTCGTCTCCGACCGTAGCGGCGCCAACGCCAGGCGCCTTTCCACCACGCGCGCCATCGAGGTGGAACCCAAGGTGAATCCGAAGAACCCCTCCGAACTCCTGTTTGTCTCCGGCCGCGGCGGGCTGCAGCAAATCTACAAGATGAACATGGGCGGGTCGGACGTGGTCCGGCTGACCAATGGGGAGGGCGAGGCGTCAAATCCCGCCTGGCACCCCGAGGGCAAGCACATCGCCTTCGCCTGGACCCGCGGCTACGCCCCCGGCAACTGGAATATCTTCCTCATGGATGTCGCCTCAGGGGAGACCGTGCAACTCACCCACGGGGAGGGCCGCAATGAGAACCCGTCCTGGGCCCCCGACGGCCGCCACATCGTCTTTTCATCCAACCGCGGCGGCCGCAGCAGCCAGATCTACTCGATGCTGGCCGATGGGACCGCCGTCACCCCCCTTACCAGGGACGGCAGCAACTGGATGCCGGTCTGGTCGAAATGAACCAGCACAGCACGCCGGGTTGGTTTTACAATATGATGCACCAGGAGGCTTAACGCCTGAAATGAAACAACGCCACATCGCCATCGCGCTTCTCGCCGTCTCTCTCTTTCTCACCGCCGCGGGCTGCAAGAAAAAGCAGCCTGTCGCGCCCCCCCCGCCCCCCCCGCCGCCCCCGGCCAAGGTGGAAAAGGCGCCCGCTGCGGTCATCAACAGCTTCACGGCCGAACCTTCCACGATCATCCGGGGAGAATCCTCTACCCTCAGGTGGAGCGTCGCCAACGCCACTGAAGTCGCCATCGACGGCGGCATCGGCACGGTACCCGCCAGCGGCAGCCGCCAGGTCTACCCGTCGGCCAACACCACCTACCGCATGACCGCCAAGGGCGGCGGCGGTGATGCCATCGCCGCGGTGACCGTCACCGTCACCACTCCTCCTCCTCCGCCTCCGCCGCCGCCGCCCGCGGCCAAAGCCTCGCTGGGCGAGCGCATTGCGAGAGACGTTCAGGACGTCTTCTTCGACTACGACAAGAGCGAAGTGCGGGAAGACGCCCGCGCCACGCTCCAGCGCAACGCCGACGCGATCAAGGCCATCCTGAACGACTTCCCTTCGGCCGTGATCTCCATTGAGGGCCACTGCGACGAGCGCGGCAGCGCCGAATACAATCTCGGCCTCGGCGACCGCCGCTCCTCCAGCGTGCGCGAATTCCTCTCGCAGGTCGGCGTCCCGGCCGATCGCCTGAAAACTATCAGTTTCGGCAAGGAGAAGCCCTTCTGCACCGAATCCGACGAAAGCTGCTGGGGTAAGAACCGCCGCGCTCACTTCGTCGGCGTCCAATAAGAGCCGCGAGCGCCGGCGCAGAGCCGCGAGCGTCAGCAAGCGGGTCAGAACGTAGAGCCGCGAGCGGTAGCGAGCGGGTTAGGACGTAGAGCCGCGAGCGTCAGCGAGCGGGTTAGCACGTAGAGCCGCGAGCGTCAGCGAGCGGGTTGGCACGTAGAGCCGCGAGCGTCAGCCAGCGGGTCAGAACGTAGAGCCGCGAGCGTCAGCAAGCGGGTCAGAACGTAGAGCCGCGAGCGTCAGCGAGCGCGCTTAGGACGTAGAGCCGCGAGCGTCAGCAAGCGGGTTAGAAGGAGTATCAATGTCTTTGTTAGTGAATCGTCTGACCTTCATCCCCCTGCTGGCGCTCGCCCTCCCTGCGTCCTGCTTCGCACAAAAGAAGGAGATCGTCGAACTCGGCCGCGATCTGGCGCTGCTCCAGGAGGAGGTCCGCTCCAACGCCAAGGCCCAGAGCGACCGTCTGGCCGGCATCGAAGCCACCCTCAAGGCCATCCAGGACCAGATCGCCACCACCAGCCGAGCGCTCACGGTTCTCGACAGCGGGCTGAAGGACCGCATGGAGAAGTCGATGGCCACGCCGCTGTCCGGCGTGAGCGGCAAAGTCGATAACCTCGCCCAGGACTTCGGCTACATCCGCGAATCGGTGGACGAGGTGAACACGCGCCTCGGCAAACTCGACCAGCGGGTGGCCGACCTCACCAACGTGATCAAGACCATGCAGGCGCCCCCGGCGCCGCCGCCGCCCGCCGAGACGGCCAAGGGCTGCCCGGCGCCGGCGCCTGCCGGCATCACCGCCTCTGGGCTCTACCAGGACGCGTTGCGCGACAAGTCCGGCGGCAACCTGGAGCTCTCCGTCAAAGGCTTCACCGACTATCTCTGCTGGTTCGGCGACACCGACCTTGCTCCCAACGCCCAGTACTACATCGGCGAGATCCTCTATAACCAGAAACAGTACGATCAGGCGATCCCGGCCTTCGACAAGGTGCTGGAGGCGTACCCGAAGAACGCCAAGACGGCCGATTCCCACCTGATGAAGGGCCGCGCCCTCAATAAGCTCGACCGCCGCAGCGAGGCGGAAAAGGAGTTCCGCGCCTGCATCAGTCTGGCGCCGAACTCCGACGCGGCCAACTGGGCGCGCAGCGAACTCAAGGGCATGGGCCTGAGCGTCTCTCCCAGGGCCCCGGCCAAGAGAAGGCCCTAGACGAAAGGAACGGCACGATGCCGCGGCCCCTCGCCGCCCTACTGCTGTCCATCGCCGGCACGCTCGTGGCTGGCGATTTTCCTCGCAGCCTCGTTTCGCCCGCCGGCGCCGCCCCGAAGCTCGACGGCGTCATTTCCCCCGGCGAGTGGGACGATGCCTCCGTCTTCCGCGGCCCGCAGGGCTGGCTGGCGCAATTCTCGCCCGTCCGCGATCCGAGCGATCTGTCTTTCACCGGATATGTGAAGCACGACGCCCGCCGCCTCTACTTCGCCTTTCTGGTGCGCGACGACGTGCTTTACGGCATCGACACGCCGCGCTGGCTCCCGCCCAACAACGCTCGTGCGCACGAGCTCACACGCGCGGGCTGGCCGTGGTTCGGCGATGAAATCGAAATCCTCGTCCACGCCGGCGGGCCCGTCGCCAGGGACGCTTACGCCGCCGGAGACGGCTCCTCCTGGCAGATGGTGGCCAACCTTACCAAGTCCCGGCTCGGCGGCATCGGCACGGGCGGCCTGCTCGAGGGCGAGCCGCGCAGCCGCGAGTCTGCCTGGAACACCTACCGCCGCTGGATCGAGACGCGCGCCATGGAAGCAGCCGCCAGGCCGCTGGCGGGCGGCCATGGCTACGTCATCGAGTGGGCTATTTCGTTCAACCCCTGCCTGGAGTTTGCCCCCGGCCGGTTCGTCGACCCCGCCCAGGGCGGCCGCGCCGTGGGACTCAACATCGCCGCCGGCGACCTCGACCAGCCGGAAAAGGGCCGCGGCAACTTCGGCAACTTCCATCATGAGATGTGGTTCGCCGGAACAAAAGACCACGCCACACGGATACGATATTGGGGAACACTATGGATCCAGCCCCTGAAGCCCGCCCGGCGTTGACCACGCTGCAAGCCCTGGCCGCGCTATTCGACCACGCCCTGCTTCGCCCGGACCTCACCGACGATGACATCGCCACAGGCTGCCGCATGGCGGTCGGCCATGGCATCGCGGCCGTCACTGTGCGCCCCACTGACATCGAACTCGCCGCCCGCCTGTTGGACGGCTCCTCCGTCGTCACCGCATCCACCGCCGGCTTTCCGCATGGCGCCTCCACAACGGCCGTCAAGATCTATGAAGCGCGCGATCTCGTCCGCCGCGGCGCACGCGAGATCGGCCTGGTCCTCAACACCGGCAAGCTCCTCTCGCGGCAGTTCCAGCATGTGGAGATGGAGGTTCTGCAGGCCGCCCGCGCGTGCCACGAATCGGGCGCGCGCTTCAAAGCCATTCTGGAAAGCTGCTACCTCGCCGCGGACATCAAGGTCATCGCTCTCAAAATCTGCAAGCGCTGCGAGGCCGATTTTGTCGTGACCGCCACCGGTTTCGGCCCCTCGGGCTGGCAGCCTGGGGATCTCCCTCTGATGGCACGCGTCCTCCGCGACGTTTGCCTCATCGAGGCCGCGGGAGCCATCGAGACCCTCGACGACGCCCTCTCGGCCTATTCGCTCGGCGCCAGCCGCATCGGATCGTCGCACACCGCCGCCATTCTCGACGAGTGGAAGGCGCGGCTCGCCGCCGATTCCGCCGCGGCGGATTCCGGCGGCCGCTTTTTAAAGTGATATCCTCAGATCTCCATAGGCAGATGCCGTCAAACTCACCTCTCTCGCGAATCTGCATTGCGCTCGGCCTGCCGGACGCACACCGGCTGATGGAGCAGGCCCGCCGCGAAGCGGACGCCGGCGAACGCTTCCTGGAGTTCCGCCTCGATTACCTCCCTAAGCCCGAAGACGGCCTCGCCGTCATTCGCGAGTTTCTCCGCCTCTACCCCGACGCCCACATTCTCGCCACCTGCCGCCGCCACCAGAATCACGGCCGCTTCAACGGCAGCATCGACGAGGAGTTCCGCATCCTGGCCGCCGCGGTCGACGCGGGCGCGCAGGCTGTCGACGTCGAAATCGAGAGCGCTGAATCCCCCGTAGCCCGCCTGGACCTGCTCGAAAACCGCGCCCAGATCATCGTCAGCTACCACAACTTCGACGGCACGCCCGCCATGGACCCCATCATGCGCCGGATGCTCAAGGTCCCGGCCGCCGCCTACAAGATCGTCACCACGGCGCGCAAACCGTCGGACAACTACCGCATCCTGTCGCTGGCCAAGGCCTACCCCAAGGTCCCGCTCATCTTGCTGGCCATGTCGGAGACCGGCTTCCCCTCCCGCGTGCTATGCACCATCATGGGCGGCTTCATCACCTACGCCGCGCCTTCGGCCGCCGAAGGCACGGCCGCCGGCCAGGTCTCCGCCCGCACCCTGCGGCACCTCTACCGCCTCGACAAAATCGTCAAGCAGCCCAAAATCTTCGGCGTCATCGCCGACCCGGTGCGCCATTCCATCTCTCCCGCCGTCCACAATCGCGCACTCCAGGCACGCCGTTTTGCGGGAATCTACATCCCCTTTCTCGTCTCACCACTCCAGTTGAAGGACTTCTTCACGCTCGCCGACAAGTTGCCCCTGTCGGCCTTCAGTGTGACGATCCCGCACAAGCAGAGAGTCATTCGCTACCTCGATACCGTCGATCCCCTTTCCAGGCGCATCGGCGCTGTCAACACGGTCTATAAGAGCGCCGGCAAGTGGCGCGGCGCCAACACCGACGCCGACGGCATCCGCGTGCCGCTGGAAAAACGCCTGCGCATCGCCAAGTCCTCCATTCTCATCGTCGGCAACGGCGGTTCGGCCCGTTCGGCCGCCTTCACTCTGGCCGCCGCCGGCGCCCGCCTGGCCATCACCGGCCGCAATCCGGACCGCGTCCGGGCTTTGGCCAAAATCTGCTCCGCCGAACCGCTGATGCCCGAACAGGCCGTCCAGCGCCACTTCGACGCCCTCATTCATGCCACCCCTCTCGGCATGTGGCCGCACAACCAGGCCTGTTTTTTCGAGGACGTCATCCCCGCCAGCCTCGTCTTCGACCTCGTCTATACGCCCCAGGAGACCGTGCTGCTGCGCCGCGCAGCCGAGCAGGGCAAGGCCGTCATCCACGGGCTGGAGATGTTCCTCGAACAGGCCGCCCGCCAGTTTCAGATCTTCACCGGCGAGACGGCGCCCAAGCCCGTCATGGAACGCGCCGCGCTGGAAGCCATCGCCGAGCAGCAGGCGCTGCCGAATTTCCACAACCACGCCCCAAACTACCCACTCAGGCCCTCCCACTGATGCCGGACGAACCCGCCCTCTCCCGCCGCTCCCTTGCCGCACTGTTCGCGGTTGCTCCCGCCGCCGGTCTCCAGGCGCAACCCGCCCCGGCGCCTCCAGGTGAGCAGGCCGGCGCCGCGCAGGCCCTGGGCCGCAATCTCGAGGCTCTCTCCAAGGTTCCGGTCCCGCGCAACACTGAACCCGCCTTCCACTTCAAGCCCTGAGCACGGCCATGCCTACCTTCTCCGAAGACCTCTTCTTCTCCAGCGCCGTCCAGCTCAACGGCCGCCTGTCGGCGAAGGAGTTCTCGGCTCTCGAACTGGCGCGCGCTTTCAGCGAGCGCCTGGAAAAACTCGGGCCCCGCTATAACGCCCTCGCCCTCTCGCTTCGCGAGGACGCCCTTGTCCAGGCCAAACAGGTGGACAAGGAGCTCAAGCGCGGGCGCACGCGAGGCCCGCTCCAGGGCGTTCCCTACGCCGTCAAGGATCTGCTCTCCACCGCCCGCCGGCCCACCGTCTGGGGCGCCGCGCCCTTCGCCGGGCAGGTCTTCGACGAGGATGCCGCGGTGATTCGCAAGCTGGGGAAGAACGGCGCTCTCCTCATCGGCAAACTGGCCATGGTGGAACTGGCCGGCGGCGGCGGCTATCGCTACCCGTCGGCCTCCGTGAACGGCCCCGGGCTCAATCCCTGGGACCGCTCCAGGTGGTCCGGCGGCTCTTCTTCCGGCTCTGCCTCCGCCGTCGCCGCCGGTCTGGTCCCCTACGCCCTCGGCTCTGAAACCAACGGCTCCATCGTCACCCCCTGCGCCTTCTGCGGGGTCACCGGACTCCGCCCCTCCTACGGCCTCGTCTCCCGCTCCGGCGCCATGGCCCTGGCTTGGACCATGGACAAGATCGGGCCCATCGCCCGCTCGGCCGAGGACTGCGGCCACGTGCTCCAGGCCATCTCCGGAGGCGACTCCGCCGATCCCGGATCGGCCGGCAAGAGCTTTCGCTTCGCCCCTGACCTCGCCCCGCCCCTGGCCGGCCTGAGAGTCGGCTTCGCCCCGGCCGACTTCGACGTTCACGCCGAATCGCCTCTCCGCGCGCCGCTTCTGGCCGCCCTCGACGTCATCCGCCGAATCACCCCCCAACTGTCGGCGGCCGAGTTGCCGGACTTCCCCTACTCCGCCCTGGCCTCCACCATCATCTCGGCGGAAGGGTCCACGGTCTTTGCCGACCTGATCCGGAGCGGCCGTGTCGACCAGCTCGCCGACCGCCGCCAGATCGCCGGCCTCCGCGCCGGTCTCACCATTCCAGCCTCGGCCTACCTGCAGGCCATGCGCGCCCGCCGCCTCGTCCAGCAGTCCCTCACCGCGCTCTTCTCCAGCTTCGACGTCCTGGTCTCCCCGGCCCGATTCTCCGTCGCG
Source organism: Candidatus Solibacter usitatus (assembly GCA_016213245.1). GTDB lineage: Bacteria > Acidobacteriota > Terriglobia > Bryobacterales > Bryobacteraceae > Paludibaculum > Paludibaculum usitatum_A. The sequence goes on along the minus strand of JACRBC010000149.1, from coordinate 17,638 downwards.
CCCGGGCTGGCCGAGGCGCTCGATCGGCCCGCTGGCCCCAGTACCGCCGGTACCCCGCGCGGCCTGCGCGCCCTGGTCCCGGCTGGCAACCTCGCCGGTCTTCCGGCCCTGGTCCTTCCCTGCGGCTTCTCCAACGGCCTGCCGGTGGCCATCTCCCTGGTCGGAAGGCCATTCTCCGAAAACACGCTCCTGAAGCTCGGCCTGGCCTTCCAGTCGGCCACCACCTGGCACACGCGCCGGCCGCAGGCGTCGTAGTACTGGCAGGAATAGGACGATTCCATCCGTTTATCGTCCACTTTGGTGTAGAAAAAGTTGCCGATCTTCATCAAGATGGTTGCATGGCTGCAACCGCACCAACGCCGGCGGGCCGGATCGAACACGATGTGCCCGTCGACGCCCTCACCGGCCTGATGCGGGGAGGCGCCTTCGAGTCGCTGCTGAACAGGTCCATCACCGGCAGCCCCGCTGCCCAATTCGCCGTCATCGTCATTGGCCTCGACCGCTTCCAGCACGTCAACGATCTGCTCGGCTATGGTGCGGGCGACCTCGCCCTGTACGCCACCGCTCGTCGCCTCTCCGGTACCCTTTGCGCAGACGCCGGGGTCTGCCGCCTGGGCGGGGACGAGTTCGCCGTCTACTTTCCCGCCTGCGATGAGCCGGCCGCGCTGCTCCACGCCTCCATCATCCTCGCTGCTTTTGAACAGCCCGTCCATTTGGAAGGCCGGGACATCTTCCTCTCTGCCAGCATCGGTCTGGCGGTCTTTCCTCGGGACGGCGCCTGCGGCGCCTCGCTCACCCGCCGCGCCGCCGCCGCAATGCATCGAGCCAAGAGCCGCGGAGGAGGCGCCGTAGAACGCGCCGGCCTCGATCCGGCCTTTCGCCCGGAAGAGCGCTACCGCATGGAGAGCGCCCTCCGCTTCGCCCTCGCCAGAGACCAATTCAGTCTCCGCTATCAGCCTCAAGTGGACCGCGAAGGCATGCTGCAAGGGCTCGAGGCGCTGTTGGTCTGGGATCACCCCGACCTCGGCCGCATCCGGCCCGAGACTTTCATCCACCTCGCCGAGGAAACCGGCGACATCCTGCCGATCGGCGAGTGGGTCATCGCCGCCGCCTGCCGCCACATCACCGGCTGGCGTGCCACCGGCCTGCAGCCGCCGCGCATCGCTCTCAACGTCTCGCCCGTTCAGTTCGCCAGCCCCGGCTTCGTCGATCGTGTCACGGCGATCCTCAAACGCACCGGAATCGGCGGGAGTTGCCTCGAATTCGAGCTCACAGAGGGCTGCATCCTGCGAGACGTGGACGAATCCGCCTCCCACATGGCCGAGTTTCGTTCGCTCGGCATCCGCATCGCCATCGACGACTTTGGCGTCGGCTGCTCCCCTCTCACCTACATGCACCGCCTGCCGCTCGATGTCGTCAAAATCGACCGGACCTTCATCAGCCAGTTGACAGGCCCCGCCGGCAGCCTTCCCGTGGTACACACCATCGCGGTGCTGGCCCACCATCGCGGGCTCCAGGTGGTCGCCGAAGGTGTCGAGACGTTCGACGAGCTCGAACTGGTTCGTGCCGCCCGCTGCGATCTGGTGCAGGGCTTTCTCTTCGGGGCGCCCCTCACCCATGACGAGGTCGCACGGTTGCTGGCCAATCCCTCCAGCCTCGGCAAGTCCTTCCGATCGCCTCACCCCTCTGCCTTCTGACGGCCTCGAGCGTGAGCTGGGTCGGCCTGTCGCTTCTTGTCCGGCACAAAGTGAAGCGGCCGGCCATCGGAGGAGGTGATGGCCGGCCGCTATGAGGAGGAGAAATCTGTTTCTCTGTTGATTCCAGCTTCTCCCCTCTCTTCGCGTCCGTCGATCCCCCTGTCGTCCTGCTACTCGCCTCTTTGGCGCCAGCCCTTCCAGTGACTCGCAAGGAGGTGCTTCACGTTTTCGGTCATGTGTCGTCCCGGAAACGGACACTCCGGGCCGGAGCCGGAGTTCTGCGATTCCCCCAACTCGTTAAAAACAATTGATATGCTGGACTCCTGGGGCATGGCCTGCCGCGTGCCACCACTTGAGGGAGAGCATTCCATGGACGTCCCGCGCGAAGGAGCCCGGAAGCGGAAAATCATCCGCCGCACCATCCTGGTGGGAATCGTTGCGGCCGCCATCCCGCTCATCACCTGGGCGCTGTCCCGGCTGAAGCCGGCGGCCCCCACCGTGGAAGGCGGAACATTGTGGACCGACACCGTCAGGCGCGGCCCCATGCTTCGCCAGGTCCGCGGCCTCGGTACGCTGGTTCCCGAGGAGACCCTCCTGATTCCCGCTCTCACCGAGGGACGCGTGGAGAAGATCATCCTCCGCCCCGGCGCGCTGGTCAGGAAAGACACCGTCATCCTCATCCTCAGCAATCCGCAGCTCCAGTTGGACGCCGAAGACCTGCGGTGGCAGGTCAAAGCCGCGGAAGCCAACCTCGCCGACCTCCGGGTCAAGCTCGAAACCGCACACCTCGATCTCCGTTCCGCCGTTGCCCGCGTGGAGAGCGAGTTCGTCCAGGCCAAGCTCAGGTCGGAACGCGACGAGGCGCTGGGCAAGGAGGGGCTCACCCCGGACCTCACCGTCCGTCTCTCTCGCGCCACGGCCGAGGAATCGTCCAAACGCCTCGACATTGACAGGAAGCGCCTGGACATCAGTGGCGCTTCGGCGGAGGCCCAGATCGCCTCCCAGCAGGTGCAGATCGAGAAGCTGCGCGCCGCCTACCGGCTCAGAAAGGAGCAGGTGGATCAGCTCAAGGTGCGCGCCGGCACGCACGGCGTCCTGCAACAGATGGCGGTGGAGGTCGGCCAGCGGCTGATGGCCGGCGCGACGCTGGCCAAGATCGCCCAGCCGGAGCGGCTCAAAGCCGAGATCAAGATTCCCGAGACGCAGGCCAAGGACGTGATGATCGGCCAGGCCGCCCAGGTGGACACCCACAACGGCGTGATCGCCGGCAAGGTCTCGCGCATCGATCCGGCGGCGGTTCTCGGCAATGTCACCGTCGACATCCGCCTGGAGGATAAACTCCCCCAGGGCGCCCGCCCCGACCTCAGCGTGGAAGGCACGGTCGAGCTCGAGCGCCTCACCGATGTCATGTTCGTTCAACGCCCGGTTTTCGGCCAGCCCAATAGCCTGATCAGCCTCTTCCGGCTGACGCCCGGCGGCAAAGAGGCCAATCGAGTCCAGGTCCGCATCGGCCGCGTCTCCGTCCAGACCGTCGAGATTCTCGAAGGCCTGAAAGTCGGCGACAAGGTCGTACTTTCCGACATGACCGCGTGGGACGGCCAGGACCGCCTGCGCCTGAACTGAGACACCGCCGCCGCGCGGCGGCACAGGAGACTGCCAGCATGAGCGACCAGAGCATGATCAGCCTTGACGGCGTGACCAAGGTCTTCACCACCGAAGATGTCGAGACCCACGCACTCGCCGGGATCCACCTCGACATCAGGAAGGGTGAATACGTCACCATCGCCGGACCTTCCGGTTGTGGCAAGTCCACGCTCCTGGCCATCCTCGGACTGCTCGACTCCCCCAGTTCCGGCGCTTACACCCTCAACGGGCAGGCGGTCCAGAACCTCAAACTGGGCGATCGCGCGCGCATCCGCAACCGCGAGATCGGCTTCATCTTTCAGGCCTTCAACCTGATCGGAGACCTCACCGTCTACGAAAACGTCGAACTGCCGCTCACCTACCGCGGCATGGGCTCGGCCGAACGCAGGAAACGCGTCCATGAAGCGCTGGAACGCGTCGGCATGTCCCACCGCGTGAAACACTACCCGTCGCAGCTCTCCGGCGGCCAGCAGCAGCGCGTGGCCGTGGCCCGCGCCCTGGTCGGCAGCCCCTCCATCCTGCTCGCCGATGAGCCGACCGGCAACCTGGACTCGGCCAACGGCGAGTCCGTCATGGAACTGCTCAGCGAACTCCACCGCTCCGGCGCCACCATCTGCATGGTGACCCACGACCCGCGCTACGCACTTCTTGCTCAGCGCACCATCAGGCTCTTCGACGGCCGCATCGTGGAAGAAAGCGTGGGGACCGTCTCATGACCGGAAGAATCGCCGCCGCGCTGCTGCTGATCGCCGCCTTCCGCGTGCCGGCCCTCGGCATGCCCAAAGCCGGTCTCTCGCTCGTCTCCACCGCGCGCCACCCCACCCAGGCCTCGGATGAGCGGAGCCAGCGCGTCTGGCGCCGCCTGGAACGGCGGATGCGGCGCTTCGAGCGGCGTTTCGACCGGCTTGCCGCCCCACGATCTCGCGCGGCAACCCGTGCCGCGATCGCCTCAGGCTAGGCGCGGGAGCCCCCTATGCTCGAAGACCTCCGCGGCGCTGTCCACCGCCTCTTCAAGAAACCCGGAGCGGCCGCCGCCGCCGTCATCGCGTTGGCCGTGGGCATCGGCCTCAGCACGTCGATGTACTCGGTCGCCGACGCGTTGCTCCTGCGGCCGCTGCCCATTCCGGACATCGACCGCGTCGTCATGCTCGGCGCCATGAGCGAATCCGATCCCGCCAGCTTCCACTCCGTCACTCCCTACGACTTCTCTCACTACGCCCTCTCCTCCCGCTCCACCGAAACGCTCGCCGCTTCCCGCCCCTGGGCAGCCAACCTCACCGGCGCGGGGGACCCCGTCCCCATCGAGGGCGCTCGGGTCACCTCCAGTTTCTTCGAGGTGATGCGGATTCAACCTCTCCTCGGCCGTGTCTTTCTCAAGGAGGAAGACTCCCCCGGCAGCGACCGTTCCGTCGTGCTCAGTCACAACCTCTGGGAGCGCCAGTTCGGCGCCTCGCCCGATATCCTCGGCCGCACCATCGAGCTGAGCGGCCGCGCGTTTCAGGTTGTTGGCGTCATGCCCAAGGGCTTCACCTTCCCCCCGCCCTCTGATTTTTGGGTGCCGCTCGCCCTCACCTTCGCCGAATGGACCGGCAGTGACGCCTTCTATCTGCGCGTCTGCGGCCGTCTGCAGCCAGGGACGACTCTCGATCAGGCGCGCGCCGAATTCAAAGTTCTCGCCGGCGATCTCGCCCGCCAGTTTCCGGCCAATCACGGCCGGCTGAGCGCCCGCGTGGAGCTCATCCGCCATCGCGTCTCCGGCGACTTGACGCCGCAGTACACGCGCATCACCATCGCCGCCGCGCTGTTCCTGCTCTTCATCGCCTGCCTGAACGTCGCCGGCCTGCAATTCTCGCGCGTGCTTTCACGCACCCGGGAGATGGCCGTTCGCGGGGCGTTGGGCGCTCCCCGGCTCCGCCTCCTGCGCCAGGTGGTGGCCGAAAGCATCCTGGTCGCCCTTGCCGGCGCCGCCCTCGGCCTTTTCGTCGCAGCCTGGTCGCTGGACCTGATGAAGTCGTCCATGCCCCCCGAAGTCGAACGCTTCCTGCCCGGCTGGCAGCGCCTCGGCTTGAACGGCCTGGTGCTGTTCTACACGGCGCTCACCGCCGTCGCCGCCGGCATCGTCTCCGGCCTCGGTCCCGCGCTCTGGCTCAGCCGCACGCCGATCCTCGAAAACCTCCACGAGTCGGGACGTTCCGCCACCGGCACGGCGGCCCGCCACCGCCTGCGCAACTTCCTCGTCGCCGGCGAAATCGCCGTCGCGCTCGTCCTGCTCTCCGGCGCTGCCCTGATGGTCAAAGGTTTCCGCGCCATCGGCCGGCTGCCGGTCACCACCGACCCCGCCCGCGTCCTCACCCTGCGCATCACCCTCCCCCAGCACCGCTACCCCGACCACCTCGCCGTCGCCGCTTTCCAGGGCCGCCTCCTCGATTCCCTCAGCCGCGCCCCCGGCGTCCAGAGCGCCGCCATCACCTCCAATCTTCCCTACTCGGACTCCACCAACCGCTCCTTCGTCACCATCGAGGGCCGTCCCAGCATTCCCGGCGGCCGGCCGCAGGATGTCGCCCAGGTCCAGAACATCTCCGGTTCGTTCTTTCCCACTCTCGGAATCCCACTGCTCCGGGGCCGTGCCTTCAGTGGCGCCGAATCCCGCGACGCCCAGCGTACCGCCATCGTCACCGCCGCCTTCGTCAAGGATTACTTTCCCGGCGAAGACCCCCTCGGCCGCCGCTTCCATCTCGGCGACGGCGCCTGGTGGACCATCACCGGCGTGGCCGGAGACGTCCTGCACAACTTCACCGGCCGCGCTCCCGAGCCGCTCGTCTACCTTCCGTACACCCAATCCGGCTGGGGCGCCTTCGATGTCGCTCTTCGTACCTCCGGCGATCCCTACACACTCATGCCCCAAGTGCGCCAAGCCGTCCGCGACATCGACCCGTCCCAGCCGCTGGCGCTGGTCCGCTCCTTCCGCAAGCTGATCGACGACAGCACCATCGGCATCGGCTACGTCGCCTCCATCCTCTCCGTCCTGGCCGGAGTGGCGCTCTTCCTCGCCGTTCTCGGCGTCTACAGCCTCATGGCCGGTTCGGTCCGCGAGCGCACCCGCGAAATCGGCATCCGCCTCGCTCTGGGCGCCCGGCGGCCCCACATCCTCCGCATGGTCTTCCGCGAGGGACTCCTTCTGGCCGCTGTCGGAATCCCCGTGGGCCTCGCTTCCAGCCTCGGCGCCGCCACCCTCCTGCGCCGCTTTCTCTTCGGCGTGACGTCCCTGGACCCGCTGGCCTTCGTCGCCATGCCTCTGGCCCTGACCTGCGCTCTCCTCGCCGCCGGCCTCATCCCCGCCCTGCGCGCCACTCGCACCGACCCTCTGATCGCCCTCCGCCACGAGTGAACCATGATCTCCTTGCGCAATCTCGAAAAGTTCTACCAGCAGGGCCCCGACCGCTTCTACGTCCTCCGCCGCATCGATCTCGACATCAAGGAGGGCGACTTCATCGCCGTCATGGGCCCCTCCGGCGCCGGCAAGTCCACGCTGCTCCATGTCCTCGGGATGCACGACACCGCCTGGACCGGCGAGTATCGCTTTTTCGATCACGACATCCACAAACTCGACCGCGGGAAACGCTTCGAAATCTACAAGAAACACTTCGGCTTCGTCTTCCAGAGCTACCACCTGCTGGACGACCTCACCGTCGCCGAGAACCTCGACGTCCCGCTCTCCTATCGCGACATCAGGAAGGCCGACCGCCAGGCCATGGTCGCCGACATGCTCGATCGCTTTCAGATCGTCGGCAAGAAGGACCTCTTCCCCTCCCAGCTCTCCGGCGGGCAGCAGCAACTGGTCGGCCTCGCCCGCGCCATCATCGCCAACCCCAAAGTCATCCTCGCCGACGAGCCCACTGGCAATCTCCACTCGTCGCAAGGCATCGAAATCATGGAGATGTTCAAGAAACTCAACCAGCAGGGCGCTACCATTGTCATGGTGACCCACTCGGAGACCAACGCCTCCTATGCCCACCGCATTGTTCGTATAGTGGATGGCTGGATCTCCTGAGTAGAGCCGCGAGCGGTAGCGAGCGGGTGAGCAGGTAGCCTCGCCAGCGCCAGCCAGTAGAGCCGCGAGCGGTAGCGAGCGCGCTTAGAACGTAGAGCCGCGAGCGGTAGCGAGCGCGCTTAGAACGTAGAGCCGCGAGCGGTAGCGAGCGGGTGAGCAGGTCGCCTCGCCAGCGCCAGCGAGTAAAGCCGCGAGCGGTAGCGAGCGGGTGAGCAGGTCGCCTCGCCAGCGCCAGCGAGTAAAGCCGCGAGCGTGTAACCGATCATGTCCACCACCGCCTCCAAGCCGCGCCTCCTCATCGCCGACGACCAGGACGACGTCCTCGCCGCCCTCCGCCTCCTCCTCAAGCCGGATGGCTTCATCCTCGATTGCGTCTCATCCCCCCAGGCCGTCCTCGCGGCGCTCGAGCACCGGGAGTACGACCTCCTCCTGATGGACCTCAACTACATCCGCGACACCACCTCCGGCCGGGAAGGCCTCGACCTGATGAGCCGCGTGCAAAACGCCGACGCCTTGCTCCCCATCGTCGTCATGACAGCCTGGGGCAGCGTGGAACTGGCCGTCGAGGCCATGCGCCGCGGGGCCAGGGACTTCATCCAGAAGCCCTGGGACAACGCCCGCCTGCTCACCATCGTCCGCACCCAGCTCCAACTTTCAGCCGCCTTGCAGCGCGGCGCCAGGCTGGAAGCCGAAAACCGCCTCCTGCAAGCCGACAGCCGCCCGGCGATGATCGCCGAGGCGCCCTCCATGCAGCCCGTGCTCGACATGATCGCCCGCGTCGGCCCCTCCGATGCCAACGTGCTCATCACCGGCGAACCTGGCGCCGGCAAGGAAGTCGTCGCCCGCACCCTCTACGCCATCAGCGAGCGATCCGCCCAGCCCATGATCACCGTCAACATGGGCGGCCTCGCCGAAGGAGTCTTCGAAAGCGAGCTCTTCGGCCACGTCAAGGGCGCGTTCACCGATGCAAAGTCCGACCGTGTCGGCCGCTTCGAGCTCGCCCACCACGGCACCATCTTCCTGGACGAAATCGCCAATCTCCCATTCAATCTCCAATCCAAACTGCTGCGCGTTTTGGAAACCGGCGAACTGGAACGCGTCGGCTCCTCCAGAACCCGGCAGGTCGATGTCCGCGTGCTCTCGGCCACCAATGCCCTCATCCACCAGGAGTGCGCCGCCGGCCGCTTCCGCCAGGACCTGCTCTTCCGCCTCAACACCATCGAGATCCACCTGCCCCCGCTGCGCGAACGCAAGCAGGACATCCCGCTGCTGGCCGCCCGCCACCTCGCCCTCATGGCGCGCCGCTATCGCAAGCCCGTCTCCGGTTTCGATCCGGCCGCCCTCCAGGCCTTGCTCGACCACCTTTGGCCGGGCAATGTCCGGGAGCTGAACCACGTGATCGAACGCGCCGTCCTCATGGCCCGCGACACCCTCGTGCGCCCGGCCGACCTCGCCCTCCGCCCCGCCCGCGACGACTCCGCCAGCCGCCTCCAGGAGATGAGCATCGAGGAGGTCGAGACATTCCTCATCCGCAAGGCCCTCGCCCGCCATGACGGCAATGTCAGCCAGGCCGCCGGCGCGCTCGGCCTCAGCCGTAGCGCCCTCTATCGGCGCATCCGGCGCTTTGGCCTATGAGTCCGGCGCGCCGCATCGCCAACTGGTTCCGAGCTCATGAGAATCGCGTCCTCTACACCGCCCTCATGGCCGGCTCCGCCGCCGTCGCCTTTTCCCTGTTCGTCCTCTGGTCCGGCCATGCCTTCTCCGGCAAGGTCCGCTGGACCGTGTCTCTCCTCATTCTCGGCTGCTGGCTCGGCTTCGCCTTCTCCGCGCGCGAGCGCGTCGTCAATCCGCTGCGCACACTCGCCAACCTCCTCGAGGCCCTCCACGAGGGCGACTACTCCATCCGCGGCCGCCTTGCCCGCCCCGGCGACGCCCTCGGCCAGGTCATGCTCCAGCTCAACGCCATCGCCGCCACCTTGCGCGCCCAGCGCCTCGGCGCCGTGGAGACCGCCACCCTCCTCACCAAAGTGATGGAAGAGATCGACGTCGCCGTCTTCACCTTCGACGCCGATGAGCGCCTGCGCCTCGTCAATCGCGCCGGGGAACGCCTGCTCGCCCAGCCTCGGCAACGTCTGCTCACTCGTACCGCCGCCTCGCTCGACCTCGCTGAATTCCTCCACCTCGAGGACACCCGTCCCGTCACCCGCGCCTTCCCCGGCGGCTCCGGCCGCTGGGGCATCCGCCGCACCTCCTTCCGCGAGAGCGGTTTGCCCCACACCCTCCTCGTTGTCAGCGACCTCACCCGCGCCCTCCGCGAGGAGGAGCTGCAGGCCTGGCAGCGCATCGTCCGCGTCCTCGGCCACGAGCTCAACAACTCGCTCGCCCCCATCAAGTCCATCGCCGGCAGCCTCGCGCAACTTCTCGCCCGCCAGCCCCGGCCCGCCGATTGGGAGGACGACATGCACTCCGGCCTGGCCGTCATCGGCGCCCGTTCGGAATCGCTCAGCCGCTTCCTCAACGCCTACTCCCGCCTCGCCAGGCTGCCCCGGCCAAGCCTTGGCCCGGTGGACCTTCACATCCTTGTTCATCGCACAGCCAACCTCGAAACCCGCCTCGCCGTCACCGTTGTTCCCGGCCCGCCTCTCACGCTGCTCGCCGATTCCGATCAGCTCGAGCAGCTCCTCATCAACCTCATCCGCAACGCCGCCGACGCCTCGCTCGAAACCGGCGGCTCCGTCACCGTCACCTGGGAGCGCGCGCCACGCCACGCCCTTCTCACCGTCTTCGACGACGGCCTCGGCCTGTCCAATACCGCCAACCTCTTCGTGCCCTTTTTCACCACCAAGCCCGGCGGCTCCGGCATCGGACTCGTCCTCTGCCGCCAGATCGCCGAGGCCCACTTCGGCTCGCTCACCCTCTCCAACCGCCAGGACGCCGGCGGCTGCCAGGCTCGCCTCGCCCTGCCTCTCTAATTCCCACCACATTCCCACGCAAATACGGTACTATATCTCCAGAACAGGAGATCTTCACCGCTTGTCCTCACTTTGGGAAGACGTCCGCTACGCCTTGCGCCTGCTCGCCCGCCAGCCCGGTTTCACCGCCGGCGCCATCCTCTTGCTGGCGCTCGGCATTGGCGCCAACAGCGCCATCTTCTCCATCGTCGGCAGCGTCCTCCTCAGACCCCTGCCCTTCAAAGACCCGGGCCGGCTCTACTACGTCTGGATCCGCAACCTCCCCAACCACCGGCCCCAACTCGCCATGTCGCTGGCCGAATTCCTCGACTATCAGGGCAGAATCGGCTCCCTGTCCCACATGGCCGGCACCATCAACCAGCCCATTACGATGGTCCGCCAGGGCGCTCCCGTCCGCGTGGCCGCCACCTTCGTTTCCTCCAACTACTTCGAAACCCTGGGAATATCGCCTGCCCTCGGCCGCTCCTTTGTCGCCGGCGAGTATGAGCCGGGAAGGAATCAGGCCACGATCCTCTCCGACGGATTCTGGAAAATGCATTTCGGCGGGGATCCCTCCATCATCGGCAAGACCGTTCGCTTCGACAACGAAATCCACCTGGTAGCCGGGGTCATGCCGCCGCTGAGAGGCTCCCCCTACGCCGTCGACGCGTACCTCCCCCTGCCCTACACGCCGCAGTTGATGGCCAACCGCGGCGTCCGCTCGATTCTCGTCATCGCCCGCCTCGCCGCTCCCGCCACGCCGCAACAGGCCGGGGAGGAACTGCGCGCCCTCTCGGCGCGCATCGCCGAAGCCCACCCCGAATCCAGCGGCGGTTCGCAGGCCTACCTCGTCCCCGCCGTCCGCCAGATTCAGGGCGAGTCCCGCCAGCCCCTCTCGGTGCTGTCGGCAGCCGTCGGCATCGTCCTGCTCATCACCTGTTCCAACCTGGCCAACCTCCTGCTGGTCCGCGCCGCGGCCCGCCAGCGGGAAATCGCCATCCGCAGCGCCATGGGCGCCTCCCAGTGGCGCGTCTTCCGCCAGATGCTCACCGAGGCCGTCCTGCTCGGGCTCCTTGGCGGAATCGTCAGCATCGCCATCGCCTGGTGGCTCCTCCGCTCCATCATCAACTGGGGCGCTACCGCCATGCCGCGCCTCAACCAGGCTACGCTCGACCTCCACACCCTTCTGTACACCTTCGCCATCTCCCTCGGCGCCGGCCTCCTCTTCGGCGCCGCCCCAGCCTGGCGCGTCCTCCGCCTCAGCCTCGCCTCGGTACTGCGCGATGAGTCCCGCGGCACCTCCGGCGGCATCCATCGCAGCTTCACCCGCGCCATCCTCGTCGTCTCCGAGGTCGCCCTCTCGGTCGTCCTCCTCACCGGCGCCGGCCTGCTCGTCCGCACCTTCATCGAATTGGGCCGCATCGACCTCGGCTACAACCCCAATGGCGTGCTGAGCATGCGCGCCACCATCCCCATCGCCCGCTACGCCACTGGCGAAGCCTGCGGCGCGTTTTTCCGTTCCGTGGTCGAACGCCTGCGCGCCATCCCCGGAGTCACCGCCGCCGCCGGCGCCACCTCCATCCCCATGATGGCCGCCAACTGGGTGGCCGAGTTTACCATTGATGGACGGCAGTCGGACGCCGGCCGCCGCGAAAACGCCAACTACGCCGCCGTCACCCCCCAGTACTTCGACGTCATCGGCGCCCGCCTCAGCCGCGGCCGCCTGTTTACCGAGGCCGACACCCTCAACGCTCCGCCCGTCGTGGTGGTCTCGGAAGCCTTCGTCCAACGCTTCTTTCCATCAGTGGACCCCCTCGGCCGCATCATCGACCTCAAGATCCGCGAGCACGGCTTTCAGGCGCGCATCGTCGGAGTCGTCCGCGACGTCAAGCAACTGCGCCCCGATGAGCCCCCGCGTACTGCCATCTACCAGCCCCACGCTCAACGCCCCTGGCCCTTCATGGTCCTGGTCGCCCGCGTCGCCGGCGACCCGGCCGCCATCTCCGTTCCCGCCCACCGCGCCTTCTTCGACGTCGATCCCGAGGTCTCCGTCGACAAAATCCAGCCCATGTCGAAATACCTCGACAATGTTCTCGCCCAACAGCGCCTCGCCCTGGTCCTGCTGCTCTCCTTCTCCATCCTGGCGCTCGTGCTGGCCACCGTGGGACTCTACAGCGTCATGGCCGTCGCTGTCGCCCAGCGCGAGCGCGAAATCGGCATCCGCATGGCCCTCGGCGCCTCCGCCGCCAATGTCCTGCGCCTGATCCTCTCCCACGGCCTGACCGTCGCCCTCACCGGACTTGCAGCCGGGCTTGCCGTCGCCCCCCTGGCCACCTACGCCATGAAACAGATGCTCTTCGGCGTCAAGCCCGGCGATCCTCTCACCTTCCTCGCCGTCGCCCTGCTGGTCCTGTTGGTGGCCTCTGCCGCCTCTGTCGTCCCCGCGCTCCGCGCCTCTCGCGTCGATCCCGGCAGCGCGCTTCGCGCCGGCTAACCGGAAAGGCCGGCGCCCCTCCTCACCGGGCAACGCCGGCCTCCCCCGCCGCTGTCAGTGCCGGTGTATTCGCCGAGGTACTGGCCGTGGCTGCCCAGGTTGCCCCGCACGTCATCTCTCCACGCCCCCCCGTCTTGATCCGCGTCCATCAGCTTTAATCAGCGGCCCCCTCCCCCCAACAGGCCCAGGCCGCCCTCCTCGACCTCCTCGACAAGGTGGCGCTGGATCGCTGCCGCCCCAACCCCGGCTTCCCGCATCCCACCCGCTGAGTCGGCGCTGCCACCCTGACCGGTCGCCGGCGCAAGCGCCGCCTGCTCGAGTTGACGGGCTGAGGGGCGGGCCTTCCTACCGCAGCTCTTGCCGCAGTGAGCTGCCATCTACTTCATGGCAGAGATCCATGCCACGATTTTGTGGCACAATGAAACAGGGACGGTCAACATGAAGAACTTTCACTTGCCCCTGCCGGATCAGACCTACGCCGATCTCAGGGCCGAGGCCGAGCGCGCACAGGTGCCCGCCACCACCCTCGCGCGCGAGGCCATCGATGCCTGGCTGCGGCAACAGTGGCGGAATGCGAGGCACGAGGCCATCGCCGCCTACGCCGCCGAAATGGCCGGAACAGCTTTCGACCTCGACCCGGACTTGGAGGCGGCCGGCATCGACCACCTCCTCAATGCCGGCAAGGTGGCCGGATGAAGAGGGGCGAGATCTACTGGGCCGATCTCGTTCCCCGATCGGGCTCGGAACACACCGGAAGGCGTCCAGTCATCCTCGTGTCTCATGACGGCTTCAACCAGGCGCCGGGATGGAGATCAGTCATCGTGGTCCCCATCACCACCTCCGCGCCACAGCGCAGCCGGACTCCCACCGTCGTCGAATTACCCGGCGCCGCCACCGGCCTGCCCCTGACGAGCTTCGCCGTATGTCATCAGGCGACCACGCTGGACCGCGCCAAGATCACTGCCAAGGTTGGATCTCTCACCCCCGCCCTCCTGCGAGACGTCGAATTCGCCCTCAAAGCTTCCCTGGATCTCGACTGACGTCTCCTCATCCCCCGCCTTGCTTACACCGTTCCTCGCCCTGCTCCTTTTGGGTGCCGCAGCCTGTTCGTCGCAGCAATCCCGGGAGTCGCGACCGGCCACCGCCCCATCACTCCCAGCGCAACGCGTGTGTCACCCCACGCCGGACCAACTGAGCGCCCGGATCGAGGAACGCCGCCCGGTCCCGCGCAGGCACAACACCAGCCGCTTCCCTATGCCCCGGCCCTCGGCCACAGCTTCGACCCCGGCGGGACGCTCTCCGCAAATCCTGCCGGCGGAATCAGGTGGGCGTACCGGCGCTCGATGTAGTCGCGCAGGCGCTTTCGCAATTCAACCGGCACTGCAATCCCCGGAAGGCGCGGCGGGCCTGCCTGCAGGAATCCGAACGCCTCGGCCAGTGCCTTGCCGCGCGCCGTCCCCCCATACTCGCCCCAATTCCCCAACTCTTCCGGAAACAGGAAGGGCTTGCCGGTGCCGGACCTCACCTTGACGCAAAACTCGGTGAAAGGCGAAAAAGCCCTCTCGGCCTCCTCGTACTTCCCTTCCCCGCACAGCGCCAGCGTCTGGCGCACGATGTGCGGCATCAGCGTGAAGTTGACGCTGCCCACGCCCGGGGCCTTCAGCCGGTGCAGCTCCACCAGCCAGCCGGCGTCGGTGGCGCTCATGTGCACCAGCGGGCTGGCCTTCTGCAAAGTGAGCCAGCCCTTGAAGTCAAAATGGCCCTCCTTGCTGCCCAGCACGTTCGGCAAGGCGGCCAGCTCGCGGAAAATCTCCGGCGTGTATTCCTGGCGGATCCAGTCAAAGTGGTAGACAATCAGCCCGATCCTCGGGCACGCCGCCGAAAGCTGCTTCCAGAAGGCCAGCAGTTCGCGCTTGGTCAGCGTGGCATAGAACGGCTGCATGGTCAGCGCCGCGTCCAGGCCCGCCTCCATCGCCACCGCGGTCCGCCGGATCACCTCGGGCGTGTTCAGTCCCGCTGTCCCCAGCACTCCCGCCACGCCCGTCCCGCGCGTCTCCTCGCGCAGGATCTCCGCGATGCGCCGCTGCTCCGCCTCGCTCAGCGTATAGAACTCCCCCGTGGTGCCGCCCAGCACGATCCCGTCCACGCCGCTCCGGACCAGCTTGCGGCAGTTGGCCCGCAATGCCGCCTCGTCCAACGCCAGGTCCGGCGCGAACGGCGTGGGTGGGTAGGCGTACAGCCCGCGGTAAGTCTCTCGCGTCAGCGGGCCCGTCCCCGGCGCCTCCGCGGCCGTCGCGGTTCCACCGGCAACCCCGGCCACTCCCGTAGTGCTGAGAAAAGCGCGTCGGTCCATGTTGCCTCCTCCTGGCCCTCTCGATCTTCTCACGCGCCGGCCGTCTCCGCACCGAAACACTTCATCCGCGCGCAGGGCGCACACCTGCTCGACCCCGCCGGCAACCCCATCCTCCTCCGCGGCATCAACCTCGGCAACTGGCCCATCCCCCACTTCCACGGCCTGCCCCGCCTCGAACCCCTCTACCGCCGCATCGCCGCCGCCATCCGTCAGGCCGACACCCAACACACAGTCATCCACAAAGGCGCCCGGTGGGTCTGTGCAGCACCAACCGGAGGAAGGACGGGAAAGACCATCGCTATTTCAGCATCGTCGAGAACTCAATCCGGACGAGCAGGTCTGCCGCGAGGTCAAGACGTACGGCGCGGGAAGAAGACAAATCGTGGGCGAGAACGATCTGAAGCCAGTCCTTCTCAGCGGACTGCGGGGACTGAAGCGAACGCCAGAGATCATCCGGGGTTCCTTCACACTTCAGAGACCGATCATGCCAAAGCATGATGAGTCTGCTTGCTTGCGGAACAGTCAGTAACAGCAGGGCTCAGGATCAAGGGAACCGCCGGCACACGCTCAGGCGTATCTCTTCGCACCGCTTTCCGGCATCGTTCGAGACAAGTCGCCGCGCTCACTTCGGTGGGAACATCACCGGCGCCAGCTTTTGTAAATGAGTGCCAATACCACTGTCCCGCGTCAGGTCCCACAACGAGGTGTTCAATTGCCGCATGCCGAGCACAGCCGCAATCCAGGATTGTGTCCAGCCGCTTTCCGTCGACCAGGCGCCCCAGCCGGCATCGGCATTGCTCGCCCAGTATTCCCAGCGCTTGAACTCGAAAGCGCGGAACCACCAGCCGTCTAGTTCCGGGTGCGCTTCCGAGCGCACCTGGATGCGGCAGAGAAACCGCGCGAGCCTGGTGGATGCATCGGCGTAGAGCGGTTCGCCGGTAGCGGCGGCGGCTTCGTGCAGGGCGAGAAAGGCGAAACCCGTGGTGTAGAGCAGATCCGAAATCGAATCGCCATTCTGCTGCATCAGAGTGGCCTCATTGCTGCCGTACTCCTCATTGGACCGGGGCGGGCCATACTTACCCTTGCCCGGCGCGCCCAGCTCTTCGCGGATGGCGCCCGAAGGATCCTGGAGCGCGAGCATCTCCCGAGCCATCCAGCGCAGCCATTCGCGGTGCTCAGGCGTATCTTTGACTCGGACAAGCCACGCCAGCGCCAGCAGCATCCGGGCGCGTTCCTGCTGGATGCCGTTTGCCCAGCGCCACTGGTCCGGATATGCTGCCATGGTCCTCCGGATAGCGCCCTCGGCGCGCTCCAGGAATGGTTGGTACCCGGTCTTGTGATGCGCCCAGAGGAAGCAAGCCCACAGATGCGCTTCGTAGTGAGGCGCGTAGTTTACCTGTTCGCTGTTCCAGTAATGCCGCCAGCCATTCTTCTCGAGGGGCTGCTGATCGATGCGGTTTCCACGAAAGCCGAGTTTGCCTGTGGTGCGAAGGTTGGCCAGAAGACATCGCATCAACGCCTCGTCCCAGCGGCCGGATTTCAGCACTCCTGACGTTCCAATGGTTCCCAACATGCTACGCGCATTGTCGTCGCCGTAGTAAACTCCCTCGGAACCTGGAGAGCTCCACCCGACGAGGCCAAAGCCTGGATTGGTGGCATCGGCTCGCGGCCCCTTGGCCAGCATGGAGTGGGTATAGATGTAGTCGTTCAGGTTCACGGCGATGCGGGCAGCCTCCACCTTCTTGTCAAGCATGCTCCACAACGCCAGCGGGAAGGAGGCTTCTCCGATGCAGTCGTTGCGAAGCGTCCACCGGACGGGCTGTGAGCCATCGGGGAAGATGGTGCTCGAAAAGCCTTCGAGCAGCCCCTCCTTGCCGTCACCCAGCGGCCAGCCGGCGTTCGGCAAAGGCGCCACACTGTCGTTTACTTTGCCCGCGCGGGACACCTCGTCTTTCCAGGCCGGATGCACAAGCAGCCTGGCGTTCGAATATGCCGCCACGCCCCGTCGGAACGCTGCTGCCTCAATGCCTTCCGGCAGCTCTTGCGCAGCGCCAAATGAAGGCCGGACTGCGGGAATCCATCGAAGCGGCGGAGCCGTGTTGGGTGAACACAGCCATCCAAGGATCCTCTTCCAAATAGGAGACCAGGCTTCATTGGGCGCGTAGCGGGCTGTAACGAACTGGCTGAGTTTTGTTGTGGCGACCAGCGCCCCATCATGCTCGAACAGGATCGGGTAAACGTCTTTCTCCGGCAGCCCGTACACCGCAGTGTCAAAACCTGCGACGCGGGCCACAACGATATCCGCGCTATACTGAACGTCCTAAGTAATTGCGCATAGACGACGAAGAGTTTCGTTCCCTCGACTCCATTGCCCGAACTGGTCTTCGACATCCCTCATGACATCCTCGAGGTCGGGGAAGTAGCGGTTGTGCAGGCAACTGCGCCGGG
>JACRBC010000147.1 GCA_016213245.1 Candidatus Solibacter usitatus | reverse complement strand
GGTGGCGGCAAAGCGACGCAGGCCCTGTTCGTCGAGAACGGGCGACAAGTCCCGGTAACGCCGCTGAATGCTTTCCGCACCACCAGCCATCAATCAACGCTACCATAAACTCCAGCTTGGATGAAGCGGTTATTTATGCACCTCCACTTAGCTGTCAAGTTGAGACGAAATAGCCAGGGCCAGGCCGTCAGGCTTCGCAGCGCTTGGGTGTGTGCCGCCAACCGCGGGAGGCCGGCTTCGAGTTGACCAACGACCGCGTCCATGGACTCAAAGACTCGGTTGGGAAACTCCTTTTCGCGCAGCTCATCCCAGACATGCTCCTGGGGGTTGAGTTCCGGCGAATAGCCCGGGAAGCGGTGCAAACGGATGTTCTCGGGAACCCGCAGTTCTTGGGATCGGTGGGAGCTGGCTCCATCCACGGCCATGACGATGAATTCATCCGGATGTGCCTGGCTGACTTGTGTAAGGAATTGGTTCATCTGCTCGGTGTTCATCTTCGGGCTGATCTTCCAGTCCAGTTCCCCCTGCAGGGGGCTGACAGCTCCGCAGACATAGACAAACTGCCGCTCGTAGCCATTGTCGACCTTCGGACGTGACGGCGTCGGCGCCCAACAGCGTCGAATCCGCACCGTCCGCCCAAAGCGAGCCTCGTCTTGAAACATGATCCGCGCCGCCCGCGTTCCGACGACTTCCGGTGTCAGCAAGGTCGCCAAGTCTTCCGGGAGTTTTTTCCCCAGGCCTCTTGAATCTGCGGATCGCTCTTGGGATGACGGGTGTCCGGCGCCACCTTGCGCCACCCATGTCGCGCCAGGAACCGGTACACGACCGAGGCGGCCACCTTCCGTCCCAAGTGCCGCGCCAGCGCCGCCCGAATCGGCGACAACACCAACACCCCGCCCGCCTGCGCTTGTTCCGCCCAAGGCCGCAGGAACTCCCGCTCTTCTTCCGCGCTCATCAACGTGCGGCGCCGTCCGCCCCAACCCTGGCGGCCACCGTCGCCGGAGCGGCGTTGCTGCCGGAAACCGGACTGGAGTCGCGGCACGGTTGCTCGTCCGACACCCAATACCCGTGCCGTCTGCTCCAGCGAGGCGTTTAGCTCCGCCGGCAGCACCACCGCCAAGGCTTGGCGTAACTCCCGGAGGTCCTGGGTTTGCCGCACCACATGCAGTGCGGATGCGACCAACTGCTGATCGATTCTTCGTGGTCTTGCCATGAATACGCTGTAACATTATTAGTCTCATCTTGAAAGAGAAACGGAATCACTTCGACTCGCTCGGGATTCCGAAATTGACGGTTGGCCGGTAGCTCAACCCGCCGAACCGCCGGATGCGGACCCGCATGTCCGGTGGTGTGACAGGGAAAGCTGGCGACAGCCAGCCTATGTCGAATCCGGATCGCGTAGCGCCGACATCCCCAACCCCACTGCCACCACCACGGCGCAGCCGACGACGTTGTACCAAAGGAAGGCCATCGAGGTGAACTTCCAGGCGGCGAAGATGGCGGCCTCGCCGCAGAGGACAGCGGTGAAAGCGGCCGTGCCTTTGACGCGCGGGAAGAAGAAGGCGAGGGCGAAGACGCCCAGCAGCCCGCCGTAGAAGAACGAGCCGAGCAGGTTCACCACCACCACCAGGGAGCCGAGGTTCTTGACCAGTTGGGCCGTGCCGACGGCGAAGAGGGCCCAGAAGACCGTCGCCCATTGGGAGGCACGGAGGTAGTGGCGATCGTCGCCGTCCCGATTCCAGTGGCGCTTGTAGACGTCGATGACGGTGACAGTGGCCAGCGAGTTCACCTCGGCCGAGCTGACCGACATGGCCGCGCCGAAGATGGCCGCCAGCAGCAGGCCTACCAGCCCGGCGGGCAAGTGCCTGGTGACGAAGGTCAGGAAGATGAAGTTGGTGTCGACCACCGGCTTCACGCCGTCCGAGGCGAGGGTGGCGGCCTGCCGGCGGGTGGCGTCGAGGTCCTTCTGTGCCGACTTGAATGCCTGCACGGTGTCCGGCGCATCCGACAGAGCCAGTGCGGCCGCACGGCGGGCAGCGAAGGCCTTGTCGTAGGCGGCGCGGACACCGGCGAACTCCGTTTTCTTCTCCGCCCGGGCCAGGGCGACGGGGTTGAAGAGCACGGGCGGCTTTTCGAAGGTGAAGAAGACGAAGACCATGGCCCCGATGAAGAGGATGGAGAACTGCATGGGGACCTTGGCCACGGCGTTGAACAGCAGGCTGAGGCGGCTCTGGGCGATGCTCTTGCCGGTGAGGTAGCGCTGGACCTGGCTCTGGTCGCAGCCGAAGTAGGCGAGCATGAGGAACATGCCGCCGAGCAGGCCGCTCCAGATGTTGAACTGGTCGTTGGGGTTGAACTGCCAGGTGATGGGATTCAGGCGGCCGGCGGCTCCGGCGACGGCGATGGCATCGGAGAACGAGACGTCGCGAGGGAGCAGCAGGACGGCGGAGAGCAGGGCGGCGGCGAGTCCGGCGGTCATGATGAGCATTTGGACGAAGTCGGCCCAGGTGATGGCGGAGATGCCGCCGGTGACGGTGTAGGCGATCACCACCATGCCGACGCCGATGGTGGTCCACTCTTCGGGCCAGCCGAGGATGGCGGTCATGACCACGGCGGGCGCGGCCAGCGTGACACCGGCTGCCAGGCCGCGGGAGAGCAGGAAGAGGGCGCTGACGAGAGAGCGGGTCTTGGCGTCGAAGCGCCGCTCCAGGTATTCGTAGGCGGTGTAGACGCCGGAGGAGAGGAAGCGCGGCACGACGACGGCAGCCACCACCACCATGGCCAGCGGCAGGCCGAAGTAGAACTGGACGAAGCGCATGCCGTCGACGTAGCTCTGCCCGGTGGTGGAGATGAACGTCACGGCGCTGGCCTGGGTGGCCATGATGGAGAGGGCCATGGCGTACCACGGCATGGTCTTGTTGGCCAGCAGGAACTTCTCGGTGGTGTTGCTGCCGCGGGCGCGCCAGAGTCCGTAGAGGATGACGCCGCTGAGGGCGCAGGCCATGACGAGCCAATCGATGGCCCTCACCGGTTGAAGCTCCTGGTGAAGAGGTCAAACAGCACGATCATGAGGACCAGCCAGGCGACGACGGCGGCGTACATGCGGGGCCAGGTGCGAAACAGCGGCGGTGGCGCGTCGTGCATCTATTTCCCCGCGCTCACAATGTTGGCGAAGAGGCGGTAGGCTCCGGGCACGCCTGCCGGCAGTTCCCGGAACCAGACATAGGACGAGAAGACGTAGGCGCCCTTGCCGACGCGGGCGTAAAGCAGGCCGCCTTTCTGCGGCGCTTCCCCAGGATCGTGGCATTCGAGCAATGCCTCGTACCGGTCATCCCACTGCGAGGGGAAGTAGAGGGCGCGCTCCTGGACCCAGCCGGCGAAGTCGGCCGGGGTGACGCGGTTGGGGCTCTGGAAGAGGCGGTGGTCGGGTTTCAGTAGCGTGACCTCGGCCTCTTCGACGGTGGTGCGGTCGCGTCCGATGCGGATGGGGAAAGGCCCGATATTGCGCAGGGCGGGCGAGTCGCCGCCGCCGAACATGCCGTCGAGGGTGTTGTACTGGACCACGAGCGTGCCGCCGTTTTCCATGTACTGGCGCAGCCGTGGGTGGGCGGCGCGCAGGTCGTCGCGGACGTTCCAGGCGCGGACGCCGGTAACGATGGCATCGTATGGTGAGAGGTCGCCACGGGCCAGATCGGCGGCTTCCAGCAAGGTGACCTCGCACCCCAATTCGCGCAGGGCGGCGGGGACTTCGTCGCCGGCGCCCATGATGTAGCCGACGCGCCGGGCGGAGGTCTTCACGTCTTCGCGCAGCACTTTGGTCCGCGCCGGAACGAGCACGGTCTGGGGCGGGATGTGCTCGTAGCTGAGACGCACAATGCCGCTGGGCACCTCGTGCGCGCCCACCTTCGCCACGGCGGCGAGTTCACCGCGGGCGCCCGCCGCCGGGGGCGTCACCTGAAAAGCGAGGACGGCCTGCTTGCCGGCTTCGTCCAGCTTGAAGGCGTGCGCCGGCGGCTCCACATTCCAGCCGGGAGGGGTGCGCAGGGTCACCGTCCCTTCGACGGCGGCCGCATTGGCGACGATTTCAACAGGAAGGGTGCGCGACCGCGGACTGGCGAACAGCAGCGCGGTTTGGGGCATCCTCACGGCCACGGGGGGGACGATGACGAACGGCCGGGTCAATTCGCCGCGCACGCGGTCCACGTAGCGATGCTCCACGGCGCGGGAGATCTCCACCGGGGCACCGTCCACCTGCAGCAGGAAGTGCGCGGTGAGCACCGGATCGGCCTCCGCCCTGCCGATGTCGGTCTGGCTGGGGGTCGCGTACAGGTCGCCGCTGCGCGGCTCGCGCAGTTGGATGGGCTGGGTGAGGGGCTGGTCGTCCGACACGGTCCACTGGAGCTGGGCGGTGTGCGGCTTGTTGTAGGCGAGTGCGGCGCCGGGGAGGCGCCCTGCCTGCTGCAATTGAACGCCGGTGAGCTCGACCGCGGCGTGGCCACGGTTCACCGCGGTCAGGTTCAGAGTGACGCGGCTGCCGGGGGCGGCTTCGGCCTGGGAGGCGTTCACTTCCAGCCACAAGCCGGCGGCCATCACCACGGCCTCGTCCAGCTCCTTCAATTTGCGCTGCGCGTCCGGGTGGTTGATGGCGGCAATGAGTTTTCGCGCCTGCATCAGCCAGGGGATGACCTTTTCGGGGGCGTCCAGATCGTAGCCGGCCGCGGCTTGATCGAGCAGTTTCTGCACCGCCGCGCCGCCGGCGAGGCGGCTCCAGGAGACGCCCACGCCGTCCATGAAGTCGCTGCGCGCAGGTTCGCCGCCGTAGTGGAAGAGATAGTTGGGGGCGCTGCCTTTGCGTTCCGGCGAACCCATGCCCTGGCTGCGGTGCTGGCTGCGGCTCAGGCCCGCCAGTTCGCCGTAGGAAGAGCCGAGCACGTGGTCGTACTCGCCGGTGTCCACCATGAGGCGCTCGGGCATCTTGTCGAGTTCCTGCTCCTGCTGGCGATTGAAGCTGAAGCCGTTCCACAGGATCCGCTTGGCCTGCCACGGGGCGACATGCTTCAACTGTTCGGGAAAGGCCTTGGGGTCGGCGGCCAGCTTGAACGCTTCCTGGCCGAGGATGGAGGAGGACTGGTGGTGGCCGTGGCCGTCCCTGGTGGTGCCGGAGAAGCGCAGGAAGATCACGTCGGGCCGGTAGAGGCGGATGACCCAGACGACGTCGGCCAGCACCTGGTCGCGGCCCCATTTTCGCAGGGTCTCATCGGCGGTCTTGGAGAAGCCGAAGTCGACGGCGCGGGTAAAGAACTGCTCGGCCCCGTCCACCTTACGGGCGGCCAGCAGTTCCTGGGTGCGGATGACGCCGAGCAGGTCGCCCTGCTCGCTGCCGATGAGGTTCTGGCCGCCCTCGCCGCGGGTGAGCGACAGGTAGGCGGTGCGCAGCTTGCGGCCCTGGGCGCAGTAGGCCAGCAGTGCGGTGTTTTCGTCATCGGGGTGGGCGGCGATCATCAGCACGCTGCCGACCACGCGCAGGCGCTCCAGTTGCTGCTTGAGAGCGTTGGCGCCGGTGGCGCGGCGCACCTCCGCGCTCGTGGTTGGAGTCATCGTGGCGGCCATCGCCGCGGCCAGAATCACGCAATGCCGGGACACACGGGTTCTCATAGGACGCTCAGGGTCTTCCCATTGTAGCGGCCCGCGCGTGGCCCTCAGTGGCCGCTGGCGGGCGGGTTCAGGATGCGATTTGCAGGACCCGCCTGAGTTCCGCGGGGAGGGTGAGCCGCTTGAAGAGCCGGGCCGGATACAGGTAGTCTTCACCCGACTCGTCGACGACTCGGATGAGGCCTTGGGTCGCGGCTTCCGTGTCGCGAAGCACGGGGTAGAGTTTGCGCACTTCCAACGCGGCCGGGTAGCCGCCGTGGTCGATGCAAACCACGAAGCCATCGGATCTTGGTCTGGTGACGGGCATCGTCAAGTAAGAGCTTATCAGGCCGCCGGAGTGCCCTACTCGATCCCCATCTGCGCCAGCCGGTAGCGCAGGGCATTCCGGCTCAGACCGAGCAGCCGGGCGGCCTGGCTCTTGTTGCCGGCGGAGCGCTTCAGGGCCTCGCGGATGAGGGCGCGCTCGTGCTCCTCCAGAGTGACGCCTGCGGCCAGGAACTCTCCTCCGTTGCCGGACGCGCCGCCGTTGCCGCCGTTTGCGGCAGTGGCGCGCCGGGGAGCATGGTCGAGATGGATGTCCTCGGGCTGGAGAGATGCGCCTGAGGCGTAGAGCAGGCTGCGCTCGATGACGTTTTCCAGTTCCCTCACGTTGCCTGGCCAGTGGTAGGCCACCAACTTGTGGCGGGCGGGCTCGGAAATGGCGGTGACGGAGGAGCCGTTTTCGCGGGAGTACTTGCGCAGGAAGTGTTCGGCCAGCAGGGGGATATCCTCGCTGCGGTCGCGCAGCGGAGGGATGGTA
The DNA here is from genome assembly GCA_016213245.1 of Candidatus Solibacter usitatus. GTDB lineage: Bacteria > Acidobacteriota > Terriglobia > Bryobacterales > Bryobacteraceae > Paludibaculum > Paludibaculum usitatum_A. The sequence continues at coordinate 30,047 of JACRBC010000147.1, read as the reverse complement.
ATGGGAAAGACGTTGAGGCGGTAGTAGAGGTCCTCGCGGAAGTTGCCCTCCTCCAGGGCGCGGCGCAGATCGACGTTGGTGGCGGCGACGATGCGGACGTCGATTTGGCGGGTCTTGTTGGAGCCGAGCCGTTCGAACTCCCGTTCCTGGAGCACGCGCAGCAGCTTCACCTGGATGGCGGTGGGCACGTCGCCGATTTCGTCGAGGAAGACGGTGCCGCGGTCGGCCTGCTCGAACTTGCCGGGCTTGGTCGCGGCGGCGCCGGTGAAGGCACCCTTCTCGTAGCCAAACAGCTCGCTCTCCATCAGGTTCTCGGGGATGGCAGTGCAGTTGATCTTGACGAAGGGCTGGCCGGCGCGGGGCGAATGGTGGTGGACGGCGCGGGCGATGAGGTCCTTGCCGGTGCCGGACTCGCCGCACAGCAGCACGGTGGTGCGCGACGCGGCGACGCGCGCGACCGCGCCGAGGATCTCCTGCATTTTGGCGCCGGAGCCGACGATATTGTCGAAGCGGTAGCGGCGGCCGAGTTCCTCTTTCAACAGGACGTTTTCGTCGCGCAGGGATTGGACCTCCAGCGCTTTGCGGACAACGGCCATGAGATGATCGAGCGAGAAGGGCTTGGGGAGGAAGTCGGCGGCGCCCTTCTTCATGGCCTCGACAGCGATCTCCACGGTGCCGAAGGCGGTCATGACAACCACCGGCGTCCGTGAGTTCTGCCGCTGGATGGACTCCAGCAGTGCCATGCCGTCCATGGCGGGCAGGCGCAGGTCGGTGAGCACCAGAGCGCAGCGGTCGGACAGTTTCAGCGCGTCTTCGGCCGAGCCGGCGAGTTCCACGTCGTAGCCGGCCGATTCCAACTGGAGGGCGAGGACCCGGCGGAGCTTTTCTTCATCTTCAACGATGAGAATCCGCTGCTTCATGGGCGCCTTCATCATCATCTCTCACAGCGATGAGACGCGGGCGGCCCGGGAAAGGGTTGCGGAAGATCCGCGCGAGTGATTACCAGACAGGCGCGGGGCGGCTAATGGCGTCTGGTTCGGGGAACCAGCAGTAGCCGAGCCGGACAATCGTTTTGATGGCCGCGGCATCGCGGCCGAGCTTGCGGCGGAGCCGCTGGACGTGCACATCGACGGTGCGCGTGCGGGCGCCTTCAGCGTACTTCCACACTGTGCGGAGAAGCGTATCGCGGCTGATGCAACGCCCGGGATTCTGCTGCAGGATGGAGAGCAGTTCACGCTCCTTGCGGGTGAGCCGCAGATTGATGGGGTTGGCGGTCATGGCCGGCACTACCACTGCGGCGGCGCCGGCATATCCGTTCACGAGGGATTGGGAACTCATCGCCTATCGGCTCCTCCTGAGAGTCGATCACCGGCCGCAGAAGATGCAAACGTGTGCTTCCACAAGTGACCAGTATTTGGATAGACGGCGCACGGCGAAAATTGTTCGCTTGAAGTTGCGGTCCGGTGCGAATAAACCGAGGCAAAAGGCGAGAGTTTACATAGGTTGAGACGGCTCCGGCGCTTGCGGAGTGGCAAGTGGCAATGTAACCAAGAAGATGGACCCACGGCCGAGTTCGCTTTCGAGGCTGATGCGGCCGCCGTGTTCATCGACGATCTTGGCCGTGATCGCCAAGCCCAGGCCCACGCCGCCGGGTTTGGTGGTGAAGAACGGATTGAAAATATGTTCGCGGTGCTCCGGCTTGACACCGGCGCCGCGGTCGATGACGGCGATCTCGACGAAGCCAGGAACCGCCCTGGTCTTTACGCTCACTGCGGCCGGGTCGGGCGACGATTGCAGGGCATTCTGCACCAGGTTCACGAAGACGCGCTCCAGCAGTTCGGCGTCGGCCAGGAGCAATGGGATGCACGGATCGTAATTCCTGTGGACGGCAGGGGGATCTGCCGGGTTGGCGCGGGTGAGCTGTTCTATCGCCTTGTCGATGAGGGCGTTGAGGTCGGTCGGGGCAAGACGCAGCTTCAACGGCCGGGCGAACTCAAGAAAACGGGTGATCAGGGAGTTGGTCCTGTCGACCTCGGTCGAGATGTAGCCGGCGAGTTCATGAGCCAGTTCGTTGGAGGGATCAGTACGCTCCAGTAGCATTTCGGCGGAGGCCTTCATGGTGCCGAGAGGGTTTCGGAGTTCGTGAGCCAGGCCGGCGGTGAGCTGGCCGAGGGCGGCCAGGCGGTCCGAGCGCCGGACGGAGTCCTCGGCCTGCTGCAAGCGAAGGTTGGTCTGGGCCAGTTCGGCGGCGACGGCCTGCGCACGCAGAACGGCCTGGCGGTTGGCCGCGGCCAGGCCGTTGGTGAGGTAAGCCACAACGGGGAGAAAAATGACGCGCAGGCTCAGGTCGCGCAGGAAGAGCCCTTCGAGCAGGTAGCCGAGGCGATAGGCGACGGGGATGAAGGCCAGGTAGGCCACACAAGCCAGGGCGGTAACGGCGGCGGTACCCAGCGGACCGAGCGTGGTGGCGGCGGACAGGACGGGCAGAAGGAGGATGAGGTAGTAGCTGGAGGCGATGCCGCCGGTGACCCCGATGAGCAGGAAGCCCAGGAGGAGTTTCAGGGCGATGACGGCCAGGTTGCCCCGAGGGGTGCTCAGTCCACGGACCCTGGGCCCGGCGATTTGGAGGATGGCCAGGATGGCCAGGATTTCGATCTCGGCCGGCGAGCGGGTGGGGCTCACCCAGGCCAGGGCGGAGAACAGCAGCAGCCAGACGAGGTCGAGCGGGTAAAGGAACCGCTTCCAGGCGGGCATGGGCTCTGCGCTCTCCAAGCCGTCATATTAGCGCAGGGGCCGCGCCAACGGGCTTGGCGGTTGTGGCACAATGGAGGCATCTCGCGAGTTAGTCAATGAATTCCCTCGATTCACCCCACAACCTGGACGCTACCACTCCGGCTGAACCGGCCCCGCAGGCCGCGGAAGAGTCCTCCTTCGGCGATGTACTGCGGCAGTTCGAGGCGGAACACCATGGCGCCGAAGGGCGAGACGCGGTCCTGGAAGGAACGGTGGTATCGGTCGGCGAAGAAGCCATCGTCGTCGACGTCGGCCGCAAGATGGAGGGGATTCTCAGGCCGGACACGCCTGGACTTCCGACGGGGATCGTTCCCGGCACAACGCTGATGGTGAACATCTCCGGGCGCACCGACGACGGCTACTACACCTTGTCCACGATCCGGGTGGTACAACCCAGGGACTTCTCCGGATTGCAGTCAGCCTACGAGAGCAAGAGCGTCATCGGCGGCATGGTGACGGAGATGGTCAAGGGTGGGTTGCGCGTGCAGGTGGCCGACGGGGTTCACGCGTTCCTGCCAGCCTCCCGCAGCGGCATCCGCGAAATGGCGGACATGCCCAGGCTGCTGGGCCAGCAGATCGAGTGCCGCATCACCAAACTGGACGTGGAGGATCCGGACCGTCCGGACGTGGTGGTCGACCGGCGCGGAGTGATGGAAGAACAGGCGCAGGCGGCCAAACAGGCAGCGCTGGCCGGCCTGCTGGAAGGGATCGTGGTGCAGGGGAAGGTGCGGAGTCTGACCGATTTCGGCGCTTTCGTCGAGATCGCTCCGGGCATCGACGGATTGCTGCACGTGACCGATATGAGCTGGCAAAGGGTGGACAAGCCCTCCTCGCTGCTGTCGCCCGGGCAGACCATTGAAGCCAAGATCCTGAAGATCAACCGCGAATCGCGGAAGATCTCTCTTGGCATGAAGCAGTTGACTCCGGACCCGTGGACGCAGACGGCGGCTGAACTGAAGCAGGGTGACCGTGTCCGGGGCAAGGTAGTGCGGCTGGCCGAGTTCGGCGCCTTTGTTGAGATCGCGCCGGGCGTGGACGGCCTGATCCACCTCTCCGAGATGTCGTGGACCAAGCGGGTGCGCAGGCCCTCCGACATCCTGAATGAGGGCGAGATGGTGGAGGCCGTCGTCCTGGACATCAAGCCCGGAGACAAGAAGATCTCGCTGGGCCTGAAGCAGGCGCTCGGCAACCCCTGGGACGACATCGAGACTCGCTTCACTCCCGGCACGGTGGTGGAGCGGCCGGTGACGAACCTTGCGCAGTTTGGGGCCTTTGTCGACCTCGGCGACGGCATCGAGGGCATGATCCACGTCGGCGACATCACGCGCGAAGCGCGTATCCAGCACCCGAAGGAAAGGCTCTCGCCCGGCCAGGTAGTGAAGGCCGTGGTGCTCGAGGCGGACAAGGAGAAGCGGCGCATCCGGCTGAGCATGAAGCAGTTGGAGCCGACCTCGGCGGACACCTTCATCGGTGAGCACCAGGTGGGCGAACTGCTCACCGGCCGCGTGGTGGAGGTGCACACCACGCATGCCAAGGTAGAACTGGGCGAAGGCGTGCACGCCCGCTGCAAGACCAGGGAAGAGTCTTCCGCCGCAGCCGAGTCCGCCGCGGCCAAGGCCGACGTGGACGACCTGGCCGCGTTGCTCGCTTCGCGCTGGAAGGGCGGGGCATCGGCCGGCGCATCGAGCGGCAAGGAAGGGCTGCGCACGGGGCAGATCCGGCGCTTCAAGATCACCGTCATGGACGCCGAGCACCGCCGCATCGAGGTCGAGTCCGCCGACTAGCACGCCGTGGTGTAGCTTAGAGGCCATGAGGCCAGAGCAGTGGGAGGAATTCAAGCGGGCCGCCAGGCGTGAGGCCGGCGCGGAAGTGCCGGTGGCGCTCATCGTCGACAGCCCGTGGATTCCCGGACACGTGGGCGTCAGCCACATGGAGTACTTCGTCGATCCGGCGGTGTGGCTGGAGTCGAACCTCCGAGTGATACGGGAGTTTCCCGAGATCATCCTGTTCCCGTCGTGGTGGGTGGAATACGGGATGGCGATCGAGCCGTCGGCGTTCGGCAACCGGATCCACTTCCACGTTGACAAGACGCCAGACCAGTCACCAACCATGCCGCGGGCGGAGGACGTAGACCTGCTATCGCCGGTGAACCCGCAAACCGATGGCCTGATGCCCTTTGCGCTGGAACGGTACAGGAAGCAGAAGGACGCGATCTTCAGGGCTGGATACACCATCCCCGTGGTGGCGGCGCGGGGACCGCTGTGCGTGGCGTCGTTCCTGCGAGGCGTGACGCCGCTGATGATGGATATCGCCGACGGCAGGGAAGAGACGCACAAACTGCTGGCGCTGACGACGCGGTGCGTCATCGACTGGCTGGCGGCGCAGGCCGAGGCGATGGGCGATTCGGTGGAGGGGATCCTGGTGCTGGACGATATCGCCGGATTCCTGTCGGGGCGGGCGTACAAGGAGTGGGCGCATCCGTACTTGAAGCAGATCTGCGACGCGTTCCCGGCCAGATGGATCAAGGTCTACCACAACGACGCCAATGTGCGGCCTTTTCTGGCTGAGTTGCCCGATACGGGCTTCGACGTCTTGAATTGGAGCGACAAAATCGGCGTAGCGGAGGCCCAGGCGAAGACACAGGGGCGGATGACTCTCATGGGCAATGTGGCGCCGCTGGAACTCGGGGTACGGGGGACGGCGGAGATGGTGGAAGAAGCGGCGCGGAAGGTGAAGGCCGACAGCGGGGGCAGGGGGCTGATCCTCTCGGTCGGCGGAGGCGTCAGTCCGGGGATGCCGGCGGAGAATATCCGGGCGCTGGCCAGGGCGTAGAGACTGTCAGGGCCGGGCGGAAGCGGCCACGATCTCGAGGTAGTCGAGGCCCGCGGGTTCGGCGCCGTCGGGCGTGCCGCTAATACGGATGGTGTCGCCGGGGCGGAGGGCGACTCCGCGGATGAGTTTGCGGGTGGAGGAGTGGGCGTCGATGCGGCGCGTGGGGATGGTGTCGGCGGCGGTCCATTCCGCGATCTGCTGATCGTTGACGAAAAGCTGGAAACGCGAAACGCCATTGTTCTGGTCGAAATACTGGACACCGAGATCGAACCAGCCAGCCTCTCCGTTGTAAGTCAAGGAAGCCGAACACTGTTTGGCGGTTGTGGGGCACTGGATGGCCTTGGAGAACGACGCCGCCTCGAAGGGTTTCACGTCGACCGGCTGATAGCCGCTCAGGGTCATGGATTCGGCCTCGTAACGGCCGGGGTAGGCACCCACGCGGCCCTTTGCATCGGGGATGCCGGAGGTCTTGAAGAACCAGTAGTTGACGGCGTCGCGCCAGACCTGAACGTGTCCGGCCTGGTACTCGAGGCGGGCCAGGATCTCGTTGTACCGCTGCTCATCGACGAGACCCTTGAGCGACTGCCACTGGGGGACATAGGCCGCCCCGGCCGCGGCGCCGAGGTAGTGGGTGTCGTAGATGTGCTGGATCACGGTCTTGCCGGAGTGCAGGACGTGAGTGTAGGGCACGTGGTGCATAAATAGGATGAGTTCGTCGGGACAGGTCGCCAGGGACTCGTACACCTTGGCCACCTGCGGGCGGTACTGGCCGATGAAGCCGGTGCCGGTGGCCACGGTGCGGTCCATGCCGATGCCTTTTTCATCGGCGCGGTGCCACTGGCCCCAGCCGTTGCGTTCGGAGGCCTCAACGGCCGGGCCGTAGTGGTTGCCGGTGATCTCAGTCAGTGTCTGGGCGCCGAGGGGCCCGGTGTAGTTCTCGAAGATGCGCCACGAAGAGAGCAACATCTCATTGATGGTAGAAACCACCTTAGGGTGGTGGTCGAATGTCAGGCGCGTCCATTCATCGGCGATCTGGCGGGAGGTGAGGTCGGGGTTCCAGGCCAGGCGTCCGTAGCCGTAGAGGTTGGCCTGGGAGAGGTGGTGGCCGGTCCAATTGGTGTTGAGGCCGACGTTGGAGACACCGACAAAGCCGCCGGTGGGGCGGCGGAAAGGCCTGCCGGCCACCAGGGCCTTGACGGGAGTGCCGGGACCGGCGGCCTGGAGGTTAAAGTCGAGAGCCTCCTTCCACATGGGGACGAGGAAGACGTGGTGGCGGGCCTGGCCGAAGTATTCCTGGGTGATCTGGAGCTCGACGGCCTGGCTGGTCTTCTCCAGCGCGCCGAACAGGGGTGAGGCGGGCTCGCGGACCTGGAAGTCGATGGGGCCGTGCTTGATCTGGATGACGGCGTTGTCTTCGAACTGGCCGTCGAGCTTGACGAAGTTGTCGGCGGCGGCGCGTGCGCGGTCGTTCTTGAGGTTGCGCCAGTCCATGCGGTGGTCGTAGACGAAGCCGCGGTAGAAGATGAGCCCGCCGTGGGGCTTGAGGGCGCGGGCGATGACGTTGGCGGCATCGGCGTGGGAGCGCCCGTAGGCCGAGGGGCCGAGGCGGCCTTCGGAATCGGCCTTGACCACAATGCCGGTCAGGTCGGGGACTGTGCGGTAGAGTTCGTCGATCTTGTCCCGCCACCAGGCGATGACGCGTGGGTCGAGGGGGTCGAAGGTATCGAGCTTCCCGATGCGCTGGGGGCTGGAGAAGTCGATGGAGACGGCGATGCGGACCCCCCAGGGGCGGAAGGCGGCGGCGATGCGGGCCAGTTGAGGCAGGAACTCGGGGGAGATGACGCGTGGATTGGCATTCACGTTATTCACAGCGCAGCCGTTGATGCCGAGCGAGGCCAGGAGGCGGGCGTAGTCGCGCGCCGGGGCGAGGTCGGAGCGCACGTCGTTGTTTTCGTAGAAGATGGAGCGGCCGGCGTAGCCGCGCTCGATGGTGCCGTCGAGATTGTTCCACTCGTTCACCCAGCGGATGAGGGCGTAGGGCTCCTGTTTCTCGTCCAGGGGCGAGACGGGCTGGCGCAGAGCGATCCTGCGCAAAAGAGTAAAGACGCCGTAGAGCACACCGCGCGGGTTCGGAGCGGCGATGACCAGGTGGGTGACGCCCTGGACCGCGACGGTGCGGAGAAGAAAGCCGTCTTCCTTCAACACCGGCCGGGCGGTCTGGATGGGCAGGTCGGACAGGGTGGCAAGGAGGATGGCTGGCTCCCTGGGGAGGGTATTCTCCACGCGGAGTGTGCGGCCGGTCATGCCGGAGACGCCACGGATCAGCTCGTCCCGGGCGGAAAGCAGGATGGCAGAGTTGCCAACGGCGACGATGGTGGCGGGCAGGACGGGTGGCGCGGGGATGGGGGAGTAGCGCAGCCAGGCGTCGCGGCCGGTTTCGGCCGGAAGGAGGGAGGCTGCGAGGAAGGCGGAAAGGAGGAGTTTCGTCATGGGGTGGCCACGAGTAGAATGTATCGCAGGCCGGGCTGAAAAAAGGAGCCAGCCGGTACGTTCCGTCTTCTGGCACGTCTGGACTCTTCAGGGGACAAACCCCGGAAGAGGATATGGTGAAAAGTGGAGCTTCTCTGGCGATGGAAGCCGGCTCGTACGCCAGCGCCAGGTCGATTACGGCGATGGATGAAGCGGCACTGATCCGCGCGGCCCAGGCGGGCGACCAGGACGCCTTCGAGCGTCTGGTACGGACGTATGACCAGAGCGTCCTGCGGCTGGCGATGAACCTTCTCCGCTCGCCCGAAGATGCCTACGACATCTACCAGGAGGCGTTTCTGCGGGTCTACAAGAACCTGCGGAACTTCCGGTTCGATTGCAGCTTTCATACCTGGTTGTACCGGATCGTGACCAACCTGTGCCTGGACCACATGCGGAAGCGGAAGGTGCGGCGCACCGAGTCGACCGTCGTGGAGACCAGCAGCGGGCCGGTGGACCTGCTGGATTCAGTGGCCGAGGAGCGCGCGCACGGCGATCCGCAGCGCGTTCTGCTCAGCCGCGAGTTGAAGGGAAAGATCGAAGAGACGCTCGGCGGGATGACTGCGCGGGAACGCATGGTTTTTGAGATGCGGCACTATCAGGGGATGAGGCTCAGGGCAATTGGTGAGGTGCTGGGGACGACCGAAGAGGCGGCGAAGAACTGTCTGTTCCGCGCGACGCAGAAGATGCGCAGCGCGTTGGGAGCATTCGTATGAACTGCGAGACGGCCAAGGAACAACTGGTACTGCTGGCCTATGGCGAGCTGACTTTCGACGAGGAAGAGGCGCTGGAGCAGCACCTGGACGGCTGCCTGGACTGCCGCGCGGACCGGGTGAAACTCGAGCGGGTGGCAGGCCTGTTGGAGCAGGGCGAGCCAGTGGCGCCGGCCGGCCTGCTGCTGCGCTGCCGCCGGGACCTGTCGGAGCGGATCGGCGCCGAGCGGTCGGGGGCGGGGCGCTGGCTCTCGGCCGGTGACCTGTGGAGGCGCTGGGTGGTCCATCCGCCGTTGTGGGCGCGCCCGCTGGGAGCGGCGGCGATGCTGGCCGTGGGATTCCTTGGCGCCCGGCTGGTGCCGGCCGACTCGCCGGCGCTGGCTCGCATGGGCGTGCCGCAGGAGCAGCCGGCGGTGGTGAGCCGCGTGCGGCTGGTGAATCCAGACAATTCGGGCCGCGTGCGGGTGCTCTACGACGAAGTGCGGCAAAGGGAATTGACCGGCGCTCTGAACGACGACCACATCCGGCGGCTGCTGCTGACTGCCGCCATCGATCCGGCGGACCCCGGCATCCGGGTGGATTCCATCGACCTTCTGAAGCAGCACTGTTCGAACGACATCGTGCGCAAGGCGCTACTGAACGCCCTGCGGAGCGACACCAACGCCGGAGTGAGACTCAAGGCCCTGGAGGGGCTGACAACGTTCGCTCGCGATCCGGAGACGCGCAAGGTTCTGGCGCAGGTGGTGCTGACGGACGACAACCCGGGCGTGAGGACGCAGGCCATCGACCTGCTCGTGCAGAACAAACAGCCGGAGGTGGCCGGAGTACTGCAGGAGCTTCTGCGGCGCGAGGAGAACAGCTACGTGCGTTCGCGCAGCCAGAAGGCGCTGAGCGAGATGAAGGCGTCGGTGGGGACTTTCTAGACCATGCGCAGCGTGGTGACCATCCTGCTGGCCTCATCCCTGGTTGGCGAGGCACAGCAGAATGGCCGTGTGTGCGCCCAGGCCAACCGGATCAAGGTGGTGGCGCCGGGGCGCGTGAAGGCGGTCTCCGGGAACCGCGGAGACGTGGCTTATAGCTGGGTCTCCGCCGGCGATGCCCACTTGAAAGTCACGGAGCAAGACGACTGGTGCCTGCTGATCGCCACCCGGCGCGAAACGCCCGCCGGAGCGGAGCTAGCCGTCACGTTGCCCCGGCGCATCCGGTTTTCCAAGCTGGAGAGCCTCTCCGGCCCGGTGACCGCGCGCTACCTGGACGGCGACGTGGAGGCCTGGACGCCGGCCGGCGCGGTGGAAATGGACGAGATCGGCGGCAACGTTTCGGCCAGGACGGGCGGCGGCGCGATGACCTTCGGCATGGTGAAGGGCAGTCTGCGCTGCCTCTCCGGCGGCGGATCGATCAAGGTGGCCCGCCTGGGCCGGGAGGGCGTGCTGGAGACCGCCGGCGGCGAGATCGTGGTCGGCGAGGCCGGCGGGTGGCTGCGGTTGTCCACTTCCGGCAACATCAGAGTGGAACGGGCGGCGCAGGATGTGTTCGCGCATTCCGCCCAGGGCGGGATCGAGGTGGGCGAGTCTGGCGGCATGGTCACCGCGGAAACGTCTTCCGGGGGCATTCAGGTGGGCAAGGCGCGCGGCGTGCGCTGCGAATCGGGCGGCGGCAGCATCCAACTGAGGCGCGTGGCGGGCAGCGTCCGGGCCAGCACGGCCGTGGGCAGCCTGTTCGTCGGCCTGGACCCGAGCCAGCCTCTGGAGAGCTCATTCCTCGGGACCGGCAAAGGTGACATTACGGTCTTTGTGCCGTCTAACCTGGCGGTGACGGTGAAGGCAATGAACGAGGCCGCCGGGACGACCGGCGGGGTGCTGTCGGAGTTCCGGGAGATCCAGCTTCTTCCGGTGCAGGCCGGGCGTGGAGGCTTGTCGCTGGCTCAGGGGTCCCTGAACGGCGGTGGGCCGGCACTCATGCTGTCGGCCTACGGCGGAACCATCTCGATCAGACGCCAACGATAGACGGGGAGGCGGTTGCCGGCGCTCCGCTGAACCGGAGATCCCGTTCGCTGGCCGAGGCTCGGACCAATCCGGGCGCATGAAGGGAAGAGGGAGTCATGATGAGAACAACAGCGATTCTGAGATTTGCGCGGATTGCCGCGCTGGCATCGGCGCCGGCCGTTTTGCCGGCCCAGCCCGCGCCCCCGGCTCCGCCGCCGCCGGCAAGCTCCGGCATAGCGGGGTTCGTTCAGGTGATGAAAGTAGGTGGCAGTTTCCTGGGCGTTGGCGTCCAGGAGGTGAACGCCGAGCGGAGTAAGGAGCTGAAGCTGAAGGAAGAGTACGGCGTCGAAGTCACCCGCGTGGAAGACGACAGCCCGGCGTCGAAGGCGGGCCTGAAGGCAAGCGATGTCGTGCTGGAGTACAACGGCCAGCGCGTGGAGGGGGTCGACCAATTCGTGCGCCTGGTCCGCGAGACGCCCGCTGGACGGACGGTGAAGATGCTGGTCAGCCGCAACGGCACGACACAGACCGTCTCGGCCACCATTGCCGCGCGCAAAGCCATGAAGATGAGCGGCATGCCGGGGATGGCCCCGATGGAGGGCTTCAAGGTGGAGATCCCCAACTTCTCGATCAACATGCCCGACATTCCGAAGGCGATGATGTCGTGGCGCAGTTCGATACTGGGCGTGGAAGCCGAATCCCTGGGCGAGTCTCAATTGGCCGGGTACTTCGGCGTAAAGGAGGGCGTGCTGGTCCGGTCGGTGATGAAGGACACAGCGGCTGAAAAGGCCGGGATCCGGGCTGGCGACGTGCTGACGAAGGTGGATGAGAACAAGGTGACGGCCCCGCGGGATGTGACGGCCGCCATTCGATCGGCCCGCACGAACGCGAAGAAGTCTCTGCCGGTTGTGCTGATGAGGGAAAAGAAGGAAATGACGGTGACGGTGACTCTGGAGGATGAGGGAGCGGCTCCAAAGGCGCTCCCGCGCGGCCAGAAGGTGACCGTGAAGCAGCTCGAACTGTAGGGGAGCCGCGGCTTCCGCGGACAAACCGGGCGGGCAACCGCCCGGCATTTTCTATTCCTGGCCGGCGCTGGCGTGGTGGACCTTGAGAATGAGGTCCACCTCATTGCGCGGCATCTGCAATGCGGCCGAGATCTTCTCGGCCGGTTCCCCGCGGCGGTACATGCGTAGCGCCTGGCTGCGCTTGTTGAAATTCAGGGCAGCTCCGAAAACGGGCGCCTCGTCGGCCGGCTGGCGCGGTTGCGGCTGGTCCGCCAGCGCGGACTGCAGTTGGAGCAGGGAATGGCGGAACGACTCGACGGACTTAACGAGCGTGTCGTGATCGTCCCGCTGGCGCCGTCGAAGCAAGGCGCTCTCCTTCTTCAGTGAGACGAAGAGGTAGAGGCAGAACATCAGGCCCGATGCCAGCAACAGGTAGTAGGTGAGCGGGTGCAGGATCCAGTTCATCCAGAACTCCAAATTGGTAGTTCGGCGGACTTCCGTCCAAGCTTTAGGCTCCTTCGCGCCCCGGCTTAGAAAAGCGTCCTGAGGCGTTCCTCGCGGCTGATGATCTGGCGGATCCGGACGCCGTAGTTGCCTTCCACCACCACCACCTCGCCGCGCGCGATGACGCAGTTATTGACGATGACCTCGACAGGCTCGACAACGGAACGATTCAATTCCACGATGCTGCCTGTGGTGAGCTTGATGGCATCCTTTAAGCGCATTTGCGTGCGTCCGAATGAAACGCCGACGGGCAACTCCACCTCCATGAGGAGGTCAAAGGTGCGGGAGCCCGTCACGAGCCCCGGCGCCGGGGGCGGCAACCCGGGAGCGTGAACCTCCGCCGGTTCCAGAGCCCCGGCCAGTTCCGGCGCGCAGGAGAAGTACAGAGTCCCGAGCTGCCTCTGTGAAGCGGAAACGCGCACACCAGCCCAGTCCATGTCCTCGGGCAAGCTGTCGGCCGCGATACCCTCGGCCAGCGTTACCTCCTTGCCGAGCCGGGCGCCGATCAGCGAACAGACGGCCGAAAGCGACTGTTGCAGGATTTCAAGAAATGTTCCGCGAACCTCGGAGGCGTCCGGCTCATCCAGGCCGGCGGCCTTCAGAACCATAAGCCCCAGTTCACGCCACAGGGTGGCGGGCGCCACCACCCACAGGGCTGCCTCGGGCGTCAGATCGAGAAGTTGCCGCCAGATGATCGCATCCGGTTCGGGCTGGGGTGGAGGACCGGGGCCTTCCAGGCCGGCCCGCGCCGGTTCCGCCGTCATGTTGCTGACGGTGGGTCCAAGGCGCGATGCCCATTCCGAAGCCAACCAGAGACTCTGTTCATTCATCGCAACCACTCCTACACTCCGCGCGCGGTCGGCCACTTCTTGCGCAGGAAGGCCCGCAGCCGCACGATGGCCTGAGTCTTGAGCTGCGAAACGCGCGACTCGTGAAGATTGACGACCCGGGAGATCTCGCGCAGCGTCAGTTCCCGGTGATAGTAGAGGCCGAGTACGGTTCGCTCAATGTACGGCATGCGCGAGATGGCCTGGCTGAGGAGCTTCCTCAACTCGGCCCGCTCCAGAAGGTGTGAGGGCCAATCCTCCTCCTTGTCGGCCACAAAGCGCAACAGGTCGCGGCCATCTTCGTCCCCCCCGGGATGGGATTCCAGGCTGCCGATGTTGAGCCCTCTGATCTCCACCAACCACTCGTGAAACTCCTCCAGACTGAGGCCGAGCCCGGCGGCAATTTCTTCCTCGGTGGGCACGCGCTTCAGTTGCTGCTCCAGGGTCGCCACGGCCGACTCAATCTGCTTGCTGCGGCGGCGCTGCTGGCGCGGCGCCCAGTCCAGGCCGCGCAGGCTGTCCAGGATCGCGCCGCGGATCTTGTACTCGGCGTACGTCTTCAGCTTGACGTTCTGGCTGACATCGAAGCGGTCGATGGCCGAGATCAGTCCCACGACGCCGGTGGAGACGAGGTCTTCGAGATTGACGCTCCCAGGGAGCCGTTCGTGGATGCGCCGCGCAATGAGCCGGACTTGCGGCAGGTGCTCCATGATGAGTCTTTCGCGCTCATCCGGCGACAGGACGGTGGCGGTTTGATAGGGGTTCATGATGACACCGGAGGGTTGCTGATCACGCTGCCGCCGCGCGGGCCGATTTCGAATCGTGGAGCGTTGGCCGCCGCGGGCCGCCCGCGTCCAGCAGCAGTTGGAGAAGCAGGGAAGTGGAAGCCGGCGCCAGGTCCTCGGGTATTCGCTGGCCGGCGCAAAGCCACGAAATGGGCTGGCCAAAGTCCTGAGCCGCGGTGAGACACGCTCCAGCCGCCGGCGTCTCGTCCAGCCGGGTAAAGATCAGCCGGGACGGCTTGAAGGTCCGCCAGCGGGCCAGTCCGCGCCGCACGTCGGACGAACGCATGGTGGCCGGCAGCACCAGTTGCGACTCGATTTCGCCGCACCCCTCCAGCATCGCCGCCCAGTGTTCGGCCATCTCCCATTCGCCCGGCGAAAAGCCGGGCGTGTCGATCAGGACGAGTTCCTTCGCGCGGTGCTCCTGCATCGCGCGCGCCAGCGCGGAGGCGTTTTCCACGACCTCGAATGGCAGGCCGAGAATGGCGGAGAAGGAGCGAAGCTGGTCGGCCGCCGCGACGCGGCAGGTGTCGGTGGTAAGGATCACCGCCGGGCGCCGCATGGCCACAGCGTGCCGCACGGCGAGTTTGACCAGGGTGACCGTCTTTCCGGCGCCCGGAGGGCCAATCAGAGCCACCGCCGCGCGGGAGGCGCCCTGCCTGCCCAGGCCTGGATCACATCGCAATCGGGACTCGGCCTCTGCGGCCAGCGCCGCGCGCACCTGTTCGGCTGGCACGGTCCGTCCGGGGTCGAAGTCGCCCAGGCGGCGCGAGGCCCCGGCGATCAGAGCGAGCGCCAGGTCCGCCGGCACGTCCGCTTCGGCTAGAAGCGCGGCGGCGGGCAGGAGCTCCTTCGGCAGGATGGCCGGAGCGGTCAGGGATGTCAACTGCGTCACCATTGCAGTCAACGCGGCGATCTCGGCCCGCAGCACTTCGGCCTGCGATGCACCCTGTGCGGCCGGTTCGGCCGGCCCGGCCGCGGGGGGCGCATCGCCGGCCGGCTGCGGTAGAGTCGCAATCGCGGCCTCGAAGGTAACCTCATACGCGCCCAGCCGGCGGCGTTCCGGAGGGGCGGGCTGAGACTCAATCAGGAGCGCATCATCTCCCAGTTCCCGGCCCGCCGCAGCCATGGCCGCTTCGACGGTGTCGGCAAAGTACGTCTTTCGAGCTGTCATGATTTCGAACCTCTCAACACGCCGAGCGACACAACGCGCGTGCCTGGCGGTATTTCACCGTGCGAAAGCACGGCAATCTGGGGATGGCGAGCCTCCAGCATCTGGCGGACGAAGACCCTCGGGCCGGCGCCGGTGAGAATCACCGCTCCGGTCTGGCCCGCGCCGCTGGCGGCGCTCACCGCGTCCAGCAGTTCGCTGACCTTCTGCGGCGGCAGGTTCAGGTGCGAAGCGCTCTCGCCGTGTTCGACCGCCTGCTCGATGGCGCGCTCCAGGTCCTGGTCGAGGAAAAAGACCGGCAGTTCTCCCGCGGCATTCAGGTGTGGGCGGACGATGCCGCGCCGCAACGCCTGGCGCACGTACTCCGACAACAGAAGAGGATTCCGCGTGATTGCCGCCGCCTCACCCAGGCTCTCCAGGATGCTGGCCGCATCGCGTATCGACACGCGCTCGCGCAACAGGTTCTGAAAGACCCGCTGGACGGTGGCCAGCGGCAGGAGCTTGGGCACCAGGTCCTCCACCAGGCGCGGCTGATCTTCGGCCAGGCGATCGAGGATTCGCTTGGCGTCCTGGCGCGAGAAGACCTCGTGACAATGGGAACGGACGAGCTCGGAGATGTGCGTTGCCATCACGCTCAATGGGTCCACGACCGTGCACCCGGCGGCGCGCGCCTTCTCCGTCAGTTGCGCCGGGATCCACATTGCCGCCAGACCGAAGGCGGGGTCGCGGGTAGGCGTCCCCTGCAGATCGGGAACGGCCGCGCCGGGCGGGATGGCCAACTCGCAGCCGTGCGGCAATTCGAATCGCGCAATCTCGGCGCCCTTCAGCAGGAACACGTATTCGCGCACCTTGAGCGACAGGTTGTCGGTCACCCGCACGGCCGGCAGAATGTAACCCAGATCGATGGCCAACTGGCGGCGGATGGCCGCGATGCGGCGCAGCAGCGGCGAGTTCTGCGCACCCTCCACCATGCGGACCAGCCCCAGCCCTACTTCTACGGCCAGCGAATCCACCCGCAGCAGTGTCTCCAGGCTCTCCTTCGGCGCCTGCGGGGTGGCGTTGGCGGAGTCCGTCTCGGCGAGTTGCTGCCTGCGGCGGATCCGGTAGCCGGCGTAGCCGGCGCCGCATCCGAGCAGCAGGAACGGGATCTTGGGCAGGCCGGGGAACAGCGCCATGGCCAGGAGTACGCCGGAGGTCAGCAGCAGGGGCTGGTAGAAACCGAAAATCTGTTGGTGGAAATCGGCCCCCATCTCGCGTTCCGAACTGGCCCGGGTTACGATGAGACCGCCCGAGATGGAGATCATCAGCGCCGGAATCACCGTGACCAGGCCGTCGCCGATGGTCAGGACCGTGTAGGTCTCCAACGCCTGCGCCAGTCCCATGTTGTGCTGCAAGACGCCGATCAGGAATCCCGCGCCGATGTTGATCGCCGTGATGAGAATGCTGGCCACGGCATCGCGCTGGGTGAAGCGGGTGGCGCCGTCCATGGCGCCGTAGAATTCCGCTTCGGCCGCCAGGCTTTTGCGCCGCGAGCGGGCTTCGCCTTCGTTGATCAAACCGGCGTTCAGGTCGGCGTCGATGGACATCTGCTTGCCGGGAAGGGCGTCGAGAGTGAAGCGCGCCGTGACCTCGGAAATGCGCACCGCGCCGTGGTTGATCACCACGTACTGAATCGCGATGAGGACCAGGAAGATCACAATGCCGATGACGAAATTGCCGCCCACGACGAAGTTGCCGAACGACTCGATCACCTCCCCGGCGGCGGAAGTTCCGCGGCTGCCGTTCAGCAGGATGAGGCGGGCCGATGAGACGTTGAGCGCCAGGCGGAAGAGCGTCATCAGCAGCAAGGTGGTGGGAAAAACGCTGAAATCCGCCGGCCGCCTGATGTACATCGAGACCAGCAGCACCAAAGTGGAGAGCGTAATGTTTGCGCTGATCAGGAGGTCCAGCGCCAGCGGAGGCAGCGGCGTGACCATGGCCAGTAGGATGCCGAGCACTGCCACCGGCACTGCCACTTCCGCCCTGGCCAGATGGCGGAGGCCAACCCCCGGCGAGGGGCCGGTCGCCGGCCCGGCACCGGCGCGCCAGCCCGGCTCGCGGCCCGGGTGAGCCGTGGAGACCGGAGCGGGGCGGTTCGCGGGTGCTGTGATGACAGGCGTAGCCATTCTGTCCTGGGCTTCCTTCTGAAGAGCCGGTGTGCCGGCGCCCGTCGGCTACGCGCCGGGCCGCCCTCCGCGCATCAGGCGGAAGACGTAGGCCAGGACCTCCGCCACGGCGCGGTAGAGCGCCGGCGGGATCTCCTGGCCGGTTTCGACATGCTTGTACAACGCCTGCGCAAGCGGGGGGTTCTCGATCACCGGCACCTGGTGAGCCAGGGCCTTTTCCCGAATGCGTAGCGCGAGATAGTTCTTGCCCTTGGCGACCACCCGTGGCGCCGCCATCGACGGCAGTTCATACTTCAGCGCCACGGCGAAGTGCGTGGGATTGACAATCACCGCCGTGGCCTTTGGAACCTCCGCCATCATGCGGCGCCGCAGCAGCTCGCGCCGCAACCGGCGGATGCGCATGCGGATTTCCGGATTGCCTTCCGACTGCTTCAACTCCTCCCGAATCTCCTGCTTGGTCATGCGCAAGTCGCGGGTGTAGCGGTGCCGCTGTCTGAACAGGTCGATCACCCCCCATGCGGCCAGCACCAAAGCGGCTTTCCAGAACAGGTCCGACAGACAGGTCCCCACCACGGCCACCGAGGTCGCCAGCGGCTGCAACGGCAGCCGCAACAGGTCCTGGAGGTTTCCCCGGACCACCATCCAGCAGACCAGCAGCAACAGGGGCAGCATGACGCAGGCCTCCACCGCCGCCCTCGCATTGCGGGCAGGTACTTCGCGGAGGTTGTTGAGGAAGTTGAGGCGGGAGAAGTCGGGGGTCAGGCGGGAAGGCGCCAGTCCGAGCCCCGTCGAGACCATCTGCGCGCCCAGCGCCGCGGCTAACATCAAAGCGCCGCCGGCAAGCAGCGACATCCAGAGCGGCGCCGTCTGGTGCAGCAGGAAGACGGGCGGATCGAGCCGCTCGAAGCTTGTCCTGAAGGGCAACACCAGCATCTGCCTCATGCCCGACAGAACTGCCGGCCACCACGTCCCCGCCGACCCGGTCAGCAAGGCGGCGAAGACGCCGAACTGGACTGCGGCAACAAACTCGCGGCTGACCGGAAAGCGGCCCTCCTCGCGCGCTTTGCGGAGCCGCTGCGGTGTCGGTTGTTCGGTGCGTTGGTCGCGGTCGGCCATGATTCAGGCTCATCTCACCAGTTCGAACAGCGCGCGCGTGGTGTGGCGCATCGCGAGCCGGTACAGCACCGGCATCAACGGAGTGAGCGCCGCGAAGACCGCCAAAGCGCCCAGCATCTTGATGGGGAAGGCAAGCGAGAGCAACTGCAGTTGAGACTGGATCCTCCCGATCAGCGCCAGGGTGACGTCGGCCAGCATGAGCAGGGCCGCCACCGGAAGCGAAAGCCGCAGCCCGAGCTGCATCATGGCCGCTCCTGCTCCGGCCAGCACTTCGGCGGCGGGCAATTGGACGGCGGCCCCCGGTGGAAAGACCTCCAGACTGCGGGCAAGTGCCCGGAGCACCACGGCGTGCATGCCGAAGAGGAAGAAGAAGAGATTAGCCGTCAGTTGACCGATGATCTGCAGGACACCGCTGTCGGCCTCGCTCGACGGGTCGATTGCGGAGGCGTAGGAGAAACCCGCCTGGACCGCTACCGCCTGGACCGCGAAGACGAAGATCTCGGACGCAAACCCAACCAGCAGGCCCGCCGCCAGGCCGAAGGCCGCTTCGACGGCTATCCAAAGGACCAGCAGACCGGCTGAAACCGCCGCCTCGGGCCGGGGCCACAAGGGGTAGAGCGCAATAGTCAACGCCAGGATGAGTATCACCCGCGCTGTCTCGGGCACTGCGCGAGAGCCTGGAATGGGCACGAAGACGAACATGACCGATACGCGCGCCAGCACCAGCAGAAAGCCGAGCAGACTGGACGCGTCGAGCCGCGCTTCAGTTGGCATAACGTCCCAGGTCTCCCAGCAGCAGCGTCGTGTAGGTGCAGATACGTGCCAGCATCCAGGGCAGGAACAGCAGCAGTCCCGCCAGGAAGGCGGCCAGACGCGGCACGCTGCCGAAGGCCGGGTCCTGCGCCGACGTCAAAATCTGGAGGAGGCTGATCAGCAATCCGGCGAGAAAACCGACCGCCAGCAGCGGAAGGCTGAGCCAAAAGGCCATCAGGAAGGCCTGACGGATGATGTCAACCACCATTTGAGAGTTCATGACACCTGTTGGAGACTCCTCATGAGCGAACCGACGACGAGGTTCCAGCCATCCACCAGCACGAACAGCAGGACCTTGAAGGGCGCCGAGATCATCACCGGGGGCAGTTGCACCATGCCGATGGAGAGCGTAACCGAGGCGACCACGATATCGATGATCAGAAAAGGCAGGAAGAGAACCGCGCCGATCTGAAAACCAGCCTTCAGTTCAGACAGGACATAGGCGGGTGCCAGAATCCTGAGCTCGAGATCGGACGGCTTCCGTGGCGGCTGGCTGCGGGTGATCTCCAGCATCAGGGCGATGTCCTTCTCGCGGGCGAACCGCAACAGGAACTGGCGCAGAGGGAGCGAACCCTGCTCCCAGGCCTCCGCCCCGGACAGTTTGCCTTGCTCCAGAGGCTGCCAGCCCTTGTCATAGGCCTGCTTCAGCACGGGCTGAACGATGAGGAGGGAGAGGAAGAGCGCCAGCCCGATGATGACCTGATTGGAGGGCGCGGTCTGTGTGCCCAACGCCTGCCGCAGAAAATGGAGAACCACGGTGATGCGCAGAAACGGGGTAAGAGAAACGATAAGCGCCGGCAGCAGGGTCAGTGCGGTGAGCAGGAGGATGATCTGCAGTGGCGGCGCCAGGCCGGCGCCGGATCCGGATCCGACGGGCACGCCGAAGAGGGTCTCTGTTGGCGCCGCGTGGAGAAGCGCCGGGCACAGCGCCGCGGCCGTGAAGCGCGTCATGAAGCCGCTCCGGTGGGGCGGAGCGATTCCTCCAGGATCCGGCCGAACGCGGGGACGGACGGCTCAAACGAGACGCCCGCGGCGTGGGTCACAATCAGCACAGTGCGCTGCTCCACGCGCACCAAGTGCAGGCAATGCTGGGGGGTAAGCGCCAGCCGGCCGACTGCCTGAAGGGGCCCGGAAGCCGCCCGGCCCGAGAACCCGCCCGGCGACAGCCTTCCCTGGCGGCGTAGAATCCAGAGCGCCCCGCCGAGCAGCGAGAACACGGTCACAACTGCAAGCATTTGCTCCATGCCGGGCACAGACTACTCCTCGATGTTGAAATCGGTGATCCGAACTCCCATGGTGTCTTCGATGATGACGATCTCACCGAATCCGACCAGCGCTCCGCCCACCAGGATGTCGATGTTCTCGCCGGCCGATCGGGTCATTCGAATGACGCTCCCGACGTTGAGATCGAGCATCTCTCGCAGACTCATCACCCGGCGATCCAGTTCCACCTCCACCTCAAGCGCGACGTCGGCCATGGGAGCGATCTGTTCGGCGGCGGTCATGACCTTTTGTTCTGCCCCTCATCAGCGTTTCAGGTTGATGGTTTCCTGGCTCATCTCGTCGACAGTGGTCACCACCCGCGCGTTGGCCTGGTATCCGCGCTGCAACACGATGAGATTGGTGAATTCCTTCGCGATGTCCACCGTGGAAAACTCCACCGCGCCCCCGATGATCGCGCCGCGTCCGCCGGTGCCGGGAAGTCCGGCGGCCGGCAGCGCCGAACGCGCGCTCAACTGGTAGTTGTTGTTGCCGACGGCGAGCAGCGATTCCGGGTTGCGAATCGCCGCCATGGCCAGTTGCCCAACCGCTACCTGCTGGCCGTTGGAATACTGGGCCAGCACGCGTCCTCCGTCCCCAATGCCCACGCGGACCAGTTGCGCGGCCGGGAAACCGTCCTGCGCGTTGGCGGCCACGGCCGACGGCTGCGAATACTGCGTGATGCGCGGGGCGCCCGCGTTGAACAGGCTCCAACTGATGACCATGTCCGCCGCGCCGTTCTTCAAGCCGGTGACGTTCATCACCGGAGCCGGATCGGTGACCAGGGGCGCGCTCATGCGCCCCAGTTGGTCGAACTGGATGGTCCCCGTAACGGCCGTGAACGGTGGCGTCGACAGGTCGCTGTCGGGGAAACCCATGGCATAAGCCCATTCCCCCGGGTTAACGCCCTTGGTGAACTTGACCGAAACGACATGCGAGCCGCCGAGTGCGTCGTACACCTCGATCGAGGTGGAAAACTCAGTGGCTGGCGGCCCCGCCGTGCCCGAGGCGTCGAGGTTGAGGTCGAAAGAGAAAACCTTGGTGGCCACCGGCGCCCGCAGCGATCCAACCGGCACCATCACGTCCGTCACCGGCATTGTCGTATCGAGAAAGCCGTTGACTTCATTCCAGCCCTGCAGCCGGAAGCCGGTGGCGGTGACCAGTTGCCCGCTCTTGTTGATCTGCAGATTCCCCCCGCGCGTGTACAGCAGGGTGCTGGAAATCGGCTCCCGGACCATCAGGAACCCGTCTCCCTGGATCGCCACGTCGAGTGGACCAGAACTGGCCTGAATGGCCCCCTGGGAGAACTGCCGGATGGTGACCGGTCGGGCGACGCCGAAACCGACCTGTGTTTCGCCGAGCCCGGCGCCCAGCGATTGCGTCACCAAATCGCTGAAGGCGACGACGCTCGACTTGTAGCCTGGAGTGTTCAGATTCGCCAGGTTGTTGCCGACGACGTCTACCGCCGTCGCGTGAGCGCCGAGCGCGCTGAGAGCGGTCGAGAAGGATGTGAACATGCGGAACTCTCCTTGCGGTTCTTTTGACTGCTAGGGCGCTTCCGTCCCGTCCGTATTGCTTGCGCCGGAAGCCGTCGCTCCGACCGTCAGCGCCTTGCGGATCGTCTCCAACTCCTGCCTCATTCCCAGTGACTGCTCCAATTGCGTGAACTGGGTCAGTTGCGTGATGAACTCGATGCCGTCGGCCGGGTTGAGTGGATTCTGGTTCTTTAGCTGCGCGACCAGCAGTTTCATGAAGACTTCCTTGTTCGCCAGACGATCAGTGCCCGAATCCGGCGCTTGAGCCTGCGATTGGTCCTGCGTCAATTCCGCGATGTCACCCCAGTTCATTGTGGGCTGGGCGCTGGTGATCGAACTCATGGCCATCCCTCCTGTCCTTTCCACGTTTCCCTTCAGTTGCGGGCCATCAGACGGCGCAGGGCCGCAAGGTTGAGCCTCTCCTCAACTTCCAGTTCCCAGTCGGTCCGGCGGTTGTCCGACGAATCTCCTGTGCCCGCCCCGGCTCCGGCAGGCATCTCCTGGGGGCGGCCGACATCGGCCCCCGCCGCTTTGCCGGTCGCGACACCGGGAACCGGCCACGCGGCATCGCCACGCTCCCCGCCCCTGGCGGCGGCCGGTGCCCAGAACTCGGTCGCCCAACCGGATTGGCGCAGGCCGGCCTCCATCCGCGGAAGTTCCCCGCGGATGGTCTCGGCCAGAGACGAATCGCGCGTCAGCATGGTGACCCGGACCCCGCCCTGGCTTTCGGAAAAGTGGAGGTCCACCTTGCGCCCCGGCGAGTCCTCGACCCGCACCGACAAGTCCGTCACCTGCGGCCTGGCCGATGTTGGCTCACCCTCGGGGGCGGCTTCCAGCCCGGCGGAAGCCTGCACCACGTCACTGGAACGTACGGCGCAATGGCGTCCGGCGAGGGTGGTTTGAGGCGCGGAGGCGCCCGGCGAGTGCTCAGGCCGCACGGGCTGGCCGGAGGACTGGGCCTCGTGTCGCGCCGGCGGCGCTGCTTCTGCCCGGCTGGAGTGGGCCTCGCGTACCGGCTGAGTGTCCGTCTGCTGATCGTCGATGGCCTTCTCCCCCCGCGGCGCCTCTGGGTAAACCTCTGCGCCGGAGGCCTCGTCCTGCTGTTGCTGAACGGATGGGTGTGATGCCGCCGCGAGAGCAGGCGATCCTCCGTACCTCATTGCCGCCAGCAAGGCTGGAGCGCTGCCCTCCTCCCGTAACCGGGGCTGGGTCACCCCGGCGGCCTCGGCCTGCAGTGCGGCGCCCCGGCCGAGCGAATCCTCGTTCGAGCGATCCGGAGTCGACCGCTCTGCCATCGAACGCTCCGGCGCCGTGAGATCCGCCGCACCTTCCAGGTGGGCCAGGCGGGCCAGGCGGGCCAGGTGGGTTGTCCGTGGAATGGATTGACCACCCGGACGCATGTGACCCTCCGCCGCCACTGGCGCGTCGGATTCGTGCGTCGGCCCCAATAGCGGCACCCCCGGACCTGCCACCGGTTCGGCTGGGGCCGGCGGAAGCGCCAGTCCGTGCCCGGGGTGCGCCGGGAGAGTATCCGGAAAGGTACGCAAGACCGCCACCGGCGGCGGCGATGGCTCGGCCCTACTGATAGCGACATGACCCGCGGGCAACTCCAACGCCTCTTCCGTCATCACGCGCCGTCCCGCTTCCTCGGCGTCACCGCCGGCGGGTGGCCGCCACGGGGTCAAGCAGAACGCGAAAGGCGCATCGACGTTTGGAACCGCCGCCACCACCACCAGGTTCGTTGCCGGTTCAGAGACCGGCACCTTATTGGAATCGGCATTGGAATCGGCATTGGAATCGGCGGCGTCCGCCTCGGGCGCTGATTCCGCTTCCGCGGCCTCCCGCGATCCGTCCACGGCATATCCCATGGCCAGGATTGGATCCTCACCCGCGGGTGCCGCAGGGATCCGCATAGCGCTGAAACACAGCCCGTCCTCCGTGTGCGTCCCCGCCTGGGGAGGTCCCTGGATTCCCTCCAAGACCAGGGCGGCAAAGCCGCTGCCTGGCGGCACGGCCGGCGCACCGTTTTCGGGAGCCGTGCTGGAGAACGCCCATGGCGAGGCCTGCAAGATTGGTCCGGGCAGCGCGAGTACAGGAAGTGCTGTCACGCCCGGAAGAGTTGCAACTCGAGGACCAGCCACTGTGCGTGTTCAGATTCAACCACATGGACCCACGAGCGTTCCGCACCGGAGCTGCTGAGTTCCGAATTGGCACGACGCGGAACCGGGATTTGTCCCACTTCGGGCCTGAAGCGGCTCTTATCAGCGGTTTGCACGGCTTTTTTTGTGGCGCTTCAATTGCATCGCGTTCAGTCAGGAGGTTGTCCGGCATCATGGATTTGATCTCCAGCACCGCCGCCGCCGGAATGAGGGCGCGACTGGAAGCCCTCGACATCGTTGCCAACAATATTGCCAACAGCTCCTCGCCCGGCTTCAAGGCCGACCGCGAGGCCTATCACCTCTATCTCGGCGCGGACAGCCTGGAGGCCGCGCTCACCCTCTCCGGCCAGCCCCAGCCGCTGGCGCCGATCGTCGAACTGCACCACACGGATTTTTCGCAGGGCCAGATCACACCGACCGGAGAGCCGACCGACCTGGCCTTGAACGGACCTGGCTTTTTCCTGGTGGATGGACCAAACGGCCCGCTGTTAAGCAGGAACGGGCGCATCCAGGTGACCGCCGACGGCCGTCTCACCACACCTCAGGGATATGAACTCGCCACTGTCGAGCCGCGCCGCATCAGGCTTCAACCGCGCCTTCCTTTCAGCGTGGATCCCGACGGCACGGTGCGGCAGGAGGGCGCAGCCCTCGGCCGGCTGCGCATCGTCGGCCTGGAGCCTGGCCTGCAGCCGGCCAAGCAGGAGGGCGTCTATTTCTCTCTTGAGCGGCAGGACCCGGCAAAACTGGCGTCCTCCGGCGCCGAGGTCCTTCAGGGGAGGCTCGAAGCCGCCAATTTCTCCCCGGCCGAAGCGGCCGTCAAGCTGGTGGGTATTCTCCGGCAGTTTGAGACACTGCAGCGGGCCGTGCAGATCGGCGGAGAGATGGGCAGGCGCGCGGTGGAGGAGGTGGCGCGAGTCAATGGCTGACCGCCAGCGCGCCAGGAGTGGAATGGACTGAATCTGTAGAGGAGCACCATGATCAGGGCACTTTTCAGCGCGGCCAGCGGCATGAACGCGCAACAAACCAATGTCGATAACATCGCTCACAACCTGGCCAACGCAAACACGGTCGGCTACAAGATGCGCCGCGCTCAGTTTCAGGACCTGCTGTACCAGACCATGGTTCAGCCCGGCGCGGCGGCGGGCGCCCAAACGGTCGTGCCGAGCGGCCTGCAACTGGGCCTTGGCACGCGCGTCTCCTCTAACGCGATCGCCTTTTCGCAGGGGAGTTTCTCGTCCACGTCCAACCCGCTGGACGTGGTGATCCAAGGCCGGGGCTTCTTCCAGATCAGGCGCCCCAGCGGCGAGATCGCCTACTCCAGGGCCGGCCAGTTCCACATGGACCGGGACGGCAACGTCGTCACCCAGGATGGCGACCCTTTGGAACCGCAGCTCACCATCCCCCCCGAGGCCCAGAGTATCTCTATCGCAGGCGACGGCACGCTGAGCTTCACTCTGCCCGGCCAGTCCACTGCCCAGTTGGGAGGCCAGATCCAGTTGGCCAACTTCGCCAATCCCGCCGGACTCAACAGTGTCGGGCGCAACCTGTATCTCCCCACCGACGCCTCCGGCGAACCGACCATCGGCAACCCGGGCGGCCAGGAGGGCTTGGGCACTCTGATGCAGGGCTACGTGGAGCAGTCCAACGTGTCGGTCGTTGAGGAGTTCATCAACCTGATCGTGAGTCAGCGCGCCTACGAGGCCAACTCCAAAGTCGTGCGCGCCGCCGATGAAATGTATCAGCAAGTGAACAACATGACGCGATGAGTCCCCTCTTCAGTCTGGTTCTGCTCACTTTCCGCATGACGGACGAAGCAGCCGGCGCCTGCCTTCTGGTGGCGGGTGAGCGCATCACGGCCGGCGACTTGGCCGGGTTTGCGCCGGCCCTGGCTCGAATTCCGGGCGGGATGGACTTCGGCCTGGCCCCCCAGCCCGGCTTGACACGCACCATCGGCGCATCCGAACTGCGACGGTTCGCCTCCCGCCACGGCGTGGAGTTGAGCGGCGTGGAGATGACCGGCGTGGATACGCTCTGCGTGCGCCGGCCAGCCTCGCCCGTTGCCCGGGCGGCGGTAGAGGACGCCCTGCGGCGCGCGTTGCCGGAGGAAGCGAAGGCCGAACTGGTGGACTACAGCCGCATGCCGGTACCCGACGGGGTGCTGGAATTCGACTCCCGGCATCTCCTCCGCTCCCGAGATTCGCCCCCCGGGCAAGCGGTCGTCTGGAGAGGCCGGGTTCGATATGGCGCCGCCCGCACGGTTCCGTTTTGGGCCAAGGTCAGGGTAACGGTCGTCCGGCGGAGGCTGCACGCCGCCAGACCGGTTCGCGCGGGTGAAACCCTCACCTCGAAGCACGTGACCGAAACCGAGGATCTCGTCGCGTTCCCGGCGCCGCCCGGCGAGCTCGCCACGGCCGCAGCCGCCAACGGCCTGGAATCCCGCCGCTCCATCGCCGCCGGCCAACTCATCACGCGCGACATGCTGGTAGAACCGCGGCTTGTCCGGCGGGGCGATCGCGTCGCTGTGCGCGTGGATGCGGGCCCCGTCCGGCTGGCCTTTGAAGGCGCGGCCCTCACGGGCGGGCGGCGCGGCCAACCGGCCGTGGTCGAAAACCGCGAGACCGGCGTACGATTCAGCGGCCGGATCGAGGAGGCAGGACAGGTTGCGGTCCGGATCGATGAGGGAGGCAAGAATGCTCACAAACTTCATGCGGCGGAGGCGCTGGATCCCCGCCCTGCTCTCAGCCGCCACGCTGCTGGCGGCGCCGGCCGGTAAGTCCAGGAAGGAAACTGAAAGCCCGCTCGACCGCCTGATCCGGGAGAGCAGCGCGGTTCAGACCCCGCCGGCCGCCTCGAGCGGCTCTCTCTACGAGCCGGCCGGCCGCTTCGGCGACCTGGCGCGCGACCTCCGCGCCGCGCAGTTGCATGACCTAGTCACCATCGTCATCTACGACAAGGCCTCGGCGCTCTCGCGGGGGTCCACCAGCGCCAGCCGCAAGTCCGAGGCCAAGGCCTCCATCCGGGCCATGGCCGGGCCGCTGAAGACTCCGGGGCCGCTCACCTCGCTGGCGGATCTCGGTGGAGAAGGGAAGTTGGACGGACAGGGCGCCACGTCACGGGAAACCGAACTCAGAACCACGCTCTCGGCTCGCGTCACCCACGTCCTGCCCAACGGTCACATGGTCGTCTCCGGCTCCAAAGAGGTGATGATCAACTCCGAACGGCAGCGCATCACCGTACGGGGCATCCTGCGGTGGAATGATCTGTCGCAGAGTAATCGCGTCTCCTCCGATCGCCTGGCCGAACTCGAAGTCCGCGTGGATGGCAAGGGGGTGGTCAACGACGCCATCCGCCGCCCCGGCTTCCTCTATCGCTTCCTCCTGGGGCTGCTGCCCTTCTGACCATGCGCGCAATCCTCTCTATTCTGCTGGCATCCGGGCTCCTTCTGAAGGGCGCTGTGCGGGTCAAGGAACTGGCCTCCATCGAGGGCATTCGCGACAACCAGCTCATCGGCTACGGACTGGTTGTAGGCTTGAACGGCACGGGCGACAAGCGCCAGACCTTCTTCTCCGCACAGACGCTGGCCAACCTCTTGGACCGGATGGGGGTCCAGGTCACGCCCACCGCCATCCTGGTCCGGAACACCGCGGCCGTCATGCTGACAGCGACCCTGCCCCCCTTCGCCCAGCCCGGCACACGTATCGATGTGCAGGTCGCCGCCATCGGCGACTCCACCAATCTGCAAGGCGGCCTGCTCGTCCTGACGCCGCTCAAGTCATCCGGCGGCGCGGTGTTTGCAGCCGCCCAGGGGCCTGTCCTCACCGGAGGCTTCTCTGCCGGCAGAGGCGGCGGCAACGCCTCCACGGTCAACCATCCGACCGCCGGCCGCATCCCCAATGGAGCCATCGTGGAACAGGCCGCGCCTTCGGTTCCACCCAGCGGCCGGCTCAGCCTACAGTTGCGCTGGGCTGATTTCACCACCGCCGCCAGGCTGGTTCAGGCCGTCAACAAGCATTTCAGCGCCAACTTGGCCCGTGCCGAACATCCAGGCCTGGTGTCGGTGGCCATCCCCGCCGAATGGGCACAGAGGACCGTCCAGTTCGTCGCTGAGGTGGAGGCCCTCAGCGTTGACGCGGACCGGCCTGCGCGCATCGTCATCAGCGAGCGCACGGGGACCATCACGGCCGGGCGCGAGATTCGCATTCGCCCGACCGCCATCCTGCACGGCAATCTCACTGTTTCGGTTGAGACCAGCTACGTCGTCTCCCAGCCCGAGGCCTTCTCCGACGGCAAGACCACCGTGGTTCCGCAGGTCAACGTGGCCGCCAAAGAGGAGGCCGCCAAGAGTATCCAGTTGAAGCAGGGTGCCACCGTCGACGATCTTGTCAAGGCGCTGCTGGCCATCGGCTCCACGCCGCGCGACATCATCGCCATCCTGCAAAACCTCAAGACGGCGGGAGCGCTGGAAGCGGAAATCGAGGTGATCTGATGCAGCAGGTGAACAGACTCTCGACGGCCCCCGGCGCCGCTGATACAGCCAGATCCCAGCAGCTCGCCGGAGACGGCGACAGCCGGCGCATTCGGGAAGCCGCTTCTCAGTTTGAAGCCCTCCTGATCGGCCAGATGCTTAAGTCCATGCGGGAGTGCGGCGCCGCCGGCTGGCTGGGAACCGGTCAGGATCAGGCAGGCGCCTCGCTCGCCGAATTCGCCGAGCAGCAGGTCGCTCAGGTGATGGCCGCGCAAGGCGGCTTCGGGCTCTCTTCACTTATCGTCCAGGGCCTCACGCCGGCCGCCGCTCAGCCGCAGCAACTCACCGGTGCACCCTCCGGGGACCTGAGGTTCAGCACCTCCACCGGCGGGGCTCCGCCATTGCAGCCTTCCGGGCAAAGCTCCCGCCACGCTTCCGTCAGCGGCGCCAGCACCCGTTCTGTCACCTCCAGCGGACCGTCGGACTGAGTCGAATTTGCCTCCTGCAGCGACACCAGGGCGAACGCGTAGATCGAGGCCAGGTTCACCGCTACATCGCCGCCGCGCCCCACATCCAGCGCGCTTGAGAGCTCGGCCAGAATCTCCATCGCCCGGCTCACGTGCCGGGCCCTGCCGGCGATGTCTCCCGAGGCCAGGCAGCGCCGTGCCGCAGTCACCGAACCGTTCAGCTTCGAATACAAAAGCACCACCAGTTCCAGCGGACTGGCGGAATTCACCGCTTCCGCAAGATGGTCGCCGTAAGGGTTGGACATCATGTTCTGCCGCCGGCACTCCTTCCACTTGACTTTGAAATCCTGCCCTCGCTCAGCCAGCCTCTTCGGCCAGCCGGAGCAGATACTCCGGAGGAATCTGGCGGATCACTTCCTGCGTGGCCTTGTCCACTAGTCGCAATACCGGCTTCTTCGTATAGCGGTCGATGCTGAACGTCAACTCGCTGTTCTGCCCAAACAACTTGCTCTCGTTCAGCGATTGGACCGCCTGGATCAACTGATCCTGCTCCAGCCGCTGCTGCGGCGTCAGCAGGTGGGCCGCCGGCATGACCGGCGCTTCTGCCTGGGTCCCGACTTTGCCGATCTCCATGGCGTGGATCCTTTCCGGGAATCTCTCTCCCATCCCACGCATCGGCCAACAGGCCCCGCCCTTGAGCCTTTCACCGCCCTCCTCCCACCTCCCAATACACACAAAAAGGGCGGCGAAACCAGAGCCTCGCCGCCCCTCTTCCGTCCTTCGCTCTGTCTAGCCTCGATTTCCACGGCCCGTCCTGCGTAGGGTGACCTGGTTGGCCGTCAGGCCGAAACGCGCGCGAATTGGGCGATTGGCCGCTCTTTACGTTATATATATCAAGTACTGATGGATGTGTGACGGCGTATTCATCTG
>JACRBC010000146.1 GCA_016213245.1 Candidatus Solibacter usitatus | reverse complement strand
GGCGGTGTAGGTTGCCGGCGTGGAAGAGGCGGTGATGGTGTGTGAGATTGCGCCAGCGTCAGACCAGGATGAGAACTGATACTGCGTGCCGGCCGCGCCGGCCTGGGTCTGTGTTGTGGCGATGGTGTGAGAGGAAGCAGGGGTCCATTGGAACGAGCATGGCGAGGTGCAGGAGGCGCCATCGACGGTGAGGGTGCGACCGGTTGGGGCGGAAGTGATGGTATGGGTGACGGCGGCGCCGGGGGTGAGCACATTGAAGGTGGTGGCAGGCGCCTCGTTGTTGTGGAAGTCGTGCGGGATGAGGGAGTAGGTGTAGAGGGTGGCTGGGGAGACGGTGAGATCGGCGAAGGCCGGTGTGGTGACGTTGAAGAGGAATACACCGTTGCGGAGGACTTCGTACTTCCAGATTCCGGCGCCATTGGCGTCGTCCGCGGCGGCGGTCCAGGCGGCATCGACACGGGCGGCCTGGGCGGTGTAGGTGATGGTGGAGGAGTTGACGGCGGAGGGAGCGACGCGGTCAAGCGGGCCGAGATCGACGCGGTAGAGGCCGGTGTTGGCGTCGAGGGAGACACCGGGCTTACCGGTGGCGATGGCGGCGTCAGTCCACTGCATGGCATAGACGCCGTCGACAAAAACAGAAAGTGTGGAACCCTTCATGATGCCGCGGATCTCCATGTTGTCGTGGCAGGAGTAGGAGGTCGATGCCATCACGCTCCAGGAACCGTTTAAGGACCGGCTTATACGCAGAGTACCATTGCAGACGCCGCCCGAATTGTAGGTGGGTTTGTACTCCACGGCGTAGTGGTTGTTGAGCGTGGTGTCGGTGCGCAGCACGAGAGCGTATTCGACATTGAGGGCGGAGGTGAGGCGGAGCCGGCCTTTGACCTCGTATTCACTGGAGCCATCGGGCACGGCGACAGTGGAATAGAGCCATCCCCAGCCACCGGTGAGGCCGTTCGCACCGGCCGTCAGGGTTCCGTTCTGAATCCACTTTGAGGTGTCGATGGTGGAGAAAGTGTCGGAGTAGTAGTAGGAATAAGCGGCTTGAAGGAGCGCCGCCGAGAGCAGCGCAAGGACGACGAGCAGGAGGAGCCTGGCGCGGGGCGATCGTGCCATTCGCGTCATTTGCTTCATTGCGGGTAGGCCTCCAGGCGGCGGAGGTCAAAATCGGGCTTGAGGGCTTTGAAAGCGGCCTCAATCTGCGCGCGCGGGACCAGGCCTTTCTCGAAGACCTTCACCTCCGGGCGCCGGTCGGCGAGCAGGGCCTGGAAAGCCGTGCGATCGCGCGCCACGAACTCGCAAAGAGCGAAGCGCTGATCGTCGCTGGTGAGGCAGGAATAGCCCAGGATGCCGCTGCCATCGGGACGTACGCCGGGTGTGGGCTCGGCGGGGGCGTATTCCGGCCGTTTTGGATCGGTCTTTGTGCCGGAACCAGTGATGGGGACCACGGCATAGATTCGCTCAAATCGAGTGGGGGCAGGCGCCGCCTGCTGAGCGAGAAGGGGGACGTGAGCGGCCACTATTGCGAGAAACAACGGGAATCGCATGTTTTTCACCGGCAGGGCTACAGATTACCCTCCCCCCTCGCAGATGTCAAGATAAATATGCGCTCTAGTGCAGAATATAGTTACGTTCGTGAATCAAGTAATATAATGAAACCGCTTTCCATGGTGTTGAAGCGTGTTTCTAAAGCGTACCATCACGTCTACATTAACAGTGAGCGGTGGATGGTTGCGGATGGGAAAGTGCGCGGGCAAAGGTGTGTTCTGCGCGAGAGACCGGCCGGGAGGATGGTCCCACTGGGGTGGAGATTCAGGCGGGGTAGCCGGCGTCGCGGAGGAGGCGGTAGACGAGGGAGATGGGGAGGCCGACGACGTTGAAGTAGCAGCCTTCGATGCGGGGGATGAAGCGGGAAGCGAGGCCCTGGATGGCGTATGCGCCGGCTTTGTCGAGGGGTTCACCGCTGGCGGCGTAGGCGATGATTTCCGATTCGGAGAGGGGAGAGAAGCGAACGAGGGTGGATTCGACGGCGGACCACTGGCGCGAGCCTTGGCGTAGGCAGACCGCGGTGAGCACGAAGTGGTCGCGGCCGCTGAGGAGGCGCAACATGCGGGCGGCGTCGGCGGGCGATGTGGGCTTTTCGAGGATGTGGGCGTCGACGACGACGGTGGTATCGGCAGCGAGGATCCATTCATCGTCAGAGGCGCCGCCCGAGGCCTGGACGGCGGCGGCTTTGGCGGCGGCGAGGCGTTCGACGTAGGCGGCGGGGGATTCGCCGGGCTGGTGGAGTTCCTCGACCGCGGGGGCGCGCACGATGAAGGTGAAGCCGGCCTGGGCGAGGAGTTCACGGCGGCGGGGGGATTGGGAGGCGAGAACGATCATCGGGCCATTAGGCTAACACGGCTGAGGGGACCCCCTCCCTTACGGTCGGGGCTCTGGCGGGCTGAGGGGACCCCCTCCCTAACGGTCGGGGCTCTGGCGGGCGGGTCGGGCGGTCGGGGCTTTGGCGGGTGGCGGAGGGGCGGCGTGGTAAAATTGCGATTCCAAGATGGAACGCGCGGGACGCACGATCGCGAAGCTGAAGACGGCTCACCAGCACCTGACGGTGGAGGAGTTGATTGTGGCGGCATGGCCGGCGGCGGTGGGCAAGAGGCTGGCCGGGCGGACGCGCGTGGTGGCGGTGCGCGAAGGGCGGATGGTGGTGGAGGTGGAGGACGAGGTGTGGCGGCGGAACCTGGCGGCGCTGAGCCCGCATATCCTCAAGAACATGGCGGAGATGCTGGAGACGTCGGCCCCCTCGTGGATTGAGTTTCGCGTGGGGATTCCGCGGCGGCCGCCGCAGCGGGAGCAGGTTGCGGCGCGGGTGGCGGACGAGTCCGACGGCATCGCCGACCCGGGGCTGCGGCGGATCTACATCAATTCGCGGAGAAAGGCGCAAGCGTCTTGAAGATTACCGAGCAGCAGGTGGGCTACGTGGCCGGGCTGGCGAACCTCCGGCTGAGCGAGGAAGAGATCGCGCGGATGGCGCGCGACCTGGACGGCATTTTGAGCCACATGGAGAAGCTGAACGAGGTGGAGACCTCGGGTGTGGCACCGATGGCGCAGGTGCTCTACGAGGCGGGCGAGACGGCCACGCTGCGAGCGGACGTACCGGGGGAGACGCTGGACAACGCGGCGGCGCTGGCGAACGCGCCGCTGAGCGGGGCGGGCCAGTTCAAGGTGCCGAAGATCATCGAGCGGTAGCGGCCATGGAGATCTCCAGACTCACGATCAGCGGCATCCAGGCGGGGCTGCGGGAGAAGAAGTTCAGCGCGGCGGAGCTTGCGGCGGAGGCACTGCGGTTTGCGCGGAGCGAGAATCCGAAGACGAACGCCTACCTGACGTTTTGCGACGAGCGGGCGCTGGCGGCGGCGCGGCAGGTGGACGAACGGCTGGCGCGGGGGGAAGAGCCGGGCGCGCTGGCGGGCGTGCCGATGGCGATCAAGGACGTGATCAGCACGCGGGGCGTGCGGACGACGTGCGGGTCGAAGCTGCTGGCCCAGTACATTCCGCCGTACGACGCCACGGCGGTGGAGCGGCTGGAGGCGGCGGGGGCGGTGATGCTGGGCAAGGCCAATTGCGACGAGTTCGCGATGGGGTCGTCGAACGAGAACTCGGCGTACGGACCGGTGCGGAACCCAGTGGCGCTGGAGCGGGTGCCGGGGGGGAGTTCGGGCGGATCGGCGGCAACGGTGGCACAGGGGACGGCGGTGGCGAGCCTGGGGTCCGACACGGGCGGGTCGATCCGGCAGCCGGCGAGTTTCTGCGGGGTGGTGGGGGTGACGCCGACGTACGGGCGGGTGTCGCGGTACGGGCTGGTGGCGTTCGCGTCGTCGCTGGACCATATCGGGCCACTGGCGCGGAACGTAGGGGACGCGGCGGCGGTGTTGCAGGCGATGGCCGGGAGAGACGGGCGGGACGCGACCAGCGCGTTCGCGCCGGTGCCGGATTACGGGGAGGCGCTGGTCGAGCCGGTGCGGGGGCTGAAGATCGGGCTTCCGCGGGAGTACTTCGAAGGGCTGACGAACGACACAGGAAAGCAGATCGAGCGGGGTATCGAGCTGCTGCGCGGGCAGGGGTGCGAGTTTGTCGAGGTGAGCCTGCCGCACACCGAGTACGCGATCGCCTGCTACTACATCATCTGCACGGCCGAGGCATCGTCGAACCTGGCGCGGTTCGACGGCGTGCGGTACACGATGCGCTCGGCCGAGGCCCAGACGATGGCGGACATGTACCGGATGACGCGCGGGGAGGGGTTTGGGGCGGAGTGCAAACGGCGGATCATGCTGGGGACGTACGTACTGAGCCACGGGTACTACGATGCGTACTATCTGAAGGCGCAGCAGGTGCGGACGTTGATCGCAAGGGACTTCCAGCGGGTATTCGAAGAGGTGGACGCGCTGGTGGCGCCGGTGAGCCCGTTTGCGGCGTTCAAACTGGGGGAGAAGTTAGACGATCCGATCCAGATGTACCTGTCGGACATTTACACGATCACGGGGTCGCTGGCGGGGATCCCGTGCATGAGCGTGCCGTGCGGGGTGACGGGGGAGGGGCTGCCGGTGGGGATGCAGATCCTGACGCGGCATTTCGACGAGCCGGGGATGTTCCGGGTGGCGGGGGCGCTGGAGAGGGCTGGGGGATAGCCGCTGATGGTTGGTTGTTCGGGCTGGGGGCTGGGGGATAGCCGCTGATGAACGCAGATGGACGCTGATGGTTGGTTGTTCGGGCTGGGGGCTGGGGCTGGGGGATAGCCGCTGATGAACGCAGATGGACGCTGATGGTTGGTTGTTCGGGCTGGGGGCTGGGGCTGGGGGATAGCCGCTGATGAACGCAGATGGACGCTGATGGTTGATTGTTCGGGCTGGGGGCTGGGGCTGGGGGATCGCCGCTGATGAACGCAGATGGACGCTGATTCCGAAACTGAGGGCACGGGGCCGCATCCTTTTGGGCTGGTGAAACATCTGGGATAGGAGAAGGAGTAACTCACCACTATGGCGTTCACACTGCCTCCGCTTCCGTATGCGCATGACGCGCTGGAGCCGCACATCGACAAGCTGACGATGGAGATCCATCACGGCAAGCACCATCAGGCATATGTAACGAACTTGAACAAGGCCCTGGAATCGGCGCCTGAGCTGGCGGGCAAGAGCCTGGAGCAGTTGCTGGCCAACGGCGTGGCCGGGGCGCCGGATGCGATCCGGACGGCGGTACGGAACAACGGCGGCGGGCACTGGAACCACACGATGTTCTGGGAGATCATGGGTCCGGGCAAGGGCGGGGCGCCGACGGGCAAGCTGGCGGAGGCGATCACGGCGAAGTTCGGCGGATTCGACGCGTTCAAGGAGAAGTTCAACGCGGCGGCGATCGGGCGCTTTGGCTCGGGCTGGGCGTGGCTGATCCGGACGGACAACGGCGGGGTGGACATCATGTCGGCGCCGAACCAGGACAACCCTCTCATGGAAGGCAGGCACGCGGTGATCGGGCTGGACGTGTGGGAACACGCGTATTACCTGAAGTATCAGAACCGGCGGCCGGAGTACGTGACCAACTGGTGGAACGTGGTGAATTGGGCGAAGGCGGAGGAGAGGTTCAGCGCGAAGTAGGGACAGGGGGGGACCCCCTCCCTAACGGTCGGGGCTCTGCCGCTACAATTGCGGGTGAGGCCATGCACGAGAAGTACATTCGCCGCGCCATCGAGCTTGCCGCAGAGAATGCGGGGCAGGGGCGCGGCGGTCCATTTGGGGCGGTGGTGGTGCGGAACGGGGAGGTCATCGCCGAGGGGGTGAACCTGGTGACGACGGCGCTGGACCCGACGGCGCACGCCGAGGTGGTGGCGATCAGGGCGGCGTGCGGGAAGATGGGGACGTTCGAGCTGCGCGGGTCGACGATCTACTCCTCCTGCGAGCCGTGCCCGATGTGCCTGGCGGCGATCTACTGGGCGAGGCTGGAGGCGCTGTACTACGGGGCGAGCCGGGAAGACGCGGCGGCGGCGGGCTTCGACGACGGATTCCTGTACGAGCAGATTCCGCTGCCCGCAGCAGCGCGCACGCTGAGGACGGGGAGGCTGCTGGCGGAGGAATCCGGCGCCCCGTTTGCCATCTGGAGAGCGAATCCGGCTAAAATCGCCTACTGAGGTGCGCACCGATGCTTGTGGTCACGGCTTCCACGCTGCAGGGCAAAGAGATCAAGCAGTACCTGGGGATCGTAAGCGGCGAGGCGATTCTGGGGGCAAACATCTTCAAGGACTTCTTCGCCGGGATCCGGGACATCGTGGGCGGGCGATCGGCTGCCTATGAGAACGAGCTGAGGAAGGCGAAGGACCTGGCGATCCAGGAGATGTGCGAGGAGGCGCAGGGGCTGGGGGCGAACGCGGTGATCGCGGTGGACCTGGACTACGAGACGATCTCGACGGCGCACGGCGGGGGGATGCTGATGGTGACGGCGGCGGGGACGGCCGTGGTGATGGCCTGACAAGGCGATGGGCACGGTGCTCGAGCTGCGCGGACTTTCCAAGCGCTTCCAGGAGCAAGTCGCGCTCGATGACCTGAACCTGTGTATTGGGGAAGGCGAGTTGTTTTCGCTGCTGGGGCCGTCAGGATGCGGGAAGACGACGACGCTGCGGCTGGTGGCGGGGTTTGAAGAACCGACGGCGGGCGAGGTGCGGCTGCGAGGGGAATCGCTGGCGGGGAAGCGGCCGTTTGAGCGCAATGTTTCCACGGTATTCCAGAGCTACGCGCTGTTCCCGCACCTGACGGTACGCGAGAACATCGAGTTCGGCCTACGGTACAAGCGGGGAGGGGACGGGCGGCGGCGGGTGAAAGAGTGCGTGGAGATGCTGGAGCTTGGGGACAAGCAGGGCAGGAAGCCGGAGCAGCTTTCCGGTGGAGAGAAGCAGCGGGTGGCGCTGGCGCGTTCGCTGGTGGTGCAGCCGGACGTCCTGCTGCTGGACGAACCGCTTTCGGCGCTGGATCCGAACCTGCGCTCGCAGGTGCGGGCGGAGTTGAGGAGCCTGCAACGCCGGGTGGGGATTACGTTCGTGTTCATCACGCACGACCAGGAGGAGGCGCTGTCGGTATCGGACCGGATCGCGCTGCTGAACAGAGGCCGGCTGGAGCAGGTGGGAAGTCCACGGGATCTTTACCTGCGGCCGGCGAGCCGGTTCGCGGCGGGGTTCCTGGGACCGGTGAATTGGATCGACGGGATTGGGGTGCGGCCGGAGAAGACGCGGATCGAGGCGGCGGCGGGCGGCGCGGGTGCGCGGCGGATGGCGGCGACGGTGGAGAGCTCGACATTTCTTGGCAACTGCCTGCACGTGGAGACACGGACGGAGAGCGGGCAGAGAGTGGTGGCCGAGGTGGCAAGGCTGGACGGGGTGCAGTCGGGCCAACGGGTGGAGGTGGCGTGGGCGGCGGAAGACGAGATCAGGCTGCCGGAATGAGGGGACTGCGCGAGTTGTGCCTGGCTCCGGCGGCGGCGGTTCTGGCGGCGCTGTTCGCGGCGCCGATGGGGATACTGGCGGCCTACTCGCTGATGACGCGCGGGGCGTATGGGGGCGTGGCGACACCGTTCACGTTGGAGGGCTGGCGGCGGATGGCCGACGCGCTCTACGTGGCCGTGCTGATCAAGTCGTTCGTGGTGGCGGGGATTTCGACGGCGCTGTGCGTGCTGCTGGGCTTTCCTCTGGCGCTTTTCATCGCGCGGGCCGGCGCGCGGAAAAACCTCTACCTGGCGCTGGTGATGCTGCCGTTCTGGACGAGTTTCCTGATCAGGACATATGCCTGGATGTTCCTGCTGCGGGACACGGGGCTGGTCAACACAGTGCTGCTTGGGTTGGGGTTGATCCACGAGCCGCTGCCGCTGCTCTACAACTGGGGGGCGGTGATTCTGGGCCTGGTGTACGGGTACCTGCCGTTTGTGGTGCTGCCGCTGTACGCCTCGCTGGAGCGGCAGGATCCGGCGCTGGAGGAGACCGCGGCGGACCTGGGGGCGCGGCCGGTGGAGACGCTGTTCCGGGTGACGATCCCGTTGTGCGCGCCGGGGCTGCGGGCGGGGGCGATGCTGGTGTTCATCCCGTGCCTGGGAGCCTACCTGACGCCGGATCTGCTGGGCGGGGGCAAGACGATCCTGATGGGGACTCTGATCCAGAACCAGTTTTCGAGCGCGAGGGACTGGCCATTCGGCTCGGCGCTTTCCCTGGGGTTGATGGCTCTGGTGACGGCACTGCTGTGGATGCAGGCGCGGCGCAAAGGGGAGACGCTGCCGTGAACCGGCTGTTGACGCTGACGGCGGTGTCGCTGTACGCATTCCTGCACCTGCCGCTGCTGGTGTTGTGCGCGTTCAGCCTGAACCGATCGCGATTCACGGTGTGGGAGGGGTTTTCGCTGGACTGGTACCGGGCGGCGCTGGGCGACGGGCAGTTGATGGAGGCGGCGCTGAACAGCGTGGTGGTGGCGGTGGGGGCGACGCTGATTTCAACGGCGATCGGGACGCTGTGCGCGTACGGGTTGTGGAAGCGCGAGTCGCGGGCATTCACGCTGCCGCTTTCGCTGACGCTGGCGACGCCGGAGATCGTGACGGGGGTGTCGCTGCTGGCGTTTTTCCAGTGGGCGTTCCGGTATCTGCACATGCAGCTTGGGATGCACACGGTGGTGCTGGCACACGTGTCGTTCTCGATCGCGTTCGTGGTGATGGTGGTGCTGGCGCGGCTGCGAACTTTCGACCGGTCGCTGGAGGAGGCAGCGCTGGACCTGGGGGCGACGGAGTGGCAGGCGTTCGGCAGGGTGACTTTGCCGAACCTGATGCCGGGGGTGATCGCGGCAGCCCTGCTGGCGTTTACGATTTCGTTCGACGACTACGTGATCACGTCGATGGTGGCGGGGGTGGATTCCGAGACGCTGCCGATGGCGTTGTACGCGATGGCGCGGCGCGGCGCCAATCCGGCGGTGAACGCGGTGTCGACGGTGATGGTGGTGGGGCTGGGGGCGCTGATCCTGGTATCGGAGAGGTTGAGGAAAAGGTGACGAGACGGCGCATTCTCTTCCTGATGGGGGTGGCCGGGCCGGCGGGCTGTTCGAGGCGAAACCGGCTGCGGCTGAACGTGCTGAACTGGCCGACCTACATCGACGGCGGGGCGCTGGCGCGGTTTGAGGCGGAGACGGGGATCGGGGTGCGCCAGGCGACGTACGAGTCGAACGAAGAGATGCTGGCGCGGGTGATGACGGGCAACTCGGGATGGGACGTGGTGTTCCCGTCGAACTACTTTATTCCGCCGATGCGGGAGATGGGGCTGCTGGCGAGGCTGGACCGGAGCCGGCTGAGGAATCTCTCTTACCTGGACGAGAGGTTCCAGGCGCCGGGGTGGGACGGAGGGCTGGAATGGTGCGCTCCATTTGTGTGGGGCGGGGCGGGGATCCTGTTCGACGGGCGAGTGCGGCCGGCTCCGACGGGATGGCGGGACCTGTGGGACGGGCGGTACCGGGGCCGGATGACGATGCTGGACGATTCGGGAGAGGTGCTGGGGGCGGCGCTGAAGATTCTGGGCCATTCGCTGAACAGCACGTCAGAGAGCGAGTTGCGCGGGGCATACGAGCTGGCGTTACGGCAGAAGCCGCTTTTGCGGGCGTACTTGAACGCCGAGGTACGGGACCAGGTGGTGGCGGGAGACGTGCTGGCGGCGCAGAGCTGGGCGACGACGGCACAGCAGGCGATGGACGCGGCGCCGCACCTGGGATTCGCGTACCCGCGCGAGGGCTTTTCACTCTATGCAGACTGCGCGGCGGTGCTGCGGGAGTCGCGGCGCGGGGAACTGGCGCATCGATTCATCGACTACATTCTGAGGCCGGAGATTGCGGCAGGGCTGGTGGAGAAGGCGCGGACGGCGACGGCCAACGCCGGCGCGCGGGCGTTGCTGGGTGCGAAGGCGGCCGGGCTACCGGCGCTGTATCCGGACGCGGAGACGCTGGAGCGAGGGGAGTGGTTCGCGCCGATGCCGGCGGGAGCGCAGCGGCTGCGGGACCGGCTGTGGACGGAGCTGAAGTCGGCGTGAGGGGGGCAGGAGCAGGGGAGGGAGAGGGGAGGAGGGGACACGTCGAAACGAGGCGCTGCATTTCGAGGTGTCCCCGACGGGTAGTTACGTTCGCTATCGCTTGTTGACTTCCCGGACGGCCTTTTTCATCGGGTGCTCGATTTCCTTGAAGCCGGCGGGCACGGAGAACTTCGAGAGGTCGACGGGGCCGGAGGAGAATGACGCCAGCTCGGTGGTCATCTCCATGAAGGCGGCGGGGCCGGCGGGGGCGGTTTCTTTCCTGGGCTGTTGGACGGGGGGCTGATCGTCTTTCGGCGCTTCCTTCTTCTTTCTTCCGAGGCCGCCGAGCATGCCGCCGGCGGCGGCGCCGGCCAAACCGCCGAAGCGGCCTCCGACGGAGCGGGCGGCCGAACCGGCGGCCTCCTGCTCGACGCCCTCTTTCATGGCGGTGTTCACGTCGGCGCCGCTGGGCATCTCCGGCATCTGGCCGCCGGGCCCGCCCATGCCGAGAATTCTGGTGATCTGAACAACGGGCACTCCTTCGAGCTTGGCGGCCTCCTTGGCCATTTTGGCCATGCCTTCGCTCATGCCGGGCTGGGACATCATCATGCCGCCCATGCGCATCATGTTGATGTCGTAGGCCAGCTTCTCGGCAAAGCGCCGGTAGAAGTCGCGGACTTCGCCGTAGCCGCTAATGCCTTTGGCGAGCCACATATCGTTGAGGAACTGCATTTCACCGGCCTGCCCGCTCTGAGGGTCCTTCGTCTCCATAGCAAGAGTGAGGAGCACCTGTTTGGTATCGAGGCCGATGATGTTCCTGGTGGCGCCGGTTTCCTTGACGTCGAACTTGAAGTTCATTTCGGCGCCTTTGGCCTGCTTCATCTGCTGGGCCATCTTCTCCTGCATGGCGAGGAGGGCCTGCTTGTATTCGGCGAAGGTGATGGCGGCGTAGGTTTTCTTCTCAATATCGATTTCGATCATCACCTCCTTGTCGAGGTCGATTATGTGGATGTTCCTATCAGAGACGGTTGCGAGGCGGTCGCCCTTGACGATGACGGTACTGTTTTGCGGCTCCAGGGCCTTGCCGCCGCCGGGGACCAGCTTCATCATGCGGACGATGGTCCCGCCGGTGATTTTGGATGTCTGCTGGTAGGTGAAGTCGGCGTACAACGGAAATAAGCTGAGCCCGCCGCCCAGGGCGAGGCATGCTGCCAGTCGGTTCATGGAATCCCTCCTACTCAATGAGGTTAGAGGAAAGCGCAGGTGCTATACAATAGGCAGCACCGGATCCTCCCATGCCTGCCGAACTGACAGTTCGTCCCTCGCTCCGCCGGGCGAAGTATTCGCTGGCGCTCTGCATTATCTTTCTGTGCCTCGTGATCTGGTTCTGGCTGGCGGTGATGCCGGACGCCAAGTGGTGGATTCTGGGGGTGGGGGCGCTGCCGTTCCTGGGGCCGCTGCTGGCCTGGCTGGATTCGACGCGCACGCTGATGGTGGTGGACGACGGCATCATCCGGTACAGGCATGGGCTGGTGTCGCAGACGACCCGTAGCATCGAGTTGCGGAAGATCCAGGACATCCGGGTGGAGCGGTCGCTGTCGCAGCGGCTGTGGGGGATTGGCACGCTGGTGCTGGAGACGGCGGGGGAGTCGAGCCGCCTGTCGATGGCCGACATCGACCGGCCGCAGCAGGTGGCCGACTGGCTGCTGAACGAAAGCCGGAAGAGAGGCCTGGGTCAAGCCAATGGCTGAGTTTTTCGGGGACAAGACAGCGCTGGTGACGGGGGCGTCGCGCGGATTGGGGCGGGCGATGGCGGTGGCGCTGGCGCGCGCGGGCGCGGCGGTGGCGCTGGTGGGGAGGGACGTGGAGAAGCTGGGGGCGGCGGCGGCGGAGTGCGGCGAGCGGTGCGAGGTCTTCCCCTGCGACGTGACGAAGGAAGAAGATGTCGCGCGGTTGGAAGGGGAAGTATCCAAGCGGCTGGGCAAGGTGCGAATCCTGATCAACAACGCCGGAGTGAACCTGCGCAAGCCGGTGACGGAATTCACGCTGGAAGAGTGGCGGTGGGTGATGGACAGCAACCTGACGAGCGCGTTTCTGTGCGCGCGCGCATTTGTGCCGCACATGAAGGGCGGCGGCTACGGGCGGATCGTCAACATGACTTCGATCATGAGCCACGTTTCACTGCCGGGGCGGTGCGCCTATTCGGCGTCCAAGACCGGGCTGCTGGGCTTCACGCGGGCGCTGGCGATGGAATTGGCGGGCGAGGGGATCACGGTGAACGGGATCAGTCCGGGGCCGTTCGCGACGGAGATGAACACGGTGCTGATGGGCGACCCGGAGGCCAACGCGCAGTTTCTCTCCAAGATTCCGCTGGGCAAGTGGGGCGATCCGCCGGACATCGGCTCGCTGGCGGTGTACCTGTGCTCGGCGGCGGCATCGTTCATTACCGGGACCGACATCGTCATTGACGGCGGCTGGCTGGCACAATGACGCGGCGCGACATACTGACCGGAGGCGGCGCGGCGTGGCTGGCGGGATGCGCGCGCACGCGGCGGCGCAGGATCGCGGTAATTCCGAAGGGAACGGCCCACCTGTTCTGGGTATCGGTGCAGGCCGGCGCGCTGGCGGCGGGGAAGAAGTTCAACGTGGAGATTCTGTGGAACGGGCCGGCATCGGAGACCGAATACGCGCGGCAGATCCAGATTATCGATTCGATGATCGCGCAGAGGGTGGACGGGATCGCGGTGGCGGCGAGC
This sequence comes from Candidatus Solibacter usitatus, assembly GCA_016213245.1. GTDB lineage: Bacteria > Acidobacteriota > Terriglobia > Bryobacterales > Bryobacteraceae > Paludibaculum > Paludibaculum usitatum_A. Next base: position 42,913 of record JACRBC010000146.1, on the reverse strand, counting down.
GAGCGCCAGGCGCTGGTGGCGCCGATTGAGCGGGCGGTGGCAGCCGGCATTCCGGTGACGGTGTTCGATTCCGGGGTGGATTCGGCGAACTTCATGACGTTCGTGGGAACGGACAACGTGCTCGCCGGGCGGATGGGAGCGCGCAAGCTGGCGGAACTGCTGGGGGGCAAGGGCGCGGTGGCGGTGATCCTGCACGCGCCGGGAAGCCTGTCGACGATGGACCGGGAGATCGGATTCCGCGACACGATGAAGAAGGAGTACCCGGGCATTCGCATTGTGGCCGAGCAATACGGCATGTCGGACCGGGCCAAGGCGAGGGCGGCGACGGAGAATATCCTGGCGGCGCATCCGGGACTGGACGGGTTGTTCACGACAACGGAGCCGAGCGCGGCGGGGGCCGTACTGGCGTTGAGGGGGAGAGGGTTGAACGGGCGGATCCGGCTGGTGACGAACGACAGCAGCGACGCGCTGGTGGAGGAGATGCGGGCGGGGAACGTGGACGCCTTCATCGCGCAGGACCCGTACAGCATGGCATTCCAGGCGGTGAAGACGCTGGTGGACAAACTGGAGGGGCGCACGCCGCCGGGGCGCATCGACATGCAGCCGACAGTGGTGACGGTTGGCGACCTGGACAAGCCGGAGGTGCGCGAGATGCTGCATCCGGAGTTGCGGAAGCCGTAGGTCCGGCGGTTGCTCAGATTAGCGACCGCGGCTTCGCGCGGTCGTGATAGGATTCCAATCGGAAGACGGTATCCGGTTTCAGGCCGGAGCGATCGTGCTGGGGTCGGCGTCCTGCGGAGTATTATGCAAACCGGCAGAGAGAGGCTGGCACGGGTGGCGATCAGGGCGTGCGTTGCGCTGCTACTGGGCGCGCCCGCCGCGCCTGGTCTTGATCCTCACAGGGCCATTTCGCAATACGCCTTGGACCACTGGCAGGCCCGCGAGGGACTCGAACAGAGCACGGTGCAAGCCATCGCGCAGACTCCGGAAGGATACCTTTGGCTGGGGACGCGAAACGGGCTGGTGCGGTTCGACGGCGTGCGATTCCAGGTATTCTCGTTGCTGACCACTCCCGAGTTGGTGCACGAGAATATCTCGGATCTCACCGTGACGCCCGATGGGGCGCTGTGGGTGGGCATGTCGCAGGGCGGGCTGCTTAAGTACAGCCGCGGCAAGTTTACGCGGTTGACCAAAAGCGACGGCCTGGGCGGCGAGGCGATACGCAGCCTGCTGGTGGATGGGGACGGCAGCCTGTGGGTGGGCACGTTCGGAGCTGGAGTGACGCACCTGAAGGACGGGAAGGCGCGGGTATACAACACGAGCCACGGGATGGCCAGCAACACCGTCCGGGCAATGGCACGCGCCGCCGGCGGCGGGGTATGGGTGGGCACCGACCTGGGGTTGTACAAGATCAGCGGCGGGGTGGTGGCGCCCGTGCCCGCCAGCCTGGGTCTGAACGGGAAGATGGTGGTGGCGGTGCACCAGGATGCGAGCGGGGAGTTGTGGGTGGGGGCGGACAAAACGGGCCTGGTGCGCATCCGCGACGGGGAATCGAAGACGCTGACGGTGGCGGACGGCCTGTGTTCGATCACGGTGCGAAGCATCCGAAGGGACCGGGACGGCAACTTGTGGGTGGCGACCAGCGGCGGATTGAACCGCATCACGTACCGCGGAATCGAGTCCTTCACTCAAAAGGACGGGCTGACGCACTCCTACGTGCGGCTTACTTTTGAAGACCTGGAAGGCGCGCTCTGGCTGGGACTGTTCGGCGGAGGGCTGGACCGGCTGAAGGACAGCAAGTTCGTCAACTACACGGCCGCCGAGGGGTTACCGGACGAATACGTGTTCACGGTGCTTGAGACGAAGGACGGCAGCGTGTGGATGGGTACGGAGAAAGGCGGGCTGGCGCGCCTGAAAGAGGAGCGGATACAGGTCTTCAGAAAGGAGGACGGGCTGCCGAGCAACTCGGTGTGGGCGCTGACGGAAGGACGGGACGAGACGTTGTGGATCGGCACCGGCGCGGGCGGAATCAGCACACTTCGCGGGGGGCGCATCAAGACATTCCGGCCCGAGGACGGGCTGCCGCGGTGCAACGCGCAGCACATCCTTCAGAAGCGGGACGGGAGCGTGTGGGCGGCGACGAGTGAAGGTCTGGCGGAGTTTCGCGACGACAAGTGGGTGATGCACACGGTGGCGGAGAAGGAGCAGACGCTGCGGGCGGTGCTGGTGCTGGCCGAAACGCCGGATGGCCGCCTGCTCGCGTCGACCAATGCCGCGCTGTACGAATTCAGGGATGGACGCCTGCAGCCATCCCCGCTGCTGGGCAATCGCAAGGCGATCAAGGTCCATTCGATGTATTTCGACTCGCGCGGAACCCTGTGGGCGGGCACAGACGGCGAGGGGTTGTTGCGGGCGCAGGGGGGGCAGGTGTTTGCCTTTTCGATGGCCAACGGGCTGCCGAACAACGTGGTGTACCGGGCGATGGAGGATGGCAAGGGCGACCTGTGGATCACGACCAACAGCGGGGTGGTGCGGGCCCGGCGCGCGGCGATGGACGCGTTCGCCGGCGGAGGCGGGCCGGCGGTGGAGTTCAAGCAGTACGGCGTAGCCGACGGCATGCGTAGCCGTGAATGCAATGGGGGGGGAGGCGGCCAGCCGGCGGGGTGGGTGGCGCGGGACGGACGGGTGTGGATCCCGACGGTGAAGGGGGTTTCGGTGATCGACCCCGCCAACCTGCGCATCAACGCGCGGCCTCCGGCGGTGATGGTGGAATCGGTCCAATCCGGACGGGAAGAGTGGCTGCGGAGCGGGGTAGCAGAGCTGCCCGCGGGCAGCAGGCGAATAGAGGTGCGCTACAGCGCACTGAGTTTGCTGGCTCCGGAGCGGAACAGGATTCAGTACCGGCTGGGAGGGGTGGACGGCAACTGGGTGGACGCCGGCGGCGGGCGGGTGGCGTCGTACACGCAGTTATCGCCGGGCGAATATGTTTTCCGGGTCAGGGCGTGCAACAACGACGGTGTCTGGAACGAGAGCGGGGCTTCGGTCTCGATCCGGATAGAGCCCTACTTCTATGAGACGGTCTGGTTCGCCGCCTGCTGCGCCGGTGCGGCATTCGCTCTGCTGGCGTGGCTGGCGCGGCTTCGAGACCGGTGGGTGAGGCGGAGCGAGGCGGCCGAAGCGCTGAAGCGCGCCAATGTCGAGTTGGAGGCGCGGGTGGAGGAGAGAACATCCGCCCTGGCGCGCGCGAACGAAGACCTAAGGCAGGAGATCGCCGACCGTATGAAGGCCGAGGAGGAGCTGCGGCTGACACAGCGCTCGATCGACCAGACGGCTGTCGCCACGCTGTGGTTTGACGCCAGGGGAGGGATTCTACGGGCCAACCAGGCCGCCTGCCGGCTGTTCGGCCAAAACGAGCGGGAGATCCTCACGCTGGACGCGTCAATCCTCGACTACGACGCCGGCGAGGAGCTGTGGCCGGCCTTGTGGGCGGACCTGAAGCGCGACGGTTCGAAGACGACCGAGTGCATGAGCCGGCGCAACGGCGGCGAGCCGCGCCCACTGGAGGTAAGGGCGACGCTGATCAAATTCGAGGGCCGCGAGTTTGCGCTCTGCGTCGTGCAGGACGTGTCGGAGCGGCAACAACTGGAGGCGCGGGTCCGGGACATCCAGAAGATGGAGGCGGTGGGACAACTGGCGGGCGGCGTGGCCCACGACTTCAACAACCTGTTGACGGTGATCCTGGGCCACGCGAGCATGGCGGCTCCTCGTGCGCAGGAGGGAAGCGCAGTGCGGGAGAGCCTGGGCGAGATCCAGTCCGCAGGCGAACGGGCGGCGGCGCTAGTCTCGCAGTTGCTGGCCTTCGGACGCAAGCAGCACCTGAGGTTGAGGGTGCTGAAGCTGTGCGAGGTTGTGGACGGGCAGATCTCGATGTTGCGGAGTGTGGTGGGCGAGCGGGTGGCACTGAATGTGAGGCATGAGCCGGAAGTGGAGCCGGTTGAGGCGGATCAGCACCAGTTGGAGCGGGTGATTCTGAACCTGGTGATGAACGCCCGCGACGCCATGCCGAAGGGCGGCACGCTTGGGATCACCACCACGGCCGAAGAGGTGCCGGCCGATGCCGAGGGCAACGACCACGACATTCCGGCGGGGCGTTACAGCGTGCTGTCGGTGACAGACACCGGATGCGGCATGAGCCCGGCGACACAAGCGCACCTCTTCGAGCCGTTCTTTACCACCAAGGAGTTGGGGCGCGGAACGGGGCTGGGACTGAGCACGGTCTACGGCATCGTGAGGCAGTTAGGCGGCTCTGTTTCGGTGAAGAGCGAGGAGGGCCGCGGCTCGGAGATCAAGGTATACCTGCCGGTATCGCGAGCGGCGGCATCGGAAGCGGCGCAACCGCCGGCGCGGGACGCCAAGCAACGGGGTGCAAACAGCGGCGTGGTGCTGGTGGTGGAAGACGAGCCGGGCGTGCGCGCGTTGATCTCGAGCGTGCTGCGCGAAAGCGGGTTCGAGGTGGTGGCGGCGGAAGACGGCGAATCGGCGCTGGAGGCAAGCTCGGGGCGGATCGACGCGGTGGTCACCGACGTGGTGATGCCGGGCATGTCCGGCACGGTGCTGGCCAACCGCCTGCGGCAGATTCATCCCGCAGTCCCAGTGTTGTTTGTGTCCGGCTACTCTCACGACGAGCGTTCCGGATCGCTGACCAAGCTGCCCGGGACGGCGTATCTGCAGAAGCCGTTTTCGCCGCAGCATCTGGTGGAGATTCTCCGCGGGCTGCTGGACTCGGCGCCGCCGCAGGGGCGCTGGTAGCGACGCTGCGGGGGCGATGGGTCCTGGGGTCGGCTACACTGGGTGGTTCATGACCCGCGATACGAACACACGGTTTTTCGGCCACCCGGCCGGCCTGTCGACGCTGTTCTTCACCGAGTTGTGGGAGCGGTTCGGCTACTACGGCATGCGGGCGCTGCTGGTGCTGTTCATGACGGCGGCGGCATCGTCGGGCGGGCTGGGCTACGACGTACCGAAGGCGTATGCGATCTATGGGCTGTACACGGCGAGCGTGTACGGGCTGAGCCTGCCGGGGGGATGGGTGGCCGACAGGATTCTGGGCCAACAGCGGGCCGTGCTCGCGGGCGGCGTGCTGATCGCCATCGGTTACCTCATGCTGGCGCTGCCCGCCGAGCCGGCGTTCTTCGCCGGGATGGTGATTGTGGCTTTCGGAACGGGCCTGCTGAAGCCGAATATTTCAACGATCGTCGGGCAGATCTATCAGCCGGGCGATCCGCGCCGGGATTCCGGTTTTTCCGTTTTCTACATGGGGATCAACATCGGCTCGACGCTGGCGCCGCTGGCCTGCGGTTGGGTGGGTGAGCGGATCAACTGGCGGCTGGGCTTCGCCATGGCCGGGGCGGGCATGGTGCTGGGGGTGATCACATACCTGCGCGGGCTGAGCCGGCTGGGCGCGGCGGGACTGAAGCCGGTGGAGCCGCCCACGCCGGAGATCGGGCGGCAGTGGCGGCGGAGCTTCCGCAACGGGCTGGCGGGAGTGGCCGGGCTGTTCGCACTGCTGGCGGCACTGCACTTCAGCGGGTTGATGGAGCTGAGCGCGGAGCGGCTGGTGAATGGCGCGGGGTTCGTGCTTTTCGCCATCACGCTGGGGCTGTTCGGCTGGATGTTCCTGGGGGGGGGCTGGACTCCGGACGAACGGAAGCGGCTGGCGGTGATCGCGGTGCTGTTCTGGGGCTCGGCGCTGTATTGGGCGGCCTTTGAGCAGGCGGGATCGTCGTTCAACCTGTTTGCCAAGCACAACACGGGGAACGTGCTGTGGGGATTCAACTTTCCGGCGAGCTGGTTTCAGAGCCTGAACGCGGGATTCATCATCGTGCTAGCGGGAGTATTCGCGTGGGTGTGGATCAGGCTGGGCGACCGGCAGCCGGGATCGGTGATGAAGTTTTCGCTGGCGCTGCTGTGCGCGACGCTGTCGTTCGTGGTGATGATGGCGGCGGCGCAAGGCGCCGGCGCGACAGGGCGAGTGAGCCCGATGTGGCTGGTTGTGACGTACCTGTTGCAGACGGTCGGCGAGCTGCTGTTGAGCCCCGTCGGATTGAGCGCGATGACGAAACTGGCGCCGGCGCGCGTGGGCGGACTGATGATGGGCGTATGGTTCCTGTCGCTGTCGATGGGCAACTACCTGGCCGGGCGGACGGCGGCCTACTATGGAAACCTGCCCCCCTACGAGCTATTCAAGAGCATGGCGATGATCATGGCGGTGGCGGCTGTTGCGCTGGCGCTGCTGGCGCGGCCGGTGGCGCGCATGATGCGGAGCATCCAATAGCGCCGCGCGGCGTAGAATAAAGCGATGGCCGATAAGAGAGGCAAAGCCGGCGAGGCGCCCGCGGCGCAGGGCGTCCCATTCGAGCAGGCGCTGAATGAGTTGGAGGACGTCGTCAAGCAGATGGAGAGCGCGGAGCTGCCGCTGGAGAAGGCGCTGGCTCTGTTTGAGCGGGGCGTGGAGTTGAGCGAATCCTGCCGCAAGCAACTCTCGGAGGCGGAGACACGGGTGGAGATCCTGATGAAGAAGGGTGAGACGGTGGAGGCTTCGCCGTTCGACATCGCAGAAGAATGACGCTAGCGGATTTGAGTCTGAAGGAGTACATCGCCGAGCAGGCCAAGCTGGTGGATGCGGAGCTGGACCGCCTGGTGCCGGGCGAGGGCGAGGAGCCGCGGACGATCCACAGGGCGATGCGGTACTCTCTGTTCGCGGGGGGCAAACGGATCCGGCCGCTGCTGTGCCTGGAGGCCGCGCGAACGGCGGCGGGGCGCGAGGTGGAGGGCGCCCTGGCGGTGGCGTGCACGCTGGAGATGATCCACACGTATTCGCTGATCCACGACGACCTGCCGGCGCTGGACAACGACGACCTGCGGCGCGGGAGGCCGACCTCGCACAAGGTTTTCGGCGAGGCGATGGCGATTCTGGCCGGCGATGGGCTGCTGACTTACGCGTTCGACGTGCTGGGGCAGAGGGGTGATGCACGGCTGGTATTGGAACTTGCGCGGGCATCGGGCACCATCGGCGGCATGATCGCCGGGCAGGTGCACGACATCGAGGGCGGGGGGCAGCCGGCGACCGAAGAGCTGCTGGAGAAGATCCACCGGGCCAAGACGGGCGCGTTGCTGCGCTGCTCGTTGCGGATGGGGGCGATCCACGCGGGGGCGGACGAAGCGGTGCTGGAGGCGATTTCGCGCTACGGCGAGCACATCGGGCTGGCGTTCCAGATCGTCGACGACATTCTGGACGTGACGCAGACATCCGAGCAGCTTGGCAAGACGGCCGGCAAGGACGCGGCGCAGAACAAGATCACATTCCCAGCCGTGTACGGCCTGGAGCGTTCGCGCGAGATGGCCGAAGAGCAGCGCCGGCAGGCGCACGCGGCTCTGAGCCGGTTCGGAGCCGAAGCCAGGAGGCTGCGCGAGCTGGCCGACCTGATCGTCGACCGGACCTCATGAAACCCGGCAAGCAGCGCATCGACCAGTTGCTGGTGGACCGGGGCCTGGTGGGATCGCGGGAGAAGGCGAAGGCGCTGCTGCTGGCGGGCGGGGTGCGGGTGGACGGGCAGCGCGTGGGCAAGGCCGGAGCGCTGGTGGCGGAGAGCGCGGCAGTGGAGCTGATCGAGAGAATGCCGTGGGTGAGCCGGGGGGCTTACAAGCTGATCGGTGCACTGGACCACTGGCATATCGACGTAGCCGGGCGGGTGTGCATCGACGTCGGCTCTTCCACCGGCGGATTCACGGAGGTGCTGTTGAGCCGTGGAGCGTTGCGGGTCCACGCGGTGGACGTGGGCACGGGGCAACTGGACTGGAAGCTCAGGCAGGACCCGCGAGTGGTGGTGCACGAGGGCGTCAATGCACGCTTCCTGGAACCGGCGCTGACGGGAGAGCCGGTCTGCCTGGGGGTGTGCGACGTGAGCTTCATCTCGGTTACACTCATTCTTCCCGCACTCGTACCGCTGCTGGCGGTCCCCCGGGAGATTGTGGTGCTGGTCAAGCCGCAATTCGAGGTGGGACGCGAACAGGTGGGCCGGGGGGGAATCGTTCGAGACGAGGCGCTGCACCGGTTCGCGGTGGAAAAGGTGAGCTCGGCGGCGCGCCTGCTGGGATTGGAGACGGACGTGATGGAGAGCCCGCTAGCGGGCGCGGAAGGGAACAAGGAGTTCCTGCTGCATGGAACCGATCCGCACAGTCGGAATCATCTCGAAGCCTGAGGCGAAGCAGGCGCAACGCGTGGTGCCGGCGCTGCTGGCCTGGCTGGACTCTCATGGCATCGCCTACCGCGTGGATGAGGCCACGGCCAGCTACGCGCAGGCGCCGCTGCCGGCGGTTGCGCGGCAGGAGGTGCCTGAAGGCGCCCAACTGGTCATCGTCCTGGGCGGCGACGGGACGCTGCTGTCGGCGGCGCGGGCGATTGCCGGGCGGGAGATCCCGCTGTTCGCGGTCAATCTGGGCGGCCTGGGATTCCTCACGGCGATCTCGACAGAGGATCTGTTTCCCGAACTGGAGCGGGCGCTGCGCGACGAGCACCGCGTGGCCAAGCGGCGGATGCTCACCTGCGAGGTGCAGCGCCGCGGCGAGATCGTGGCGCGCTACGACGCGCTCAACGACGTGGTGATCACCAAGGCGCACATCGCCCGGATGATCGACCTGGTGTGCAACGTGGATGCGCACTTCGTCTGCCGGTACAAGGCGGACGGGCTGATCATCGCGACGCCCACGGGCTCGACCGCCTACAGCCTGAGCGCCGGCGGGCCCATCGTATTCCCGAGCGTAGGGGCGCTTTGCATCACGCCGATCTGCCCGCACACGCTGACCCACCGGCCGGTGCTGGTCTCCGATTCCAGCGTCATCCAGATTCTGAACCTCGCCGCCGGCGACTCGGCCTACCTCACCATCGACGGTCAGGTGGGAGAGCCGTTGAAGGAGCAGGACAGGGTGATCTGCCGCAGCAGCCAGTATTCGCTGTCGCTCATCAGGCCGCCGCGGATGCTCTTTTTCGATGTCTTGCGGCAGAAACTCAAGTGGGGGGAACGTTGAAGAAGCTTTCGTTGACCAGTTGGATCTTCATCGCCATGGCGGCGGGAATCGCGGTAGGCCACTTCTTTCCGGATGTGGGCAAGCAGCTATCGCCGGCGTCCAACATCTTCATCCGCATGATCAAGTCGATCATCGCGCCGCTGCTGTTTGCCACGCTGGTGGTCGGCATCGCCGGCTCGGGTTCGGCCAAGGCCATGGGGCGCATCGGGCTGAAGTCCATCATCTACTTCGAGATCGTCACTACCGTGGCTCTGTTCCTGGGCTTGGGGGCCGTCAACCTGGTGAAGCCCGGCGCGGGCCTGTCGCTGGAGCAAGCGGTGGTGGACCCCTCACTTCCGCAGACCAAGACGTCGCTGGCGTCGGTGCTTGAGCACACGTTTCCGAACTCGATCATCGACGCCATGGCGAAGGGCGAAGTCCTCCAGATGGTGGTCTTCTGCTTTCTGTTCGGCACCGCCTGCACGATGATCGGCGCCAAGGCGGAGCCGGTGGTCAAGTTCCTGCAGTCGGTGGCCGATGTGATGTTCGAGTACACCAAGTACGTCATGTACCTGGCGCCGTTCGGGGTGGGCGCCGCCATGGCGGCGGTGGTCGGCTCAAAGGGCATCACCGTCCTGTTCGGGCTCGGAAAGCTGATCCTGACGCTGTACGGCGCGCTGGTCGTCTTTGTCGTTGGCGTTCTCGGCCTGGTGATGGTGATCTTCAAGATCCCGATGCGGCGCTTCGTGCACTGGGTGAAGGAGCCGTACGTGCTGGCGTTCTCGACGGCCTCGAGCGAGGCGGCGCTGCCATTGGCGCTGGAGAACATGGAGAAGTTCGGCGTCCCGAAGCACATCGTGGCATTCGTCCTGCCGACCGGCTACAGCTTCAACCTCGACGGGAGCACACTCTACCTGTCGCTGGCATCGGTCTTCGTGGCGCAGGCGGCGGGCGTGGACCTCACGCTCAGCCAGCAGCTCCTGATGATGCTGACATTGATGCTGACGTCGAAAGGCGTGGCCGCCGTGCCAAGGGCTTCGCTCATTATCCTGGCGGGGACGCTGTCGGCCTTCAAGCTGCCGGTGGAGGGAATCGCCCTGCTGCTGGGCGTCGACACTCTCATGGACATGGCGCGAACGTCGGTGAACCTGCTGGGCAACTGCCTGGCCAGCGCGGTGATCGCCCGTTGGGAAGGGTATGATCTGAATGCGCCGGAGGCGCACGAATCATGATGCTTGGAGCTGTTACCTACAACGTCCTGAAGGACTGGGACCTGGAGACCGTCATTACCAAACTGGAAGAGGCGCAGTTTGAGGCGGTGGAGCTGCGCACCGGCCACAAGCACGGGGTGGAGCCGTCGCTGACGACGCAGGAACGGGCGCGCGTCCGGGCGCGGTTTGAGAAGACCAAGGTCCGCCTGCTGAGCTACGGGTCTACCAGCGAGTTTCACGCGGCCGATCCGGCGGTGCGGAAGAAGAACGTCGAGGACGCGAAGGCGTTTGTCGACCTGGCGCACGACACCGGCGCGTGGGGCGTGAAGGTGCGGCCCAACGGATTCCCCAAGGAGGTTTCGCGCGAGCAGACCATCCAGAACGTCGCCGCGAGTCTGCGCGAGTTGGGCGACTACGCCGCCGGCAAGGGCGTGGAGATCTGGATGGAGGTGCACGGCTCGCAGACCCAGGCGCCGCCGGTCTGCGCCGACATCATGAGAAACACCAAACATGCGGCGGTGGGTCTGTGCTGGAACTCCAATCCGACGGACGTTGTGAACGGCTCGGTGAAGATGTCGTTCGACATGCTCCGGCCATGGATCAAGAACTGCCACATCAATGAATTGGCGAACGAGAAGTATCCGTACCGCGAGTTGTTCGCCTTGCTGCGCCAGGCAAAGTACGAGCGCTACACGCTGATGGAGATCGGCGAAAGCAAGGAGCCGGAGCGCTTCATGCGATACTACCGGGCGCTGTGGATGGAACTGGCCAGAGGATGAACCGGTTGACCCGCTTGCTTACGCGCGCGGCTCTGCTGCTGACGCGCGCGGCTTTACGTGTTCGGTGCTGCGCGCTGACCCGCTCGCTGACGCTCGCGGCTTTGATGCTACCGCTGGCGCTCAGCGGCGCGGCGCCGTCGCCGGAAGCGTACTTCGGCCACCGCATGGGCGCGGACAGGACGGTGCTGGACTGGTCGAAGGTCACGGGCTACTTTCAGGAACTGGAGAAGGGCGGCGATCGCGTTCGATTCCTCGAGTACGGAAAGTCCACCGAGGGGCGGCCGATGGCGCTGGCCGTGATCAGCGCGCCGGAGAATCTGAAGCGGCTGGACCGCTACAACCAGATCCAGAAGCGGCTGGCCGATCCGCGGGTCACCTCGCCGGAGGAGGCGGTGAAGCTCGCCGCCGAGGGCAAGGCGGTGGTGCTGATCACGTGCAGCGTACATGCCACCGAGATCGCCTCGACGCACACCGCGGTGGAATTCGCCTGGAAGCTGGCGACGTCGAAGGATCCGAAGATTCAAAACATCCTGAACAACGTCATCGTGCTGCTGGCGCCGTCGATCAATCCCGACGGCGTGGACATCGTGACGAAGTGGTACCGGCAGACGCTGGGAACGCCGTGGGAGGGCACCTCGCCGCCCGAGCTGTACCAGAAGTACGCCGGCCACGACAATAACCGCGACTGGTACATGTTCACGCAGGCCGAGAACCGCGCCCTGGTGAGCCGGGTCCACAACGTCTGGCATCCGCACGTGGTCTACGATGTGCACCAGATGGGACCGACGGCGGCCCGCATGTTCGTTCCGCCGTGGCTGGACCCGGTGGAACCGAACATCGACCCGCTGATCGCCCAGCAGTGCAACATGGTGGGTATGACGATGGCCGCGGACCTGACGGCAGCGGGCCGCAAGGGCGTGGTGGTGAACGCCGTGTACGACTTCTGGACCCCGGCGCGGCACTACCAGAGCTATCACGGGGGCCTGCGCATCCTGAGCGAATCGGCCAGCGTCCGCATCGCCTCGCCGATCCACGTGAAGCAGGAGCAGTTGTCGGTGAACTCGCTGGGCTACAACGCGCGCGAGCGCTCCTGGAACCACCTGGATCCGTGGCCGGGCGGAGAGTGGAAGCTCCGCGACATCGTCGACGACCAGTTGATCGCCATGGAGAGCCTGTGCAATACCGCCGCCCTGCGGCGCGCGGAGTTCCTCAAGGGCTTCTACGAGATCAACCGCCGCGCCGCCGAACGGCGCGCTCCCTATGCGTTCATTCTTCCCGTGACGCAGGCCGACCCGGGCGCGGCCAGAAGGCTGCTGGAGACACTGCAGTTTGGCGCCGTGGAGATCGACGCCGCCGCCGAACCGTTCAGCGCCGGCGCGAAGCAATACCCGGCCGGTTCGTTCGTGGTGAGGATGCAGCAGCCGTGGTCGAGCTTTGCCAAGACGCTGCTCGAACGGCAGAAGTATCCCGACCTGCGCCTGTACCCGGGCGGCCCGCCGAAGCGCCCGTACGACGTCACGGCTCACACTCTGCCGCTGCTGATGGGCGTCAGCGTCGAGACGGTGGAGGATCAGTTTCAGGCGAAACTGGCGCGCGCCGGGGACCTGAGCTTTCCGGCCAGCGGGCTGGGTGCGTCCGACAGTGACTCGTGGAAGAGGGTGAACGACGCCTGGAAGAGCGGCACGCCGGTCTGGCGCAATCCGCAAACGGGCGAGTTTGCCACTGGCGCCCGGAGGCCGCAGGGCTTCGCCCCGCTGAAACAGCCCCGGGTGGGAATCTACAAAGGCTTCGTGCCTTCCATGGACGAGGGCTGGACGCGGTGGATCGTCGAGCACTTCGGCTGGCAGTACTCCAGCGTCTCCAACGCCGCCATCCGCGCCGGCGGCCTGAATGAGAGCTTCGACGTGCTGGTCTTCGCCGACCAGAGCTCTGCCGCCATAGACCGTGGTCACCGGCAGGGCGCGATGCCGGAGGAGTTCACCGGCGGCCTTGGCAAGGAGGGCGCCGCCGCGCTGCGGCAGTTCGTGGAGGCCGGCGGCAAACTGATCTTCTTCAACGACTCGGGCGAATACGCGGCCGAGCAACTCGGCGTTCCGGTCAAGAACGCCTTGAAGGGCGTCCCTTCCCGCGACTTTTATTGCCCGGGATCCCTGCTGAACGTCCGCCTGGAACCGGGCTCACCGCTGGGCCTCGGGCTTCCCCAGGAATTCACGATCTGGAACGAGCAGAGCCCCGTGTGGGAAGCAGAGAGCGGCGACGCCCGGACGGTTCTGCGCTACGCACAAGCTCCGGTGCTGGCATCGGGCTGGCTGCTGGGCGAGAAGTACCTGGCGGACAAACCGGCGCTGGTGGACGTGGCCGTGGGGCGGGGCCGGGTGGTGCTGTTCGGCATGCGGCCGCAATACCGGGCGCAGAGCTGGCTGACGCTGAAGCTGTTTTTCAACGCGCTGGTGATGTAGGCGCCGCTTCCTTCTCGCTTTACTTCTTGTTGATATGTAAAGTGATGACGGAAGCGACCCTATCCTCGAAGAACCAGATCGTGATTCCCCGAGAGGCCCGCGAGGCGCTTGGGGTGAAGGCCGGCGACAAGCTCCTGGTGGTGGTGCGGGGCGGAGAAGTGCTGGTGCTGCAGCGGCCGGAATCGTACCGCGAGGCGATTCGCGGGCTGGCGAAGGGGACCTATCCGGCGGGGTACCTGGAGAAGGAGCGCGGAGGCTGGCGGTGAGCACTCTACGCTCCCTGTTGAGACGTCACTCCCGGCTGGCGTTCGACACGAGCATCTTCATCTACCAGATGGAGGCGGCCCGGCTGCGCGCAGTTCACCGGCTGAGAACTCCGGACGCATTGCAGGCGGCGACGGCCATCAGGAGCGGAGCGACAGGCATCGTCAGCAACGATGCGGCGTTCGCGCGGCTGGGGAGCGTGGCGGCGATTCTGCTGGACGCGTTCCTGTAGCCCGCACGGCTCCGACAACGGGCTATTTCTTCGTCAGGTCGCGGACCCAGATGTCCTTGAACTGCATATGGCCGCTGCCGCCGGAGTGGAGTTGCAGGGCGATGGTGCCTTCGAGGAAGGGTGCGCGGGGGTCGGTGAAGTCGACCATGGGCACGCCGTTGAGGCGCGAGGTATAGCGGTTGCCTGAGACGGTGACGAGCATCTCGTTCCAATCGTTCTGGCGCACGACGGTCTCGTTTTCCGGCGCGGGCCAGACGATCCAGGCGCGACCGAAGCCGTAGACGCCGGCGGTGTGGCGGCCGATTGTGCAATCGATTTCAAACTGCGCGCCCTGGCTGACGTCGGCGGTGCCGGGCTTGAACTTGGTGTGGAAGTAGACGCCGGAGTTCCCCGTGCCGACGCACTTGAAGCGGAGGGAGAGCTGGAAGTCCTTGTAGTCGCGCGGAGTCTCCAGGTAGCCGTAGTCCTTATTGATTGAACGCCCGATCAGGACGCCGTCCTCCACCGTCCATTGCTGGCCGCCGACGTTGTTCCAGTTGGAGACGTCCTTGCCGTTGTAGAGCTGGACCCAGTCCTCGCCGGGCGGGCGCGGGCCTGCCGGACGCTGGGCGAAGGCGGTGGTAGCCGTGATGAGCAGGAGGAGCAACGTGGACTTCATGAAGTCAGCATAGCGCCAATCGGATGGCCTCGGCGATAGCCCCCGCCCGCGCGTCCACGCGCTCAGTGGTTGGACCTTCCACCATGACCCGTGCCAGCGGCTCGGTGCCGGAAAACCGCACCAGGACGCGGCCGGCTTCGCCGAATTCAGCCTCGGCGGCCCGGATTTCGCTTTGCACGGCCGGCAGTTCCTCGATGGGCCGTTTGACGGCGAAGCGGACGTTGACGAGTTTCTGCGGGTAGACGGTGAAGCCTTCCACCAGTTCGTCCAGGGTGGCGCCGGCGTCCATGCAGGCTTCCAGCATCCGCAGCGCGGTCAGCAAGCCGTCGCCGGTGGTCGAGTATTGGCGGAAGATGACGTGCCCGCTCTGTTCACCGCCCAGCGGCAGCCCGCTGCGGACCATCTCCTCGATGACGTAGCGATCGCCCACGGCGGTACGGATCAGGCCGATGCCATCGGCGACCAGCGCGCGTTCCAGGCCGAGGTTGGACATCACGGTGGCCACCACGCGTTGGGGCCGGATGCGGCGGGCGGCGATGAGGAGGCAGTGGTCGCCGTCGACGATGCGGCCGGAGGCGGAGACGAGAATGCAGCGGTCGGCATCGCCGTCGAAGGCGGCGCCGAGGTGAGCCCCTTCGGCGAGCACCCTTTGCCTCAGGCCATCGACGTGAAGCGCGCCGCATCCCTGGTTGATATTGCGCCCGTCGGGCGAGCAGCCGATGGTGATCACTCCGGCGCCCAGATCGGAGAAGAGCGCCGGTCCAATGTGGGAGGCTGCGCCGTTGGCGCAGTCGAGCACGAGGCGGACACCGCGGAGAGAGGCGGGAAGAGTGCCAGCCAGGAAATCGACGTAATGACGATCGCATGCGGGATCGGCGGTGAGGGGGAGCCGGGCAGGCGGGTGAGGCTGCTGGAGGAGAGAGAAGATGCGGCGTTCGAGGTCGTTTTCGGTGGAGTCGGGCAGTTTGAAGCCGGTGTGGTCGAAGATCTTGAGCCCGTTGTCCTGGAAGGGGTTATGGGAGGCGGAGATCATCACGCCGGCGGCAAAATCCTCCATGCGGGCGAGGTAAGCGACGCCGGGCGTGGTGGTCAAGCCGGCGAATGTAGCGCGCGCCCCGGAGCGGGCCAGCCCGGCGGCGACGGTTTCGGCGAGCCACTGGCCGGACTCGCGCGTGTCCATTCCGATCACGACCGTGGGGTTGGGATGATGGCTGACCCATTCGCCGAGGGCGGCGCCGAAGGCGAAGACGGTGGGCGCATCGAGGGGGGACTGACCGGCGACCCCGCGAATTCCGTCGGTACCGAAGAGTTCCCGTGGCATGCTATTTCCGCGGGCCGGGAGCAAGCTTCACTTTGAGAGTGACGCTCGGAAAGGCCGCGAAGTAGACCTGCGGGTCGCCGGCGAAGGCCGTGGTCCTGATCTCGCCATTGGAGTCCAGATCGCGAATGTCCACCGGATCGGTTTCCACGTGCTCGATGGCGGCGATTCTGGTCTGGGGCCCGACGATGGTCAGAGCCCGGGGACGAACCTCCACCTCGGCGACGCGCATCCCCTGCGGGACATTTTCGAAGCGGGCATGGACCGGAACATCCTTTCGCGCGCGGGTCTCCAGCCGCAAGCGGATTTGCGCCGGGATGGCTCGCTCCAAAATGACTCCGGGCGACAAGCCCATATTCCTGCCGTCGACGGTGAAGGTCCGCTGGCCTGGCCCGCGAATGTCGCTCAAGTCGATGATGACCGGGGACTGGCTGCCAGCGACTCCGCGCAGCAGAGGGGACGGTCCGCGAAGAATCAGGTGGACCTGTTCAGTGAGATCGGAGCTGATTTCCAGATTCTTGGGGATGTTCCTGTATTGCACGGGAACAGTGACCGAGGTTGTGAGCTCGCGCGTGCCGCTGAAGGAGAACCAGAGGCCGAATGCGCCGGCGAGCGAGGCCGCTTTCCACCAGAAATTCCGCGTGATGACTCTGATCATGGCCTGCCCGCCTCACGCGCCGCGGGGTGCGCTTGTACATTCGGCGCCGACAGTCCCCGGCCCAGGCGGTGCGCCAGCCGCTCGATGGGCACGTCGATTTCCAGGTCGCCCAGGGCGGCGATGGAGATGCTGCCGCGCTCCTCGCTCACCACGATGGCGAGGCAGTCGGACTCCTCGGTCACGCCGATGGCGGCGCGATGGCGCGTGCCGAGTTTGCGGGACAGTTCGGGGTTCATCGTCAGGGGCAAGAAGCAGGCCGCGGCCGCCAGGCGGCCTCCCTGCACGATGACGGCGCCGTCGTGAAGGGCTCCGCCAGGCTGGAAGACGGCCAGCAGCAGGTCTCGTGTCACGCGGGCGTCCACGGGCACGCCGGACTCGATGAAGGTGCGGAGCCCGATGTCACGCTCGACGACGATGAGCGCACCGATGCGATGCGCGGCAAGATGGTTCACCGCCAGGAGGATCTCGTCGGCGACTTCGCGGGTCTCCAAACGCGAACCGAAACTCACCCACCGCCGCTCGCCGATGCGCGACAACATGCGGCGAAGCTCGCTCTGGAACATGACGATCAGGGCGAACGCCGTGTAGGGCGCCAGCGTCTCGAGGACCGATCGCAGGACGGTCAAACCGAGAAGCAGCGAGGCGACATACACCAGCACGATCACGCCCAGGCCGGAGATGATATGGGCGGCGCGGCGGCCGCGGATGAGCATGATGGCCTGATAGATGAGGAGGGCGACCAGGAAGATGTCGAGCAGCGCCGCCGGCGTGAGCCGCGAACCGGCGTCCAGGAACTGATCGAGCAGTGCCCTCAATGCGCGTCCTCCGTAGCAATTTCCGGATGCGGGCCGGAACTCCAGTTTACCTGGAATCGCACCCATTCCACTCAGAGCCGCGTTGCGATGGGTGGGCGAGGCAGAAGTGCAAATTCAGTGGGAAGGCCGGCCGGTGGGAAAAGGCGGAGCGTGGCTGACCCGCTCCCTGACGGTCGCGGCTGTAGCGGGCGGGGCGCCGACGGCCGGGGATCGGGATTCAGCGATGCGGGGCGGCCGCGGCGGGGTGGCGCACGAGCCAGAGGTTCAAGATGAGGAACGCGGCGCCGACGGTGATGGCTGAATCGGCGAGGTTGAAGATGGGGAAATGGTGGCTGCCCCAGTAGAAGTCGAGGAAGTCGGTTACGCTGCCGAAGCGGAGGCGGTCGTGGAGGTTTCCGGCGGCTCCGCCGAGGACAAGGGAGAGGGCGGTTTTGAGCGTCCAATGCTCGGCGGAGGCGGGCTTGCAGGCGTTCCAAAGCAGCACGCTCACCAGCACCATGACGGCGAAGGAGAACAACACCAGCAGGCGGCCGCCGCCGTTGGCGCCGGATTCGGAGAACATCCCGAAAGCGATACCTGTGTTGCGAGTGTGGACGATCTGGAAGAGGCCGGGAATCACGGGCAACGTGTCCCAGGCGAGGAACTGATCCTCGATGATGTGCTTGGTGAGGCGATCGGCGGCGGCGATGACGGGCGCTATCGTGAAGGGCCACCAGCGGAGGGCGTTCATGAGCCGATGATCTCGCGCACGGCGGAGGCGCAGGCTGAACAGACCGTGGGGAGTTGGGTGTCGGCGCCTACGTCGGAAGTGAACTTCCAGCAGCGTTCGCACTTGACGCCGTCCGCCCTCAGTACAACGATGCCGAGATCCGAGGCGGAGGAGGAGCGCAGCTCGACCTGGGAGGTGATGAAGAGGCCCGGCAATTCCGGGGCATACTGGGCCAGGAGCGGATAGAGGCCGCCGCCGGCCTCGAGAACGACCTTGGCCTCCAGGGGCGCACCGATCAGCTTTTCGTTGCGGGCGGTTTCCAGGCTCTTGAGAACCTGCGCGCGCACTTCCATGAGGCGGTCCCAGTTGCGGCTCAGAAGATCGTGATCGCCGGGCAAGCCGTCGATCAGTTCGGCAGGTTGCGGCATAAGCGCGAGGTGGACGCTGTCCGGCGCACCGGCCGGCAGGCGCATGTGGCTCCAGGCCTCGTCGGCGGTGAAGGCGAGTAGCGGGGCGGTGAGGCGGAGCAGCGCGTAGTTGACGCGGAACAGCGCGGTCTGAGCGCTGCGCCGGGCGGCGGAGCGAGGCGCGCAGGTGTAGAGCCGGTCTTTGAGGATGTCGAAGTAGACGGCGCTGAGGTCGGTGGTGGCGAAGTTGTAGATGGCCTGGTAGACGCGGTGGAACGAGAGTTCGTCATACCACGCACGGCACTGTTCGACGAGTGCGGCGGTGCGGTGAAGGATCCACTGGTCGACCTCCAGGAGTTCGCCGGCGGGCAGGGCATCGGCGCCGGGATCGAAGTCGTGGAGATTGCCGAGCGCGTAGCGGAATGTGTTGCGCAGTTTCCGGTAGGCCTCCGTCAGCCGGGTAAGGATGAGTTCGGACATGCGAACGTCCTCCTGGAAGGCGACCGAGGAGGTCCACAGGCGGAGGACGTCGGCGCCGTAGCGCTTGATGATCTCCTCGGGCTCGATGACATTGCCGAGCGACTTGGACATGGCCTTGCCGTCGCCGTCGAGGGCCCATCCATTGGTGGCGCATTCGCGATAGGGCGCCTGCCCGCGCAGGCCGACGCCGACCAGCAGCGAGGAGTGGAACCAGCCGCGGTACTGATCGCCTCCTTCCAGGTACATGTCGGAAGGCCAGGGGAGGTCGTTTTCGGCGGTCAGCACGGCGAGGTGGCTGGAGCCGGAGTCGAACCAGACGTCGAGGATGTCGTTTTCCTTGCGGAACTCCGCGGCGCCACACTTGACGCACTTCACATCCGGCGGGAGCAACTGGGCGGCGGTGCGGTCGTACCAGACATCGGCGGTGTGCTCGCGGAACAGGTTGACGACGGGATCGAGGTACTTCCGGTCGGAGAGGGTCTCGCCGCAGGCTTCGCAGTAGAAGACGGTGATGGGCACGCCCCAGGCGCGCTGGCGGGAGATGCACCAGTCCGGCCGGGTGGCGATCATGTTGGACATGCGATCGTCGCCCCATTCGGGGCGCCACTTCACCTGCTTGATGGCCTCCAGCGCCTTGGCGCGGAGGTCATTCTGATCCATGCCGATGAACCACTGCTCAGTGGCGCGGAAGATGGTGGCCTTGTGGCAGCGCCAGCAGTGCGGGTAGCTATGGTCCAGGTTCTTTTCGCCCAGCAGGGCGCCGGCGTCGCGGAGGATGGCGCTGACGATGGGGTTCGCTTCCCAGATCGTCTTGCCGATGATCTGCTCCGGCAGGCGCCCGGCGGCCCCTTCGGCGTGATAGAAACGCCCGTGGGCATCGACGGGGCAGTAGGTGGGCAAGCCGTACTTCTGGCCGGTGATGTAGTCCTCGGCGCCGTGGCCGGGGGCCGTATGGACGGCGCCGGTGCCCTGTTCGAGCGTGACGTAGTCGGCGATGACACCGATGGAGTCGCGTTCCAGAAACGGGTGGCGGAAGACGGCGCCCTCGAGCTTGGCGCCCTCGAAGCGGGCGATTTCCCTGGGCGAGGACCAGCGGCAGTTTTCGGCGGTGGCCTGGAGGAGTCCGGTGGCGACGATGTAGACCTCGCCGTTCACCTCCACGGCCGAGTACTCGTAGGTGGGGTGGAAGGCGATGCCGGCATTGGCTGGGATGGTCCAGGGGGTGGTGGTCCAGATGAGGCCGTAGACGCTCTTGCCGGCCAGCGCCGGGCTGAGGGCCGCTGCATCGCCGGTCCACCTGAAGCGAACCCAGATGGAGGGGCTTGAGTGGTGCTCGTATTCGACCTCGGCCTCGGCCAGGGCCGTGCGGCAGCTCAGGCACCAGTTGACGGGTTTAAGGCCCTTGTAGACCGCGCCTTGGGAGAGGAAGTCCACGAACGCGCCGGCGATGACGGCTTCGTACTGCGGGCTCATGGTGGTGTAGGGAGCGTCCCAACGGCCGAACACGCCCAGACGCTGGAAGGATTCGCTTTGCAGGGTGACGTATTTCTGGGCGTATTTCCGGCACTCACCGCGGATCTGGGCGGTGGTCATCTTCGCCTTTTTCGCGCCGAGCTGGCCGTCGACCTTGATCTCGATGGGCAGGCCGTGGCAATCCCAGCCGGGGACGTAGGGCGAATCGTAGCCGGCCATGGTTTTCCACTTGATGATGAAGTCCTTCAAGAGCTTGTTGAAGGCATGGCCGAGGTGGATATTGCCGTTGGCGTAGGGAGGGCCATCGTGCAGGACGTAGCGCGGGCTGCCCTGGCGGGCCTGACGGATTCTGCCGTAGAGGTTGGACTCCCGCCAGCGGGCAAGCAGCTTCGGTTCGGTGGCGGGCAGGTTGGCCTTCATGCCGAAGCCGGTGGAGGGCAGATTGACGGTTTTCTTCAGGTCGAGACTGCTGAGGTCCATTGTTTGCGACTTCCCTTGAGGACGGGTTCGGTTGCGGGAGTAACTACCATCGTACAAAATGGGTGCAACGCGCCGTGCGGCGGGCGCGTCTGAAAGCGCGATGAACCGGGCATTTGCACTATTGGCGTTCGGCGTCACGCTGCGGGCGGAGACCGTTTTGCTGGCGCACGACGCCAAGGGGGCGCTGCTCAGGCAGGCGCCGGCGGTGCTGCGGGCGGGCGGGCTGGCGCTGGTAGGACGGGAGGCGCTGTTCGGGGCGAGTTCGGCCAGCATCATCGACGCTGACGGCAGAATGCACCCGGTGCTGTGGATTTCGGCGGAGGACGCCGATGCGGGGGTGGTGGAGGTCTTCGTAGGCGCGCAGGCGCCGCCGGGCCCCCACGGGGCCAGTTCCATGGGGCTCCGGGTACGGGTTGAGGGACACGAGGCGCGAGTCCGGAGCACGAAAGAGGCCGGCGGATTCGGGATCATCTCCCGGCTGGACTGCGGCGGGCCCAAGGAGACCGGCGAGCCGCTGTACGACGAGCACGGGTTGCTGGCGGGCTGGCATGCGACGCGCGCGGTGGACGGGCAGGTGCTGGCGTTCGCCGTGCCCCTGGCGCGGTTCGAATCGAGTTCGCAGACGATGCGCGTTTCGCTGGCAGAGTGGAACGCCAGCCGCAGCCGCGAGAAGGAGGCGGCGTATCAGCGAGGGATGGGGCACCTGTGGGTGGAAGACTTCGACGGCGCGCTCTTCTACTTTCGCAAGGCGGTGGAGACGCAGCCGGAGAACGGCCGGGCGTGGTATCACCTGGCCTTCGCCGAGGGCAAGACCGGCCACGGCAAAGCCAAGACCGCCTGCTACAAGAAAGCGGTGGAGCTGGAGCCGGGGTTCGCGCCGGCGCGCTATTACCTGGGCTTTTCCCTGCTGATGAACGGCGATCGTGATGGGGCGCTGGTTGAGTATAAGAAGCTGAAGGAGCTGGACGAGAGCTGGGCTCTGCGGTTGAAGCTGTTTCTGGACGCGGCGCATGTCGACGTCCTGGAGAGGGGCAAGCCGCGCGCCTGATAGCCATGTGAGTGGCGGACCGGAGGCGCAACCCGATGACTGACGCGGCCGTTCGAGGGAAGAGGAGCAGAGCCTGGACCGTGGGCATGTGCGTGCTGGGCGCGGCGCTCATCGGGGTCACAGGTTTGCTTTCACTCGAGGGATGGATCCGGCATGTGGCCAGGCAGACCGGCGAAAGCGCGGTGGCGGCGTATGGGGGGGATCAGAAAGATTGAAGGCACGTGGGGGATCCAGGGGACGCTGAACCGGATGGCGCGCCCTCACAATGCCCGCTGAGCGGACGCCGCCCAGGATCACTTCCCGGCGGGCTGGAGTTCGCGCAGGAGGTTATCGGCCTTCTCCACGTCCTTGAGCAACCACAAGAGGAAGCGGATGTCGACACTGATGTTGCGGGCCACGGCGGGGTTGTAGCCGAAGTCGTTGGCGACATTTTCCCAGACGCGATCGAAGTTCAGGCCGACCAGTTCGCCGCGGCCGTTGACGGTGGGGCTGCCGGAGTTGCCGCCGGTGGTGTCGGCGTCGGCCAGGAAGTTGAGGGGCACTTTGGCGGCGTCAATAGTCCGGGCGGCATCGACTACGGCTTGAGGCAAATCAAAGGGCTCCACGCCGGTGTGCTTTTCCAGCATGCCGGCGAGTGTGGTCTGGGGGGTGTAGATGACGCCGTCGCGGGGAGCATAGCCTTTCACCTGGGCGAAGCTGACGCGGAGGGTGCCGTTGGCATCAGGAGCGACAGGTTTGCCGGTGTGGGCGATGACGGCGCGGCGCCACTCGGGGCGCAGGCGGGCGACGGCGCCGTCGTGGGTCTTCTCGGCCGCCTGGAAGGAGCGCAATTCGGGCTCGAGGAGGAATGCGAAGCCGAGCAGCGGGTCCCTGCGCGCGCGAAGTTGCGCGAGGGACTCGTCGAACATCTTGAGCCGTTCGGCGAGGCTGGTGACCTTGGTGGACTGGTAGAGATAGGCGAGGGTCTTGAGAGAGTCGCCGGAGCCGAAGACGCGATCGACGGCTTCGATCCGTTCGCCTTCGGCGAGCTTCAGGGCACGGGCGATCCAGGCGGCGAACATGGCCTGGTCGGCGGGCTGGAAGAGGCTTTTCTGGTCGCGTTCCATGCGGGCGCGGAGGCGGGGGATCTCGCGATCCATGTAATCTGTCTCGCGATCCGCGTCGGCTTTTTCACGCTCGGCGGCGAGGCGGACGAGCTGGGTGGCGTGCTTGAGGGCGAGCGGTCCGTTGGCGACCGCCTGAAGCAGAAAGTCGCGGGTAGCGGTCTTGCGCCGGGCGGCGGCGCGGGCGTCCAGATCCTGCTTGGCCAGGAGGGCCTTTGCGAACTCGGGCCTGGGCGAGGCCCAGGTTTTGACGGACTCCTCGTGAGCCTGTTGCTTTTCGATGATCCGGCCGCGCGCCAGTCCGGCCAACTGACCCTGGGCGTTCTTGTAGACGTTGGAGAGGCTCTTCAGCGTGGCGGCGACGGTGATGGCGGCGGCGGGATTGTCCTTGGTGGAGTCCTCTAGCGCGCGGATCCACTCGCCGTAGAGTTGCTCGCGGAGCGTGTAGTAGAAGTCCCGCTGGGCGGCCATTTCCGCGGCTGTCAGCGAACGGACGGTTCGTCCCGGATAGCCGAGGACCATGACGAAGTCGCCGGGCTTGACGCCGGTTCTGGCGATGGGGAAGTAGAACCCGGGGGTATAGGGCTTGCCGTCCTTATAAGCGCGGGCCATGGCGAAATCGCCGGTATGGCGGGGCCACATCCAATTGTCGACTTCGCCGCCGAACTCGCCGACGGCGCGGGGAGGGGCATAGACCAGGCGGACGTCGCTCAGTTCCAGACTCTCGATGAGGACGTACTGGAGCCCGCCGTCGAAGGCGGCGACACGGCAGCGGGCGCCGGCGCTGGCTTCGCAGGCGGCGACGAGCGATTTCTGCTTCGCGTCGACGGCCTTGGAGCGGTCGAGGTCGCCGGCACCGGCGGGCGCGGCGGCGTTGATCTCCGCGGTCACGTCGGTGAACTTCCTGGGCACGGTGACGCGGGTGGTCTTGCCCGGCAACTCCTCCTCACGGGTGCGCGCGACGAAGCCGGCGGTGATGAGATCGCGATCGGGACGGCTGTGCTCCTGCACGACGCCGAAGAGGCAATGGTGGTTGGTCAGGATCAGGCCTGTCGAGGAGACGAAGCCGCCGGAGCAACCGCCGATGTTGACCGTGGCGGCGAGCAGGCCGGCGCCGCGCCTGGGGTCCCAGAGGCGCGAAACGGGGAGTTCGAGGCCCTGCTTGCGAAGCATGAGGGGATCGAGCTGGAGCACCTGTTGGGGAGTCCACTTCCCCTCCCCGGCGATGAGCGATGACGTTGTCAGGGCAGCGGCGGCCCACCACCTGGCTGAATGGAAGAACGGCATATGATCCCCTTCGAGGCGCGCCACCAGGATAGCGCGGGGCTGGCTGGCGACAGGCCGGAAGGCCTGTTCTACCGGCCCAAGGCCTTCTTACCAGCGGCGAGGACCTCCAGGATGCGATCGACGTCGTAGACGGCGCCGCCCCAGGCGCCGCCGGAGATATCCTGGAGCGCCGCCCAGAGGCGCGTGTCGCCGGGGAGGGCACTGTCGGGCGCAAGGTCGGTCCGCAGCGGGCGGGCGTCTAGGTCGACGCCGATCACGTTGACCGAGCCTTCCAGGCGGTTGCGATCGACGATGATCTCGATGATGTCGCCGTCGTGCAGTTTTCCGATGGGGCCCCCGGCGAGGGCCTCGGGCGAGACGTGGCCGATACAGGCGCCGGTGGAGACGCCGGAGAAGCGGGCGTCGGTGATCAGCGCGACATGCTTGCCGAAGGGCAAGTACTTGAGGGCGCTGGTGAGCTGATAGGTCTCTTCCATGCCGGAGCCGAGCGGCCCGCGGCAAGCCAGCACGACGATGTCGCCCTCCTTGATCCCGCCTCTCTTGATGGCGGCGATGGCGTCCGGCTCGGTGAGGAAGACGCGCGCCGGGCCGCGCATGCGGTAGACGCCATCATCGTCCACGACGGCGGGATCGATGGCCGTGCTCTTGATGACGGAGCCTTCCGGGGCAAGATTGCCGGTGGGGAAGC
Source organism: Candidatus Solibacter usitatus (assembly GCA_016213245.1). Classification (GTDB taxonomy): domain Bacteria; phylum Acidobacteriota; class Terriglobia; order Bryobacterales; family Bryobacteraceae; genus Paludibaculum; species Paludibaculum usitatum_A. The sequence goes on along the minus strand of JACRBC010000146.1, from coordinate 17,778 downwards.
AGACAGTGGAGGTGATGCCGCGGGAGCGGGCCTCATCCGGGCACATGATGACGTCGGCGGAATCGATGGCGTCGTTGTCCAGGAGGGCTTTTCTCAAACTGGACCGCCGCTGGCTCTGCTCCCACCAGTCGAGGGTCTGATCGAGGGTGAGTCCGGAGGCGGTGCGGACGGCGGTGTGGAGCAGACCGGCGCGGCGGAGGTGGAGCATGACCTCGGGAACGCCTCCGGCCATGAAGACCTGAACGGTGGCGAACATGCGCGGGCCGTTGGGCAGGGCGTCGACCAGCCGGGGGACAGAGCGGTTGACGCGCGCCCAGTCGTCGACGCGGGGCCGCGGCAGGCCGGCGTGGTAGGCCACGGCGGCCAGGTGCAGGATGAGGTTGGTGGAGCCGCCGAAGGCGGCGTGGACGACCATGGCGTTTTCCAGGGCCGCGGGCGTGAGGATGTCGCGCATGGCGAGGCCGGCGGATTCCAGGGCGAGGACGGCGCGGGCGGAGCGGCGAGCCATATCGAGCCAGACGGGGTGGCCTGACGGGGCCAGAGCTGCGTGCGGAAGGGTCATGCCGAGCGCCTCGCCGACCACCTGCGCGGTGGCGGCGGTGCCGAGGAACTGGCAGCCGCCGCCCGGAGAGGCGCAGGCGCGGCAACCCATTTCGGCGGCGTATTCGCGGGTGATTTCGCCGTGGGCGAAGCGGGCGCCGATGCTCTGGATCTTGGCGGCGTCCTCACCGTCTTCGGGCAGAAGGGTCACGCCTCCGGGAATCATGACGCAAGCCAGGTCGTGCTGGGCGGCGAGCGCCATCATCATCGCGGGCAGGCCCTTGTCGCAGGTAGCGACGCCGAGAACGCCGCGGCGGCGCGGGAGCGAGCGGATGAGGCGGCGGAAGACCACGGCGGCGTCGTTGCGATAGGGCAGCGAATCGAACATGGCGGTGGTGCCCTGGGAGCGGCCGTCGCAAGGGTCGGAACAGAAGCCGGCAAAGGGGACGGCGGCCAGCCGCTTCAACTCGCGGGCGGCGGCTTCCACGAGCAGGTTCACCTCCCAGTGGCCGCTGTGGTAGCCGAGAGCGACGGGCGTGCCGTCGGGCGCCCGCACCCCGCCATGAGTGGAGAGCAGGAGGATTTCCCTGCCGCCGAGCAGGGCCGGATCCCAGCCCATGCCGGCGTTCATGGTCCAGCCGAAGAGATCGCCGGAGGGAGCGTCGCGAAGCATCTCCGTGGTGAAAGGCAGGGCCCCGGCGGGGCCGCGGGCCTTGCTGCGCACATCGAACAGGGAGAGATCGCCGGAATCAAGAACCGCGTCGTGGATGGAGCCGGGCATGGAGACCATTGTGCCTGTTGGAGCGGCGCGCTGGAATCGGACGGCGAGGCGTTACAATAGGCGGGAGCACAGCCACGCAACTGGAGACCTCAGCATTGCCGGAGACCAGCAACCAACTTGTCGCCGTTTATCCAGGCTCATTCGACCCGATCACGAACGGCCACCTGGACCTGGTGGAACGCTGTGCGCCGCTGGTGGACAGGCTGGTAGTGGCGGTTCTGCGCAACGCGCACAAGAATCCGCTCTTTTCGCTGGAGGAGCGGGTGGAGATGCTCGGCGAGGTCCTACAGCCGTTTCCGAACGTCGAGATCGACTCATTCGACGGATTGTTGGTGGACTATGCCCGGCACAAGCAGGCGCAGCTTCTGCTGAGAGGAATCAGGGCGATTTCCGATTACGAGTACGAGTTGCAGATGGCGCTGATGAACCGGCGACTGGCGCCGGAGATCGAGACTATGTTTATGATGGCAGGAGAGGCTTATTCCTTCCTCAGCTCCAAACTGGTGAAGGAGGTGATCGGGCTGGGCGGCAATATCAGCGGTCTGGTACCACCTTCGGTGGAGGAGAGGCTCAAGCAGAGGTTTCGAATCGAGGGATAAGCTTACTCACACGTCAGAGCAGCCAAGGAAGAATGCAACAAACGTCACCACAACTCGCAGACCGGATCTCCCTGATCAGCGTCTCCTCGACGGCCAGAGTTTCGGCCGAAGCCGAAAAGCTGCGCCGGGCCGGCGCGGACGTCGTCGATTTCGGCGTTGGCGAACCCGATTTCCCCACGCCGGACAACATCAAGCAGGCCACCGTCGTGGCGCTGGATCAGAACTTCACGCGCTACACGGCGATGGCCGGCGTGCAGGAGTTGCGGCAGGCGGTGTGCGACCGGCACAAGCTGGACTTCGGCACTTCCTACACGGTGCCGGAGTGCGTGGTGAGCGTTGGCGGCAAGCACGCCATCTTCAACACGACGCAGGTACTGCTGAACCCCGGCGACGAGGTGATCATCCCGGTGCCGTACTGGGTGACCTACTCCGACGTGGTGAGCTTCGCCGGGGCCAAGCCGGTGCTGGTGGAGACCAGCGAGCAGGAGGGCTTCGCGCTGACAGCGGCGCAGGTGGAGCGGCACGTGACGCCGAAGACGCGGCTGATCATGGTGAATTCGCCGTGCAACCCGTCGGGCGCGCTGGTGGAACGCGAAGAGTTCGAGAAGATCGCGCACCTGGCGAGGGAGCGCGGCATCTGGCTGATGACCGACGAGTGCTACTGCCGGTTTCTGTACGACAGCGAGCCGTATTCGGTAGCGGCGCTGGCCGGGATGAAGGAGTCGATCATCGTGGCCGGGTCGCTCTCAAAGACCTATGCCATGACAGGCTGGCGCATCGGCTTCACGCTGGCTCCGGCGGCGGTGTGCAACGCGATTATCAAGCTGCAATCGCATTCCACGTCCAACCCGACATCCATCGCTCAAAAGGGCGCGATCGAAGCGCTGCTGGGCGGCCAGAGCTCGGTGGACGTGATGCTGGCGGAGTACCGCAGGCGGCGCAACTATGTCATCGGCCGGCTGCGGGCGATTCCGGGAGTGACCTGCGCCGAGCCCCGGGGCGCGTTTTACGCATACCCGAACATCGGGGGCGCGCTCGATCCGAAGGGCATCCGGACGCCGATGGAGTTTGCCGAGAAGCTGCTGGCCGAATCCCACGTGGCAGTGGTGCCGGGCGAGGCGTTCGGCACGGAGAAACACGTGCGGATCTCGTACGCCACTTCGATGGAGAACATCGCCAAGGGCCTGGACCGGCTTGAGGCGTTCATTGGCAAACAGTCCGTGCGATGAGAAGATGATCCGGCGCATTCCGCCCGTGTTCAAGGAGAGGCCCTGGGGGGCGGAAGACGTCGGACCATGGTTCCCGCCGCGAGGGGTCAGGACGGGCGAGGTGTGGTTCCAGACCGAGCCGCCGCTGCCGCTGCTCGCCAAGTTCATCTTCACCAGCGAGCGGTTGTCCGTACAGGTCCATCCGAACGACGCGGAGGCGCGCGAGCGCGGCCTGGAGAACGGCAAGACCGAGATGTGGCACGTGCTGCGCGCCAAGCCGGGAGCCACGCTGGCGCTGGGATTCCGGATGGCGATCGACGCCGGGCAGGCGCGCGCCGCCGCGCTCAGCGGGGCCATCGTGGACCTGCTGGACTGGGCGCCGGCGCGTGCCGGCGACACTTTCTTCGTCCCCGCCGGCACGGTGCACGCAATCGGAGCCGGCCTGGCGATTTGCGAGATCCAACAGAACTCGGACACGACCTTCCGGCTGTTCGACTACGGAAGAGGCAGACCTCTACACCTGGAGGACGGCCTGGCGGTGGCGCGCTTGACTCCGAGAGAGCCACAACCGCAGCCGCGCCTGGCCGCCGCGCCGTGGACGCAGGTGGCCCGCTGCGAGTACTTTGTCACCGAGATCGCGGAGTTGGAGACGGCATGGATGCACCCGGCCAGCGAGGATGAGTTCAAGCTGCTGGTGGTGCTGGAGGGCTCGGGACGCATTGACGGCCAGCAGTACCGGGCGGGCGAGTGCTGGCTGGCCGGGCCGGGCACGGAGGGTTTTGCGGTGGATCCGGAGACGCCCACCAGGATGCTTCGCTCCGGGCCGCCGCGGGGGTTGGTATCCTGAAGTTTCCTCGCCTCCAGACTGCGACATGAGCCGGCGGATTCCGCTCACAATTCTGTGTCTCTGGCTCGCCGGCTGCGGCAGCAGCCGGCAGCAGGATCCGGTCATAGGAGAGGCTTTCGTCGGGCCGACCACGCTGCAGGTGCGCGAAGAACTGACGGCCCGAGCCGAGCTGGCGGCCACCGTAAAGCACGGCGACCGGCTGGAGATCATTGGCAGGCGCCGCCGGTTTCTGAAGGTCAGGACGAAGTCGGGCGAGGAGGGCTGGGTGGACGGCCGGCAACTGCTGTCGACCGGCAACATGAACGAGTTGCGGCGGCTGGGAGAACGCGCGGCCAAGGCGCCTTCACAGGGCCGCGCAACGGTTTTCGAGACCTTGAACGTGCACACCGCGCCGAACCGCCAGTCTCCCAGCTTTCTGCACATCACGCCGGCGCAGCAGGTGGACGTGATCGCCCACGAACGTGCGGCGCGAATGCCATTCGATCCGCCGGACCTGATCGAAGCCGGGCCGATGGACCAACCTGCGAAGAAGGCGCGGCGGAAGAAGTCCGAACCTGCCGTTCCACCTCCTCCGGCCGGCCGGCCGCCTGGAGTACCGGATGACTGGCTGGAGGTTTCAGGGTGGCCCGGCGGCGTAGCGCCCACGCCGGAGAAGGCCGCGGCGAAGGACGGACCGCCCGGACCGTCCCCATCGACGGCGCCCATGGACGAATGGACCCTGGTGCGCGCTCCCGGCGGGCGGGCAGGCTGGGTGCTTTCGCGCATGCTGCTGATGGCCATCCCCGATGAAGTGGCTCAGTACGCCGAACGCGCGCGCATCTCGGCCTACTTCAGCATCGGCTCGGTCAAGGATCGCGGCGAGACCAAGCCCATCTGGCTGTGGGCGACGCTCTCGCGCGGTGGCGTGAAATGGCATTTCGACTCGCTTCGCGTTTTCGTCTGGAGCAGCCGGCGGCACAGGTATGAGACGTCATTCATCGAGCGCGGGTTGAAAGGGTATCTGCCTCTATTGTTGGAGGATCCTGGAAGCGGCGCCGCCAGCGGATTCCGGGTGGTGGTGGAGGAGAAGAACGGATCCCTGGCGGAACGCTCGTATGTATTCACCAACTACCGGGCACGCGTGGTTTCGCGCAGGGACGCCGCGGCGCCCGAGCCGTGGCAGGAGACGGCGGCGCCGGGACCTGAGACGCGTCCGGGCTCAGGGTCTCCGGCCAAGGAGGCGTGGCAGGAGAAGGCGAAGGGGTACCTGGAAGGACTCAAAGACAAGCTGAAGCGGTAGTCCGCCGAGGGCGGGCGGTGGCCTCACTTCCCCTGGCGGGCGAGCGCCTCCTCCACACGCCTCTGGCGATCGGCGATGGGAGGATGGGTCTCCAGATAGGGGTGGAGAAACCCGCCGGAGTATGGGGCGGCCGATTGGCTCATCCGGGCGAAGATGCCGATGCCGGCGCGCGGATTGAAGCCCGCCTGCGCGGCGAGAAGGGCGCCGCGCGTGTCGGCGTCGGTTTCCTCGGCCTGACTGTAGGTGACGGCGAAGGCCGAGCGGACGGAGTCAACCAGATTGCCGGCCGGGCCTGCGCCGATCTTCTTCATCGCCGCTCCATAACGATATCTCTCCAGGCAGTGGCGGAGATCGATGTGGGCCATCTCATGACCGAGCACGACGGCCAGTTCATCGTCGTTTTGGATGAACGCCAGCATTTCGCGGGTGATGTAGACGTGGCCTCCAGGCAGAGCGAAGGCGTTCAGCCCGGGAAGGTCGACGGCATGAAAGCGGTAGGGAAGACCGCGCAAGGTGTGGGGGGCAAGGCGCAGACCGGCGGCGGCGGCGCGTTGGGCTGCCTTGGGGTCCGGCGTCCCGATGGCCGTGAGGCCGGCGGCCAGGCGGTCGCCGAGGGCGATCTCGTCGCGTCTGGAGACGGGCGCCAGGTAGGCGCTGGCGCGGTTCAGGTCCCAGAAGACGTCACCGTGCAGCCGGGCGACGGATTCCAGGCTCTGATGGCGATCGACCTTGCCGGCCAGGACCAGGCAAGCGGAGAGACACAGCAGGACGAGACAGGCGGGCAGGAGGGGGCGCGTGCTCACAGGAGCCTCCGCAGGCGCTCGCGGAAGCGCGTGTAGGCCCAGGAGACGCCCAGCAGAATGACCCCCAGGCCCATGAAGGAGATGATGCGCGGGAAGGTCTCCAGATTGCGCAGATCGTAGAAGAAGAGCTTACCCACGCAGACGATCAACAGCGCCAAACCGGAGAGGCGGAGAACGCGTTCGCGGGCCGGGACGCCGGCGATGAGGAGGAGCACGCCCAGCAGACCCCAGGCTACGGTGAGGTGGGAGCCCGAGACCTCGCGATAGAGCAACAAGGCGACGAGGGCTGAGGCGGCAAGGCTGAAACCGGGGCGGGCGAATCGCTCGGGAGAGGGTTCACCCCACTCTCTGGGCAGGAGGAACTGTTGAGCGTGGAAGACGGAGACGACGATGGCGGCGGTGAGGAGGCGAGAGGAGAGGCCGCCGTCGCTTTCGGGAGCGTCGAAATTGGTGGCGATACATCGCATGGTCGAGGCGAGGGCGAGGAGGTAACTTTGCAGGCGCAGGTCGGCGATGGCGAAGCGGCGTCCGAGCCAGAGCAGCAGGAGGCCAAAGATGGCCCAGCCGATGACGGTGAAGGTACGGCCGAACTCGAAGCGCATCAGGATGGCGATCGAAATGGATGCGAGCCAGAGGTGCACTCTGGCGGCGGGGAAGCGCTCTTCCCTGCCCCGCAGCCACAGGTAGAGCAAACAAACCGCGACCGGCACGACCGTGAGGAGGCGATGGGAAATGCCCCAAGTGATGCCGTCGTTGGTGAAGTTGCCGAAGAAGAGGCGCACAAATGCGACCCAGGCCAGGGCGTGGCCGCGTATGGGGAGGTTGGGGTGGCGGAGGCGAGCGCCGAGTTCGAGCACGGCCAGGGCGATGGCGATCCAGGCGAGGGCGACGAGCACGGCGGGCAGGAGGCTCCAGGTGACGCACAGAGAGAAAAGGACGGCCGCGACGGCAGGGGCGGTGGAGGCCATGACGGCCTGCCGGCCGAGCCAGAGCCGGACGCTGATGGCAAAGCCGAGGATGGCGCCGCCGGCCAGCGAGACGGTTGCTGGCGTGCCGGGAGCGAGGCTGAGGCCGACGGCGTGGGTGGTCCACAGTGCAAGGACGGAGAGCATCCAAGCGCCGTAGGCTTGGCGCCGGAGGTCGGGGGCGTCGAAACGAACGGAGGCTTCGACCTGGAGCGCCGTCCAGACGGTCCATGCCAGGCCGAGCCAAGGCTCAGGGGTTTCGAAGCCGATGACGATTTGGACCAGGGCTGCGCCGGCGTAGGCGTAGGGGATGGCCACGTTGCGGCGGGCGCGATTGGCATAGGCGAGCACGGCCAGAAAGATCGCGGCGGGGGCCCAGGCGTGCCATTGGAGGCCGGCGAAGGAAATCAGGTCATCAGGCGTGCCTTGAAGCGCGGCCAGGGCGAGACGCAGGAGGGCTCCGGTGAAGGCCGCGGCGGCGAGCCATTCGAGGAAGCGCAGGCGGAAGCGGATGGCGGCGAGGAACAGGAGTTCCGCTTCGATGCCCAATAGGGCGGCAGACCAGGCTCCGCCGGCCTGGCGCACGATGGCGGCGGCGGCAAGAGCGGAGGCGAGAACGACGGAGGCCCGGTAGGCATCGGGGCGGAGGCGGCCGCGGATGAGGGAGTCGGCCAGATAGAGCAGTGCGGCGGCGGCAAGCAAGAGGTGGAGCGAGGCGGGGGCGGCCTGTTCCCACTTGAAATAGGAGAGGCCCAGGAATCCGGCGGCGTTCAGCGGGGAGAGGAGTTGGGAGTAACTGGGAGCATCCGGCTCGGAGCGCAGCGCGACGAGATCGAAGATCTCGAAGATCAGCCACAGGACGAAGAAGAACGCCTGTGCCGGCGCCAGAGGAGAACCCGGCTCGCCGCGGGCGATGACGATGCCATAGGAGGCCAGCAGAGCGGACAGGGCGACGGCGTGCCAGCAGAGGCGGCGGGAGATGTACAGCAGCGCCCCGGAGAGCGGCAGGAGCCCCCCCACGGCAAACGGTTTGGAGGGCGCCAGGGCGAGCGCGGCGAAAGCGGCGGCGGCGGCGATGGCGGTGACGGCCTGGACGCGGGCGCGCAAGGTGTGAGCGATCATCGCCGCGGCGACGGCCAACTGGAGGCAGGCGCCGAGAGTGGGATTGGTGATGACGCGCGAGGCCTCGACGGCGTACATGGCGAAGGTGGTGGCGTACAGGCCGGCCCAGCCGGCGCCGATCAGCCCGTACGAGAAGACACGATAACGCTGGAGGCGCTGCATCCAGAGACCGCCCGCGAGGAGGGCAGCGCTGAGGGTGAGCGAAACTGCGACACGCCCGATGGCGCCCATGCGGGTGAAGGAGTAGCCGAGAAAGAGGGCGAGGCCGATGACGGTGATGAGGGCGCCGGCCTTGTTCAGCAGGCTGCCGCCGACCAGGGCTTCCCACTCGTCGCCGCCGAGGAGGGCGCGGAGGCGTTCGGAGAGCGGCAGCGGGGTGGGCGCCAGAGGCGGCGGTGCGGGCTCAGGGAGCAGCGGCGCGAGTTCGACGGGCGGTGGCGGCGCAGGAGCGGGCGGCGGTGCCGGGGCGGCCACGGGCGGCGCTGGAGCAGGTTGGGTGTCCGGGCCGTGTTCAAGCCGGTAGACGCGGGCGGTGAGGGAGCGCAGAAGCGCATCCCACCCGGCGTGCGGGGCCGACTCCATGCTGTTCAGGCGAGTCTCCAACCGGCCGATCCGGCGGAGCAGGATCAGCACCGTAACGGCCAGGACGGCGGCGATGAGGATGAGGAACTCGTCCAAGTCCATTTCCCTCCAAGGAACAGAATGCCGCCTGAGCGAACTGCCTTTCAACGATTTTGCATAGAAATAGTTCTCAGCGCGGCAGCGGCGCCGCCGGCCCGCTGCAGGCCGGGGACGAAGAAGGTAGCGGCGAGCTTCTCGTCGGTGACATCAAACGTAGCGGGCGGGGCGCTGAAGCGCACGGGGACGGGAGCGGCGGCGGCGGCGAAGAGCGCCCACCAGCGGGCATCGCCCTCGGCCTGAATCTCAAGAGCATTTCCGCGATCATGGAGCCAGCGGAGTGCCGACAACACGTCCTGGACGCGCGCCTGGTCGTCGGACGGATTGAAGGTGAGGAAGTGGCGGTGGGAGCGGTCGCGGGGGGCTTTGGCCGTGCCGGTCTGGAAGGCGTCGATGAGCAGCACGCCCCGGCCGGCGGCCTGGAGCGCTTTGACGGCAGCGGAGTTGAGAGCGGCGTCAATGCCGTCCGGGTGGAGGTAGAGGACGGGGGACTTGCCCTCAATGAAGCGCTGGGGAACAGGGCCGCCGAGGCTTGCGGGCGTCTGCGGCCACTGGACGGACAGGGCGAGGCGCAGGCGTTGCTTCAGATCCGCCGGCGTCGCGGCCAGGACCTGCCGCCGCGCTTCGGCCTTCCACTCGTCGAAGATCTGCTCGAAGGTGCGGGCGTGGGCCGGCAACGGCTTGCGGTCCCAGACGAGCGTGTCCTGGAGTTTTTCGATGCCATCGCCGCGCTCCTTGAAGGGGGCGGTTTCGGGAGTGAAGTGCTTGCGCAGAAACTCGTAGACGGCCTCGCGGCTCTCCTGGTGGTAGTTGTGGGGCGAGTCGAACTGGACGGCTTCCACCATCTCCGGCTTGCCGTACAGATCGTAGGCGGCTCGAATGGCGGGAAACTCGACCTTGGGGACGTTCTTCGTCCAGTCGCCGGTGGCGGCGACCAGGAGCATGGGCTTGGGGGCGAAGGTGGCGGCGATCTCGATGTTGTTGGCGCCGATGCGGAGGCCGGGCGCGTTTTCACAGATGCAGCCGCCTTGCATGAGGCCGGAGACCATGTTGACGGGCGCCGAGAGGGCGATGCGCGAATCGACGGCGGCGAGGAGGAAGGTCTGGGTGCCGCCTCCGGAAGCGCCGGTGATGGCGATGCGGGTGGGATCGACGCCGGCGAGCGAAGCAATAAAGTCGAGGGCGCGGATGGAGTTCCACAACTGCAAACCGAGGGGCGTGAAACTCCAGAGCTGAAAGACGCGGTTGGAGAAGTCGTGCGGCGTCTGCGCTGTGTCGGTATAGCCGGCCATGTCGTAGTTGAAGACGACGAAGCCGCGGCGGGCGAGATTGGCCGCCAGCGTGGCGGGCGAGTTCAGAGGCTGGCTTTCCAGGCGGCCGTAGTTCCAGTGGCCATGGGGCTGGAGTACGGCGGGGTGCTTGCCGGCCGCGGCGGGGCGGAAGAGGTTGCCGCCGAGCCAGTAGCCGGGGCGGGTTTCAAGAGCGACCTTCTCGACGGTGTAGCCGTCGCGCTGCAGGCGTCCGAAGACGAGTGGGTTGAGCGGGGTCTTTGCCGGCATGGGAACGAGGCCGGCGGCGCTGAGGATCTGGCTCTTGAGGGCGGCGCGGCGGCTCTCCCAGGTCTTTGTGTCCGCCGGCGCGGTAAAGGAGGCGGGCGTGTCGGTGTTGGGCGTGGAGGTGTTGCGAACGTCTGCGGCGTGGGCGGCGAGATGCAGGGCGAGGAAGAGAAGTGCGAGGCGCATGGGGGGAGTCCGTGAGACATGGTATCGCACATCCTTGGGGGGTGCCGCTGAAGGGGGGCGATCGCCTTGCGGCTCAGCAGGCGTGAGCCAAAGGGCGCGGGGGCGGGTGCTGCCTCCTCGCCCGGCAAGGCCTGGACCATCGTCGGCGCCGTTGCCGCCGGCGGGCAGGCACGCGGCCGCGAATCGTCTTCTCCACCTGCCTGCTCCCGCCGGGCCGAAGGTGATCCGGACTGGACACGACGATCCCGCGCAGTGACCGGTCACCCCCGGCTGGAGCCGGACAGGTGGCGTTCCGGTCCGCCTAAACCTGTTTGCGGATCAGGATGGTGACGGCCGAGCAGAGCAGCCAGAAGCCTCCTCCGATCCCCATCACGCCGTACTCGGCCGGTGAGCCTCCACCGAAGTACTTCATCATTGCCACGGCGAAGCCAAACAGGCCGCCAAGGAAAAACATCGGAATCATCACAGACAGAAGTGTCTTGTCCATTGCATCCTCCAAACTCTGAATTGCCGGGGCCGTCGTCGGCCGGTTCCCAGTGGTGTGCAGTGTACCAAGCAATCACCAGGTGTCAAAGGAAATCGCGGCTATTTGCGGCCGTTCCGCCTTTCCGGGCGTATGCTGGCTGCAACCGTAAAGCGAGGAGGCAAGCAGTGAAGGCCTTCATCACCGGTGGTACGGGCTTCATCGGCAGGCGCCTGATCGAGCGCTTGTCGCAAAGCGGGTGCGAGTTGCGATGTCTGGTGCGGAGGACGGGTCCGGCCGGCGAACAGCTCGAAAGGCTCGGGGCAACCCTGGTCCCCGGAGATATCACCGACCGGTCCAGCGTCCTGCGCGGCATGCAGGGCTGCGATGTGGTGCTGCATCTGGCCGACCTCTACTCCTTCTGGGAGCCCAGGCGCGACGTCTTCCGGCGTGTCAACGTCCTGGGAACGCGCAACGTGATGGAGACGGCGCTGGAGACGGGCATCGCAAAAGTGGTGCACGTCAGCACCCTGGGCGTGTACGGGAAGTCGGCGGACTGCCCGTTCCGAGAAGAAAGCGCGCCCGGCGCGGTCCGGTTCTGCGAGTACTTCGAAACCAAGCACGAAGGGGATGAAATCGTCTGGGATCTCCGCGCGCGGAGGGGACTGCCCGCCGTTGTCGTCTATCCGGGAGCCGTGCTGGGGCCCGGCGACGAGAAGGCTTCCGGCCAGTACATCATGAACCTGATCGGCAGGCGCCTGCCCGCCACCGTTTTCGACGACGGAGTGCTCACCTACGTGCACGTCAACGACGCCGCTGAGATCATCGCCCGGGCGGCCGAGAAAAGCGGCAATGCCGGGGAAAGGTACTTTGCGGCGCACGAGCGGCTCTCGTTCCGGGAGCTGAACGCAATGGTGAGCGAGATCTCTGGAGTTCCGCTGCCGCTGTTGCGGCTTCCCGATCTCCTCACACGGTGTAACGCCGTCCTTCTCACCGGGCTGGCCAATACCATCAAGCGGCCGCCGCTGTGGGGGCTGGCTACAGACCAAGTGCGGGTGATGCGGCGAGGTTTCCAGGGGGACGGCAGCAAAGCCGAAAGGGAGCTCGGGATCAAGTATACACCCATCCGCGTGGCGCTTGAGGAGGCCATCGCATCCTACAGGTAGGCGCGCTTGCGCGGGGCCGGAACACTCGTCGACCACCGCGTGGCAGCCGTAGACTCTTCTGGCGGGAACCCCAGCGCTCATTCCTGGTCGCTCTTGGGCAGGCGCTCTCGACCCGGCCTCCTCCTTGCATTTCAATTGACAAACTGAGAACGATAGGTCCATGGACCTCGCAGAATTCAGGCCGGGGTATGACCACGATCCAGTGACAGATCTTCCGCTAGATCCGCTCCAGCATGTCACAAGGCAGCATCGCAAGGCGCTTACGGTCCTGAGCCTGATCGCAATTGCCTACGTGCGTGGAGTGAAACCGACCCAGTTCACCGCGCTGGGTGTGACCCTTGGAGGCCCGGTTCTCGCCTTTGTCGACGTGTGGTTGTGGTTGTCCATTTTATATTTCCTTCTCACATTCTTGATGTACGTGTGCTTTGACCTGTGGCTGTGGGAGCGCTCAATGAGATCGAAGGTCGCTGAACTACTCACAAGCAACCCCATGACACCGGATGTCGCTGTAGATGCAGCAGTCGACGAGATTTCAGGGTCAAGATGGTTGCCACGACTGAGGTTGAAAGCCCCGAGAGCGACCTTCATCGTGTCAGGTTCCAAATTTAGGGCGGGACACGTTGGGCTCTTCCGCTTCGTGTCCGTCGTTGCTCCAGTGATCTGGGGGAGACTGCTAGTTGAAGTCGGACTGCCCCTGTTACTTTGCGTTTGCGCTTTCGGCGCAGCCTTCCTTCCCGGCGCACTCAATTACTCCTGGGGTCTATTCAAGCAAGCCCTGGCAGCCTGTGGAAGCAAGTGGTGATCAACCCGCGCATTCGGACAATGGGCCTCGTCGTGAACCGATATGATGTTGGGAGGTGAAGTCCTACGAAGGGATCCCCAGGACGACGGCAGTCCAGGCGACAGCAGGGCGTGCGGCGGAGCCCGGCGCTTCGCTGTTATGCGCCGCGGCCGGCTTTCCGGCGAGAGGTCTCGTAACGCTCGAAGAAACCGCCACCCAGAAGAGTGGCTCGCGGCCGTTAGTCGTTCATGATGCGGCAGCGCAGCATTTGACAAGCAAGTGGCCGCGCTTCAGAAAGACAAGGTCATGAGACAGGCTGTCACCGCAGTAGCGGAGCCGGGCGCACTCGATCAGGTACGTCAGGAAGCAGGCCGGCGATCGAATCCGCAACGTAAGGTAGCGCTTGGCCAGTTCATGACGCCGGACAGCGTGGCCAAGTTCATGGCCGGACTGTTCTCCCAGCGAACGGGCGCTATCCGCCTCTTGGATGCCGGGGCCGGCATCGGCTCGCTGACGGCGGCGTTTCTCCACCGCTGGGGCTGTGATGATGTCTGCGCCACGGTCTACGAGATTGATGGGGCGCTGGCGTCCTACCTGCGCGAGACCCTGCTCGCCTATGGTGGCCCGGGGTTCGAAGCTACTATCGTGGACCGCGATTTCATTCAAGATGCGGTCTACAAGATCACCATGGGCGGGAAGGGACCGGGTTTCACACACGCAATCCTGAATCCACCCTACAAGAAGATCAACAGCGATTCCGTCCATCGGGCCCTGCTCCGGGTGGTCGGACTGGAGACCGTCAATCTCTATACCGCGTTCGTCGGTTTGGCGATTGAGCTGATGGCGCCAGGCGGCCAGATCGTCGCCATCATTCCCAGGAGTTTCTGCAACGGGCCTTACTACAAGCCCTTTCGGGAGTGGATGCTCGCCAGGACTTCGATCGAACACCTCCACCTGTTTCACAGCCGCACGAGTGCGTTCAACGATGATGAGGTGCTGCAGGAAAACGTCATCATCAAGCTCGTGCGCGGCCCGCAGCAGGCTCAGGTCACCATCACAACGGCCAGCGATACCAGCTTCTCAGACCTGCAAGCATATGATTACCCGTTCGAGGAGATTGTCTACGACCGGGACGAACAACGGTTTATCCATGTGCCTCTAGCGCCATCTCATAGTGGCCCGGATGGTGTGCCTCTGGCCCAGCGGTCGCTTGCGGAGATCGGTCTTGAGGTTTCAACAGGACCGGTGGTTGATTTCCGGCTGAAAGAATATCTGCGCGAGAATCCGGAGGAGGGCGCCATCCCGCTTCTCTATCCGTCGCACTTTGTCAATGGCCGGTTGGAGTGGCCGCGGCGGTCCAAGAAACCGAATGCCTTAACGGATCACCCGGAGACCCGGAAATGGCTCTACCCGATGGGGTTCTACACCATCGTGCGCCGGTTCTCGTCGAAAGAGGAACGGCGTCGGATCGTGGCGCATGTCGTGGACCCTGCTGCTTTCAACGGCGACGCGATCGGGTTCGAGAACCACCTGAACGTCTTTCACTCGGGCAAGCAAGGCATGGACCGTGATGTCGCCCACGGCTTGGCCGTGTTCCTGAACTCAACCGCTGTGGACAACTACTTTCGCCGGTTTAGTGGGCACACTCAGGTAAACGCGACCGACCTCCGGCTCCTCCGGTACCCTGGCCGCCGGGATCTCGAAGAACTCGGCCGTTGGGCGCAAGGGCAGCGGCGCCCTGCGCAAGAGCAGGTCGATCAACAGGTGGCGAAGCTCAATGACAGAGGGAAGTAGAATCGCTGAAGCCCTCCAGGCGCTCGGTGCGCTGGGAATGCCGCGCGCCCAGCAGAACGACCGTTCGGCGTTGTGCTTGCTGGCGCTGCTGAATCTCACCCCTGAGAAGTCCTGGGCTGACGCCAGCAATCCGCTCGTGGGGATCACGCCGATGATCGAGTTCGCGCGGAAGCACTACGGCAGGAAGTACGCGCCCAATACACGTGAGACGTTTCGCCGTCAGACCATCCATCAACTGGTGGCTGCCGGGATCGCGCTCTACAATCCGGACAACCCCACGCGCCCAGTCAACAGCCCAAAGGCCGTGTACCAGATCGAGCCGCATGCTCTGAAACTGCTCCGCGCGCTCGGCGCGGCCACCTGGGACAAGAGCCTCGCGGCCTACTTGAAAAACTGGAAGACCCTGACAGCGCGCTACGCGAAGGCGCGGGAGATGCGGAAACTGCCGGTCAAGCTGGCGGCCGGCCAGACGATGCGTCTCAGCCCTGGAGATCACAGCCGGCTCATCAAGGCGATCATCCAGGAATTCGCACCGCGCTTCGCGCCAGGCGGCGCTCTCATCTATGCCGGAGACACGGGTGAGAAGTGGGGGTACTTCGACAAGCGACTGCTGGCGAAACTGGGTGTGGAGGTCGATGGCCACGGCAAGATGCCGGACGTGGTGCTGTACTATCCGCAACGGGAATGGTTGCTGCTCGTGGAATGCGTGACGAGTCACGGCCCGGTGGACGGCAAGCGGCATGATGAGTTGGCGCGGCTGTTTGCGGGGTCAAAGGCCGGCCTTGTCTACGTGACGGCGTTCCCATCGCGCGCGGTCATGACCCGCTATCTGGGTGAGATCGCCTGGGAGACTGAGGTCTGGGTTGCCGACGCGCCGTCGCACCTCATCCACTTCAACGGGGCTCGGTTTCTCGGGCCTTATCTGTAATCCCACTCTTGCTGGTGAGCCGGGCGGGGATCGAACCCGCGACCGGCAGATTAAAAGACTCCCCTATCACATTGAGTCCATTGCGTTTACTATGACTTAGCCTTCCATGGTCTCCATGTTCCTGCCATGTTTCTACCGGCGTTGTTGTTGCGGTTGCTGCCAAACGTTGAGCTTCAGCCCGTCGCCCTGCCAGTCGCCGCACGAGACCCAAAACGGGCAGCCGGATCCGCCTCAACCGCCGCGGGAGCCCCCCTCTGATGAGATCAGCCACGGCTGCCGGACGGCATCACGCAATCAAGGAGCGTCAAGGGGTGCCACTCCTTGTCTTCTGTCCACCATGCGCCCTGCACAGTCCATTCGCCATCACTGGAGCTCCACAATGCTTGCCCGCCTTTGTGATTGCTTTGCACCGTAGCGGTTTCCGCACCTCCGGCGCATTGCTTGAACCAGCCTCTCCCTCCGAACTCGCTCCTACCGACCCCAACAACAGCAGGACAAGAACCGCAGCACCGATTAGACATGCCCAGAGGGGGACGCTGAACGCAACCGCCAAGAAGACAAAGGCAAGCTTGAGGAGCAGAACCGCTACAAGAACTAGGAGCAGCGCAACGAGGCAACCCATGGCCGTCCAAAGCTTATCACCTCAGTGAGGGAAGCCGTCATCGGGTTCGCTCACGGTTTCGGTCAGAGGTCGGCGGGCGTCTCACCGCCTGTCGGCCTCGTCTTGCATAGTACGCCCGTCCGCCGCAAGCCATTTCCCGACGGAGTCCGCAGCCGTCCATCTCGTGCCTCGTTCCATTTCGCCGGTCGCTGCCGAAGCACCGGGTTGATCTGACGGGGCAGCCCGGAAAGGACGCGAGCCGCCCCGTTGCCCCGGGCGCGCGGGAACTCGAATATCGCGCGTCCAGTGCGAGATGGTTACGAGGGCCGGAGATCTGCGGCGAGCCGCCGGAGCTCGGCCAGGAGCACCGTGTCCCTCTGCCGGGCCGGGTTCGCCGCCAGGAGCCGCTTCACTTCGGCTTCGAGCAGTCTGAGTTCGGCCAGGTCTTGGGCGTCGGCGCCGGTCTTCTGCTGGAGCAGCCGCACGGCATCACCAAGCTGCTTCACTGTGACGATCTGGGCGCCGGGTAGCGCCGGCACCGCCAACCACCACCGAGACTACTCGGAGAGGGCCAAGTACACCCGCTATCTCCTCTTTCTCAGAGGATGATACGATCATCGGCATGAAGGCGATCCTCGTACTCCTTTCGGCTGCGCTATTTGTATCTGCACAGGACATCGTGTTCTTGGGGGAGCCAAGGAAAATGATTACCTTGAAGGATGGCGAAGCATTGAGCAAACCACTGGATGCAATTCAGAGCAAAGAGTTCCAGTGCAGAATAACTGTAACCGTCTGACCAACGCCACCTTGACGGGAGCAAATGGCAACTGTTATCGGCCGCGCGCAGCCCAGGCAGCCGGAGTGAGTTCGGGTAGCCTTTGAATGCTGACGTCAGCGAGGCCGGGCAGAACATCCCCGAGGTAGTCCCGGACGGGAAGGCCAAGCCGCCGGCAGGATTCCACGACGGAGAGAATTGCTGCCACCTTCGGCCCGGCCTGAGGACTGCCTACGTGGATCCAGTTCTTCCGTCCCAATGCCACGGGGCGCATCGAGTTTTCCGCCAGATTGTTACTCAATTCCAGCGCCGGATAATCCAGAAACCGATCCAGCTTGGGCCAAAGCCCGAGCGTGTACTGGATGGCCTTACCCAGCTTGCTCGACGGCAAGGCTGAATCGCGCGCCGCCTCGACGGCCGCCCGGATCTTCTTCAGCAGCGGCCGCGAACGTTCCTGGCGCAACGCGTCTCGCTCGGCTGTACCCAACCCCAGCCGGCGCGCCTCGGCGTCGATCCCAAACAGTTCGTCGATGAGCAGTACGATGCCTCTGGCCACGGTCTCGCCCGGGCTCAGTTTGTGCGCCTCGTAGAAGCCTCTTCGTGCATGCGCCCAACAGCAGGCATGCACCATCTTCGGCCCGCCCACTCTCTCGTAGGCGACATAGCCGTCGGTCTGCAAAATCCCTTCGAATTCGCCCAGGAATAG
>JACRBC010000144.1 GCA_016213245.1 Candidatus Solibacter usitatus | reverse complement strand
TTTGAACTGGAAACGATACGTCCGTCTGGCGGCGCACACGCAGATGCTGCCCGTGCTGGAGAGCGGCGAAGAGACGCTGGTCGGCGGCCAGGCGGTGATGGAGGGCGTGATGATGCGCACGCCGCACAGCTACTGCGTGGCTGTGCGCAGGCCCGACGGCGCCATCGTCACGACGGAAAGCCCGCTCAGCAAGGTTTCGGAGAAGTATCCGGCGTTCAAGTACCCGGTATTGCGGGGCGTCGGAACGCTGGGCCAGGCCATGGCACTGGGCGTGAAGGCGCTACGCTACTCGGCCGACGTGGCCATGGAGGCCGAAGCGGAAAAAGAGGGCAAGGCGGGCGACCCGAACCGGAAGAAGGGCGAGATTCCGGGCTGGGTGATGACGCTGAACCTGGTGTTTTCCTTCGTCTTTTTCATCGCGCTGTACAAGTTCATCCCGCTGGTGATCACCACTCGCTTGCAGCAGAGCTTTCCGGAGATCGGCAACCGGATCGCCTTCAACCTGGTGGACGGCGTGATCCGCATGGCCATCTTTGTGGCCTTCCTGTGGCTGATCTCGCGCTGGGCCGACATCCGGCGGGTTTTTGAGTACCACGGCGCCGAACACAGGGTAGTGTTCAACTTCGAATCGGGACAGCCTTTGACGGTGGCCAACGCGCAGCGTTTCGTCACCTTCCATCCGCGTTGCGGAACGAGCTTCCTGCTGGTGGTGATGATCGTCTCGATCATCGTCTACGCCGTGGTTCCGGTGGGCACGTTCTGGATGAAGATGGCAGTGCGGGTACTGGCGCTGCCGCTGATCGCCGGCTTGAGCTATGAGATGATCCGCTTCGCGGCCAAGCACCGCGGGGGCCTGCTGGCGCTGCTGACCGCGCCGGGCTTATGGCTGCAGCGCATCACCACGCAGCCGCCGGGCGACGATCAGACCGAGGTGGCGATCCGGGCGCTGGAAGGCGCCATGGAACTGGAGAAGCAGCAGGGCGGCGAACTGGTGATTGCCTGATGGAGTTGAAGCAACAGTTGGAGGATGTCGAGCGCCGGTATGAGGCGCTGACGGCGCAGATGGCCGATCCGGCGGTGATCGGCGATCCGGATTTGTATCGCAAGACGGCCAAGGCGCAGCGGGAGATCGAGGAGATTGTCACGGTCTACCGCGAGTACAAGAAGGCGGCCGAGGACCTGAGCCAGGCGCGCGGCATGGCCGGCGAGAAGGACCCGGAGCTGCGCGAGATGGCGGCCGAAGAGATCGCGCGGCTGACGCCGGTGGAGACCGAACTGGCCGAGCGGCTCAAGGTTCTGTTGCTGCCGAAGGACCCCAACGACGAGAAAAACGTACTGCTGGAGATCCGGGCCGGCGCGGGCGGCGACGAGGCGAGCCTGTTCGCGGCCGAGGTTTTCCGCATGTACTCGCGCTATGCCGACGGGCTGCGCTGGAAGGTGGAGGTGACCTCCAGCAGCGAAAGCGGCGCCGGCGGCGTAAAAGAAGTGATCGCGCTGATCAACGGCGACCGCGTGTTTTCGAAGTTGAAGTACGAAAGCGGCGTGCACCGCGTGCAGCGGGTGCCGGTGACCGAGCAGCAGGGGCGCATCCACACCTCCACCATCACGGTGGCGGTGCTGCCGGAAGCCGACGACGTGGAGGTGAAGATCGACCCGAAGGAGATCCGGATCGACACGTTCTGCTCCTCGGGTCCGGGCGGGCAGAGCGTCAATACGACGTACTCGGCGGTGCGCATCACGCACATGCCGACGGGGCTGGTGGTGAGTTGCCAGGACGAGAAGTCGCAGATCAAGAACCGGGCCAAGGCGGAGCGCGTGCTGCGCTCGCGGCTGTACGAACTGGAGATGGAGAAGCAGATGCAGGCCATCGGCGCGGACCG
The DNA here is from genome assembly GCA_016213245.1 of Candidatus Solibacter usitatus. Taxonomy (GTDB): domain Bacteria; phylum Acidobacteriota; class Terriglobia; order Bryobacterales; family Bryobacteraceae; genus Paludibaculum; species Paludibaculum usitatum_A. Next base: position 20,866 of record JACRBC010000144.1, on the reverse strand, counting down.
GCGCAGCCAGGTGGGAACGGGCGACCGCTCGGAGAAGATCCGCACCTACAACTTCAAGGAAAACCGCGTGACGGATCACCGCATCGGCCTGACGCTGCACCAGCTTGACCGGATCATGGAGGGCGAGCTGGAAGACCTGATGACGGCCTGCAACAACCACTTCAACGCGCTGAAGCTGAAGGAGCAGGCGGAGGCTGTGCAGAATGGACCTGCGGGCGGCGCTCCAGCAGGGGTCTGAGCTCCTGGAGGGGGCAGGAACACCGGCGCCGCGGCTGACGGCCGAAGTGCTGCTGTGTCACGCGGTGCGGCGCGAGCGGGTGTTTCTGTACTCGCATCCGGAGCACGAACTGACCACGGTGGAGTGGATCCACTACGGCCGCTACCTGCACGAACGGATGCAGGGCAAGCCGACGCAGTACATCACACGCGTGCAGGAGTGGTACGGGCGCAAGTTCCGGGTGACGCCGGCGGTGCTGATTCCGCGGCCGGAGACCGAGCACGTGGTTGAGCACGCGCTCGAAGCCGCCCGCGGCGCCAGCACGGTGCTCGACATCGGGACTGGCTCCGGCGCACTGGCGGTGACGCTGGCGCTGGAGCTGGGCGCGCGGGCGGTGGCGACCGACTTGAGCCTGGAGGCGCTGGGCGTGGCGCGAGGGAATGCGCGGGCCTTGGGCGCCGCCGTGGAGTTTGTCTGCTGCGACCTGGCCGACGGACTGAGCGGGCGGTTCGACCTGATCGTGTCGAACCCTCCCTACATTCCGGAACACGAGATTCCGGCGCTGCAACGGGAAGTCCGCGACTTTGAGCCGCATCTGGCGCTGCTGGGCGGACGGACGGGCACCGAACTCTACGGGCGCATCGTGACCCAGGCGCAGGCGCTGCTCCGGCCGGGCGGGTGGCTGATCTTCGAGATCGGGTATCAGGGAGAGGCGGGGGTGCGGGAGGCGTTCGCCGGCGGGCCATGGGCGGAAGTTGCGACCGGATGCGACCTGGCGGGGCTGCCGCGCGTGCTGCGGGCGCGCTACGCGCCATAGCGGCGCGCCGGGAGAAAAACGTGCGTACGCCGGGTGCGGAGGTATTCCGCCATGTGTGCCGGGCGGCTGCGACAGTTGACCGGAGGGGGTTGGGGTTCAGCGGCATTACAATGGAGGCGTGAAGCTGGCTGAACAGATTCAGGAACACCGGCAGGAGATTCTCGCCGTGGCCGCGCAACACGGGGCGGGAAATGTGCGTCTGTTTGGCTCCGCCTCACGTGGCGAGGAGGGACCGGAGAGCGACATTGACCTGTTGGTGGACATCGTCGGCGAGACATCGCCGTGGTTCCCCGGCGGGCTGGCGGTCGAACTCGAAGAGCTATTGGGACGGCGCGTCCAGATCGTCGTCAGGCGTTCGCTGAGTCCCTGGATTCGGGAGGCCGTTCTGAGGGAAGCGCGCCCATTATGAAAGACGAACGGGCCTACCTGGAACACATCCTGCGCTGTTGTCAGCGAATCAAAGAGGATTGCGCCGCGGGGAGGGATGCTGTGTTTGAATCCCACACCTTGCAGGACGCGCTCCTGCGAAACCTCCAGGTGCTGTGCGAGTCGGCGCAAAGGCTGACGCCGGAGACGAAGTCGGCGCATGGGCAGATCCCCTGGAACGCGATCTCGGGAATGCGGAACGTGCTCGTGCATGACTATTTCGACATTGACTTTGAGGTGATCTGGATGATCGTCGTCCGCGACCTGCCGGTGCTGGAGGCCGCCATCCGGCATCAGCTCGGGCGATGAGGACCGTCTTCCACGTCGACATGGACGCGTTCTTTGTGAGCGTGGAGGAGATCTTCGACCCGTCGCTCAAAGGCAAGGCGGTGGTGGTGGGCGGGCAGAGGGACGAGCGGGGGGTGGTGTCGGCGGCCTCGTATGAGGCCCGGAAGTATGGGGTGCATTCGGCGCTGCCGTTGCGGACGGCGGCGGCGCTGTGCCCGCAGGCGATCTTCCTGGACGGCCACCCGGAGCGCTACCGCGAGTATTCGCACAAGGTACACGGCGTGCTGATGGAGTTCTCGCCGCTGGTGGAGATGGCATCGGTGGACGAGGCCTACCTGGACCTGAGCGGCACGGAACGATTGTTCGGCCCGCCGTTGAGGGCCGCGCACCTGCTGCATGAGCGGATGAAGCAGGCCACGGGGCTGAACTGCTCGGTGGGGATCGCCACTTCGCGCATGGTGGCGAAGGTCTCGTCCGACCAGGCGAAACCGAACGGCATCCTGTGGGTACAGCCGGGGCTGGAGGCGGCGTTTCTGGCGCCTTTGGACGTGCGGCGGATTCCGGGCGTGGGCAAGGTGACCGAAGAGAGGCTCCACCAGTTGGGCATCCGGAAGGTGGGCGACCTGGCGGCGCTGGACGAGGAGTTCCTGCGCAAGCGGCTGGGCGAGTGGGGGCTGGCGCTGGCGGGCAAGGCGCGGGGCTGGGACGCAGGGGCGTGGTTCGACAGGGAGCTGGGGGGAGAGGACGAGCCGAAGTCGATCAGCCACGAGCACACCTTCGGCCAGGACACGGCCGACCAGACGGCACTGGAGTCGACGCTGGCGCGGCTGGCGGAAAAGGTAGGGCGGCGCGTGCGGGAGCAGGGGGTCCACGCCCGCACGGTGCACCTGAAGCTGCGCTACGAAGACTTCACGACGCTGACCAGGTCGCGCACGCTGGCGCGGGCGACGCAACTCGACCACGAGCTGATCGGCGAATCGCGGGAGCTGTTCAGAAAGGCCTGGAAGCGGGGGGGCAGGGTGCGGCTGATCGGAATGGGGGCCTCGGGATTCGAAGCGACGGAGGGCCAGATGGGCCTGCTGGATGCGGAGACGACCGAGCGGGCGCGGAAGGCGCTGCTGGTGGTGGACAGGCTGCGGGACAAGTACGGCGAGGGCAGCGTGAAGTTGGCCGGAGGGCTGGGGGGCGAGCACGCCGAGAGGGTCCACGAGAACCCGGTGGGGTTGCCGGGCAAGAAAGGGAAGAAGAGTTAGACCGGCGGCCCGGCGGCGCGCAGCGGCATCGAACGCACGCGCCTGCCGGTGGCGTCGAAGATCGCGTTGGCCATGGCCGGGGCGACGGCCAGGATCGGCGTTTCTCCGGCACCGGCGGAGGGCTCGTTTCTGCGGTCCAGCAGCAGCCTTGCCGCTCAGCACGGTGACCGTGCCGTCGTCGGCGATGTGGATGCGTGCCTCCACCGCCTGCGCGCCGGCTTCGGAGGCGAATGCGGAGATGAGCAGGCCGGCGCCGAGGGTGGAGAAGAACTCGCGGCGGTCCACCTCGAAGTGGTAGACGGGGCCTTCACGCAGCTCGAAGCGTTCCGGCTCGAAATTGTCACCTGGCTGCATGGGCGGCCTCCGTTGTCATGCCGGCGGCGCGCCGCACGGCCGCCAGGATGCGCGGATAGCCGCAGCAGCGGCAGAGGCTGCCGTCGAGCGCGGCGAGGATCTGCCGCCTGCTGCACGCGGTGGAGTTCCCCGCCGCGGGCGAGGGCCTCGATGGTGAGGATCCTCTTTCCCTCGACGGCCTTGACGGGGGTGACGCAGGAGGTGACAGGCCTGCCGTCCAGCAGCACGGTGCAGGCGCGGCACTGGCCTTCGCCGCAGCCGTACTTGGTTCCTGTCAGGCCCAGGTCTTCACGCAGCACTTCCAACAGGGGACGGTTGGGCTCGGTCTCCACCCCGCGCGCCTGTCCGTTGACTGTGAATCGAATCATCGCCATGGGCGGCACTCCCGCTCAACAGCATAGCCCCCTGGCGGAGCCGGGAGTGCGGATCAGGGATGGCGTTCGCGCGAGGCGCGGACGGACCACCACAGGGCGAGCATGCTCCAGAGGAAGCCGGACCAGTAGGGCGCCGGCGGCGCGAGATGATCGAACAGGGCGCCGGCCCAGACCGGGCCGATGACGCGGGTGAGGGAGGCGACCGACTGTGCAGTGCCGAGCAGGGCGCCTTGCTCCTGGGGCCGGGCGCGGCGCGAGATGAGGCCGGACAGGGCGGGACCGGCGAGGCCGAAACCAAGGGCGGTGAAGGTGATGCTGAGGTAGAGCATCCACACGGCGCTGGCTTCGGCGACGGCGATGAATCCGATGCCGAAAGCGACGGCGCCCCAGATGGTGAGGCGGGCTTCTCCGAAGCGCGGAACGAGTTTGCGGAGCAGAACGCCCTGGGTGAGGGTGGCCATGACGCCGAGCCAGGCGAAGAGTATGGCGTTGTGGGCGGCGTCGAGTCCGAAGCGCGCGTGGGTGAAGACGGCGAAGTTGGTTTGCAGGCCGGCCATGCCGAAGTTCAGCGCGAAGACGGCCAGCATGAGGCCGCGGAATTCGGGGCGGCCCATGGCGGCGCCGATTTGCGTGAAGGGATTGACGTCGCGGAAGCGGAGGCGGTGTGCGGCGCGATGCTCGGCGCTGAGGGTCTCCTTGAGGAGTATGGAAGCCACGACGAAGGTGATCAGGGAGAGGACGGCGGCGGCGTAGGCGGGGGCGGAGAGGCTGATCTTGGAGAGGGCGCCGCCCATGGCGGGTCCGAGGATGAAGCCGAGGCCGAAGGCGGCGCCGATCAAACCGAAGTTCTTGGCTCGATCGGCGGGAGCGGAGATGTCGGCGATGTAGGCCTGGGCGGTGGAGATGGAACCGCCGGCAAAACCGGCGAGGAGACGGGCGGCAAAGAGGACTTCGAGGGAGCGCGCCCAGCCGAAGAGGAAGTAGCCAGCGGCGGTGCCGAGGAGGCAGAGCAGGAGAACGGGGCGGCGGCCGGCACGGTCGGACCAGACGCCGAGCAGGGGGCTGGCGGCGAACTGGGCGGCGGAGAAGGCCAGGGCAAGAAGACCGACGGTCAACGCGTCGGCGCGGTAGGGCTGGACGACAAAGGGGATGACGGGAATGAGGATCCCGGCGCCCATGAGGTCGAGAAAAACGATGAGGAAGATGATGCCGAGCGAGCCCTTGCGGGCGCCGGAAGGAGAACTCACTTATTTATCCTCTCATGAGAGGGGAAGCGCGAAGCGGAGACCTATGCATAATGGGCGTATGGCTGTTGTGAGACTCCTGGTGAACGGCAGTGTGCGGCCGGCGGACGTCCACCCCGGCACGACGTTGCTGGAGTTTCTTCATGACTACCTGGAGCTGACCGGCGCCAAAGCAGGCTGCGAGGAGGGTGCCTGCGGCGCCTGCACCGTGCATGTCGACGGCAAGGCGGTGAAGTCCTGCATGGTTACCGCCGCCGCCCAACAAGGGAAGACGATCACCACCATCGAAGGCCTGGCGCAGGGGGAGCGGCTGCACGCCGTGCAGAAGGCGTTTCTGTCGGCGGAGGCCTTTCAGTGCGGCTATTGCACGCCGGGCATGATCATGGAAGCGGCGGCGCTGCTGAACGAGGGCGACGTGGTGGGCGCCGCCGGGGTGAAGGCGCGAATGGGAGGCCACGTCTGCCGCTGTGGGATGTACGACGAGATCGTCGCGGCCGTGCTGCTGGCGGCCGGGGAGTTGCGCCGTGGCTGAGAAGTTGACACGGCGGGAGGCGCTGGGATCGCTGGGCGCTTCGGTGGCTCTTTTTGCAGGCGCGCCGGTGCGTATCGCCGCCGCGGCGGACGGTACGGTGACCGCTTACACGGGGAAGGTGGAGCTGGGGCAGGGATCGCGGACCGAGCTGGCCATGGCGGTGGCGGAAGAGATGCGAATCCCGCTCGCCAAAGTCAGGCTCGTGATGGGCGATACGGAGCTCTGTCCGGACGACGGCGGCACCTACGGCAGTCTGACGACGCCGCAGACGCTGCCGGTGATGCGTAAAGCGGCGGCGGAGAAGCGCGGCGGCGCGTTGACGCCGCCCGGGGAGTGGAAGGTGCTGGGTACGAGCGCGGCCGATGTGCGCGGCCCGGAGATCGTCACCGGCAGGCAGGTGTTTCCGGGCGACGCGCGGCTCGACGGCATGCTGCACGCCCGGGTCGTGCGCCCGCGTCTCTACGGGGCCAAGCTGATTTCGGTGGCCGAAGCCGAGGGCGCACGCCTGGTACGCGACGGCGGGCTGGCCGCTTTCGTCTCCAGCGATCCGGTTGCGCCGAAGCGCGCCGCGGCGGCAGCCAGGGCCGAATGGGCGCCGGTTCCCTTCCCCGCCGACCCCTCCGGCATCAGCGCGCTGGCCGCATACTTCAAGGCCAACTCCACACCGCCGGTGGAGAACATGAATACGCGCTACCCGCCGCTGATCCGGCGCGGCGACGCGCGCACGGCTCTCGCCGCCGCCGCGCTGAAACACGCGTCGAGCTACTGGCTGCCCTACATCGCCCACACGCCGATGGAGCCGAGGGCAGCGGTGGCGGAGTGGAAGGACGGCGGCGTAACGATCCGCACGGGCACGCAAACGCCGTTCCCGGTGCGGCAGGAGGTGGCGCGGGCGCTGGGCATGGACGAGTCCAAGGTGCGCATCATCGCGCTGACTCCAGGCGGGGCATTCGGCGGAAAGCAACGCGGCGAGGTGGAGATCGAGGCGGCGCGCATCTCGCGCGCGGCGGGCGCGCCGGTGCGCGTGCAGTGGAGCCGCGAGGAGGAGTTCACGTGCGCTTACCACCGGCCGGCCGGACTGATGGAAGTGGAGAGCGCGGTGGACGACAAGGGCAAGCTCACGGCGTGGGTCCATCGCAACTACAACTCGGGCGCCGCGGGATTGCAGATCGCCTACGCGATTCCGAACATCTCCTGCGAGTTCCACCGCAGCCCGTCGCCGGTGCGGCAGGGCTCCTACCGGTCGCTGGCGGCGGCGGCCAACACCTTTGCCCGCGAGTGCCACGTGGACGAATGGGCCGCGCGGCTGCAGGCCGACCCGCTGGAGTTCCGCACGCGCAACTGCGGCGATGAGCGCCTGCGGATGGTGCTTGAGCGCCTGGGCAAGGGTCCGGGCGGAATGGCCTGCACGCTGGAGAAAGACGCGCGCATCGCGCTGCGCGCCGAGATTGAAGTGCGGGGGCGTGAGGTCCGGCTGAAGCGGTTCACGTTTGTGGGCGACTACGGGGCGGTGATCAACCCTCTCAATTTACGGAAACAGATCCGGGGCGCGCTGGTGATGGGCATCGGCGGCGCACTGCTGGAGCGGGTGGAGTTCGACCAGGGCAACCAGAAGACCCGCAAGCTGTCGGCGTACCGCGTGCCGCGCTTCGGCGACGTGCCGGAGATGCGGCTGGAGCTGATCGACCGGCGCGAGGCAGAGCCGGCGGGCGCCGGAGAAGCCGCCATCGCGCTGGTGGCGCCGGCGGTGGCCAACGCGATTTTCGCCGTTACCGGCAAACGGCTGCGGCGGCTGCCGCTCTCTTTAGCCGAGCTTTGAGAGGCGCTCGCGCACGTCCTGCTCGAAGCGCCGGATGTGGGCGGCGGCGAAGTCGAGCGGGTGGATGGAATCGTCCTCGAGCAGCGGTGTGAGGTCCATGCCGAAGTTGATCTGTCCGGCGGCGTCGACCGAGTGGGACTGGAAATAGGTGGCATTGGCGCGGCGGCGGCCCAGAGTGGCCAGGTCGTAGCGCTTGCCGCCGGCGATCTGGGAGTCGAAGACGCCGAGCAGCGCGGCGGCGACATTCTCGTGGCCGGAGCAATTGAAGACGACCTTGTCGGCGTCGTTCAGCCAATCGAGGTCGCGCCAGACTTCACAGCCGTACAACTTGCGCGGCCGCCGCGCGGCGGGCAGTTGGCGCAGGGCGGCGATGGCGCGTAGCGTCACGGCGACGTGAGTGTCGTGCTTGTCACAGAGGTTGTGGAGGTAGACCACCTGCGGCGAGCAGGCCTCCAGCAATGCGTGAATGTCGGCGACGGGGCCGGGCTGCGAAGGATCCTTGATCTCCCTGCTGGGATAGTCGAGAAAGGCGCAGGCGGAGTATTCACCGATGAAGGCAGCCTTCTTTTGTTCCAGGCGGCGGATCTGCATCATGCCGGCGTCGGTGAAATCGGCGTAGATGCCGTCGCGGGCGCTGCCGCCGCCGTCGGTGACGATGGCGCAGGAGAACCACTTGTCCTCGCTGCCGAAGCAGGCCAGAATCCCTTCCAGCGCCATGATCTCGATGTCGTCCTGGTGCGCGGCAATGCCCAGGTGCGTGGTGCGGCGGAGCGCCTCGGCCTCGCTGGCACCGTCGAAAACGTACGTCTCCGATGTGGGCTTGTGAAAGTGCATGGGATTACCTCTCAACGGGCCAGTTGCGGCAGACTGGCGGCGGCGATGGACTGGCCGACGCGCCGGCTCTTCTCGTCCGGCAGCGCGATGTTCACTCTTGCGGCGAGTTCGGGGAACTCGGCGGCAAGCACTTCCCTGGCCCGCGCCAACAGGATGTCCCCGCCCGGTCCCGTGGTGACGCGACCGAGGATGAGCAGGTGTTTCAATTCATAGAAGCCGGCGTAGTGGGCGACGGCGTAGCCGAACGTTGTGCCGATGGTCTCGTAGACCTTGCGGGCGAGGGGATCGCCGGCGCGCATCTTGTCCTGCAGCTCGACGAGCTTCTCCGGCAGGCCGAGGCCCGCGGAAAACGTCATCCCGGCGCCCTCGGCGACGCGGATGGCGCCCACCTGGCAGAAATACTGCACGCCGCAGCCGGCGTCGCCGGACCATTCATCGAGCGGCGCATGCTCGCGATAGTCGACGGGCACGAAGGCCAGTTCGTTGAGCCAGCCGGTGATGTTGCCGTGAGAGTCGGCATAGCCGGCGGCGACGCTGGAGCCCATGGCGATGCCGAGCACCGGGTTCTCGCCCAATGACATGGAGCCGGCCAGGGCGGTGACTTCGCCGTCGTTGACGACCTCCAGCGGCACGCCGAGCTCATCCCGGATGCGCAGGAACATGGGGGCGATGCGGGCGTCGAAGCCGGCCTTGGGCACGCCCCGGAAGAGCGAGGCCACGCGCGCGCGGTTATTGATGTAGACGCCGGCCGAAGAGCCGCCGACGGCGTCCAGACGCGGCAGTTTGGAGGCGGCGCGGCGGATGGAGTCCATCACGCCCTGGTAGTGGTAGTCGGGATTGGACTGGTTGCGCGGATCCCAGGGGACCTCTTCGCTGTAGATCACCTCGCCGTCGATGACGGCCGAGGCCTTGCGGTCGCTGGCGCCGAGGTCAAAGCCCACGCGGCAGCCGTCGAGATGGCGGCCGAGGGCGATGGGGGACTCCTTGGCCGGGGGCGCCTGATCCGCGGTGGTCACCACAACGGTAAACGGCCGCTCATAGATGAGCGACATGAACGAGGCGTCGAACTCGCGCGCCCCGCCGGGACAGTATGTGGCCTGGAGGCGCTCGCCGATGGCTGCCGGCCCGCCGCAGTAGAGCTTCCAGCCGCCGCGCTGCCACAGCAGAAACTTCACGATGCGCTCGACGTAACGCAGGTTCAGTTCGAAGCGTGGCGAACCTTCGGCGAAGACGATGGTGTCGAAGCGAGAGACCGAGCCATCGGCGCGCTCCAGGGCGAGGTGGAGCGGAGCGGCGCCCTCGGCGCGGGCCAGCGCGCGGAACTCGCGGTTCCACAGGGAGGCCGGCAGGAAGGCGGGGTCGAGCTCGGGGATGAATCGAAGATGGATGGGGAGATGATTCGCAACGGTCATAATGAAAGTGAGTCGGACGTACCTCCATTATGCCGCCAAACAGGCGCTTGTTGGGCGCTATACTGACATTTCAGACTGCATGAGGCGAGACACCATGGCATTCATCCACGAGGACTTTCTGCTATCGAACGCGGCCGCGCGGAGGCTGTACCACGACTACGCCGAGGCCGAGCCGATTCTGGACTACCACTGCCATCTGAGTCCGAAGGACGTGGCGGAGAACCGCCGTTTCGCGAACTTGTTTGAGATCTGGCTGGAGGGGGACCACTACAAGTGGCGGGCGATGCGCGCCAACGGCGTGCCGGAGCAGTTGATCACCGGCGGCGCCGATCCGAAGGAGAAGTTCATCGCCTGGGCCAGGACGGTCCCCTATACGCTACGCAATCCGCTCTATCACTGGACCCACCTGGAATTGAAGCGCTACTTCGGAATCGATGAACTGCTGGACGGCGGCAACGCGGAATCGGTTTGGGAGCGCGCCAACGAGCAACTGGCGGGCGAAGGGCTGCGAGCGTGGGGCATCCTGAAGCGCTTCGACGTCAAGGCGGTTTGCACGACGGACGATCCAGGCGACGATCTGGCCTATCACAAGCAGATCGCCGCATCCGGGCTGGCGACGAAGGTCTTTCCGACCTTCCGTCCCGACAAGGCGGTCAACGTGCACCAGCCCGAGCAGTTCAACGCCTGGGTGGGCCGCCTGGGGGCGGCCGCAAAGCTCGACATCACCGATTTCCGCGGTTTCCTGGCCGCGCTCAAGCAGCGGCACGACCACTTCCACAAGCTGGGCTGCCGGCTGAGCGATCACGGGCTGAACGCGTGCTTTGCCGCGCCCTGCTCCGAAGCGCGGGCCTCGGAGATCTTCGAGCGATCACGGGCGTTTCTGCCGGCGACGGCCGAGGAGCAGCCGGAGTTCGCCTCTTATCTCATGCTGTTCTTCGGCCGGCTGGACGCCGAGAAGGGGTGGACCAAGCAACTGCACCTGATGGCGCGCCGCAGCAACAACACGCGCATGCTGGAAAAGGCCGGTCCGGACACGGGATTCGACTCCATCGGGGACTGGCCGCAGATCGACGCGCTGGGCGCGTATCTAGACATGCTGGAGCGCGAGAACGCGCTGCCCAAGACGATCCTCTACAACCTCAACCCGGCCTGGAACTACGCCTTCGCGACGATGGCCGGCAATTTTCAGGGCGGCCCGGTGGCCGGCAAGATCCAGTTCGGCAGCGGCTGGTGGTTCCTGGATCAGAAAGAGGCCATGGAGTGGCAGATGAACGCGCTGTCCAACTGCGGCCTGCTGTCGCGCTTCGTGGGCATGCTCACCGACTCACGCAGCTTCATGTCCTATCCGCGCCATGAGTACTTCCGGCGCGTGCTGTCGAACCTGCTGGGGCAGGACATGGAACGCGGCCTGCTGCCGGACAGCTTTGAACTGGTGGGAGGTATGGTGAAGTCGATCTGCTACCAGAACGCAAGGCAGTACTTCGCGCTGGGCGTTTAAGCGGTAGGATAGTTCGTCGAAAGGAGCAAGACACTACATGTTTGGAAGACGGCCTTTTCTGGGCGCGATCGGAAGCCTGCCGCTGGCCAGCGGCGTGAGCCTGGCGGCGGGCACGAAGCGCGATGTGCTCAAGGAGCTGGGGGTACGGGCCTTCATCAACGCGGCGGGGACCTACACGACGCTGACGGCGTCGCTGATGCCGCCGGAGGTGATGGAGGCGATGAAGGGCGCCTCGCGCCGGTACGTGAACATCAATGAGTTGCAGGACGCGGTGGGCAAGCGCATCGCCGAGCTGCTGGAATGCGAGGCGGCCATGGTGACCTCCGGCGCGGCCGGAGCGCTGACGGTCGGCACGGCGGCCTGCATCACGGGCAAGGATCACGATCGGATTCTGCGCATCCCCGACCTGTCGGGAATGAAGAGCGAGGTGATCACGCAGAAGGCGCACCGTTACGGCTACGATCACGCCGTGCGCGCCTGCGGCGTGCGCATGGTGGAGGTGGAGACGGCCGACGAGTTTGAGAAGGCGTGCTCGGCGAAGACGGCGATGGCTCTGTTCTTCAACGACGCCGGACCGCGCGGCAAGATCTCGATCGAGCAGTTCGTCCAACTGGGCAAGAAGCACGGGGTACCGACGTTCAACGACGCCTCGGCCGACGTGCCCCCCGTGGACAACCTGAAGAAGTACACCAAGATGGGCTTCGACCTGGTGACCTTCTCCGGCGGCAAGGGGCTCTGCGGGCCGCAGAGCGCCGGCATGCTGCTGGGCCGCAAGGATCTGATCGAGGCGGCGCGCATGAACACCTCTCCCAACAGCGACACCGTGGCCCGCGGCATGAAGGTGAACAAGGAAGAGATGGTGGGCATGCTGGTGGCCCTGGAGATGTACCTGCGCCGCGATCACGCCGCCGAGGCGCGCGAATGGGACCGGCGCGTGGAGACCATCCGCAAGTCGGCCGCGAAGGTGAAGAGCGTGACCTCGGAGATCGATCTGCCGCAGATCGCCAACCACACCCCGCACCTCAAGTTCAAATGGGATCAGAGCGTGGTGAAGATCACGCCGCCGGAGGTCGCCAAAGCCCTGCGGGAAGGCGCCCCGTCGATTGAAGCCTGCCCGGCCACCAATCGCAATCAACTGGTGTTCACCGTGTGGATGCTGCAGCAGGGCGAGGCCGAAGTTGTCGCCAAGCGCGTGTTCGAGATTCTGAACAGAGCCGCCGGCTAATGGGCCGCCCTCAGTGATGGCGCGGGAATCCCAACTCGCGCTTGAACAGCTCCAGGGTGTTGAACACGATCGGACACAGCCAGGCGTTGCGGCACACCGACGACAGCCGGCTGCCGAGCGACTCATGGTCCAGCGTCAGGTGCGGGAACTCGCGGCAGGACCGCGGCCGCGCCTCGTAGATCATGCACAGGTTGCCGTCGAGAAACACGCACTGGCCGGCTGAGTGGCGCAGGAGCAGCTTGTGCTCGACGGGGTCATCCTCGGTGTACAGATGGAGCACGTCCTCCAAGCGTGAGTTGAGATGGGCGGCGATGGCCTGGACTTCCTCTGGTTTCACCTCGACCCGCGTCTGGCGGCAGCAATTGGCGCAGGCGGTGCAGTCGATCTCCCGCTGCACGAGTGCGGCGATCAAGTGGAGCAGGTGCGGCGGCGGATGGTGCGCCGACAGGTGGCGGCGAAAGGCGACGTATTCGTCCTCATTGGCCTCAGCCAGCCTCCGAATCTGAACCAGGTCGGTGAGCAAGCCTCAGCATACTCCCGAATCACCTCCCGCACGACTTCCCTCTTCGGCAGGGCGAGACCGGCGCCTGGCCCATCGCAGATGTTGCACGAAGTTGTTGGTCACCGGCCGGTGAATCTGTTATTGTCATTGACGAACGGCCCCGGTTCACATAAAATTGGCTCACCGCTTCAATAAAGGGCTCTTCTCGACGGGACTTGACTGGAACAGGTCCAGTGTCTTCAAACGGTTCAGTAATTGAGAGGCAAGAGGAAGGACATGAAATCAATGCGCAGAACTATGTTGTTGCTGCTCGTGTTGGTACTCGCGGCGCTGCCTGTGGTCTCGCAGGTGGCTAGTGGCTCATTGAGTGGAACGGTGACCGATCCCAACGGGGCGTTGGTCCCGGGAGCGAAGATCCGGGCGGTTCATACACCTACCGGTCAGGAGATCGAAACGACCAGTTCGGATGCCGGTCTGTTCGTATTCGCGAGTCTACCGCCCGGACCCTACACGATCACCGTGGAGAAGGCCGGTTTCCGGAAGCTGACGCAGAGCGGCCTGGAGATCCGCGTGGTGCAGAGACACGTGCTGGACGTGCAGATGCAGGTGGGCGATGTGCAGCAGACGGTGGATGTAACGGCTGAGGCGCCGCTGCTGGAGACCTCGACGAGCGACAAGGGGCAATCGTTCTCGCCGAAGTTCATGACGAATCTGCCCCTGTTCACGGGCGGCATCCGGAACCCGCGCAGTTTTGTCTTCTACATGCCGGGCGTGAACGCGGGAGCGGAGCAGAGCATCTCCGGGTCGGGCGGCCGGGCGCAGGAGGTGCAGATCGACGGCGCTTCGCTGATCATTCCCGAATCGGGCGGCACGGTGTTCAACATGCCGTCGGCGGAGATGTTGAGCGAGTTCAAGCTGATCACCGGCGCCTATTCGCCGGAGTTCGGCCGCTTCGGCGGCGGCGTGGAGGTCTACTCCACCAAGTCCGGCACCAACTGGTACCACGGAACGGCGTTTCTGAACATGCGGCGGGACATTTGGAACGCGAACGCATGGGCGCGCAACGCTTCGACCAACCCGGCCACTTCGTTCAGGCCGAAGGAGCGGCAGAACGAAGTTGGCGGCGCGGCGGGCGGCCCGGTTTACATTCCGAAGGTGTACAACGGCAAGGACAAGACCTTCTGGTACTTCACCTACACGCAGCGTCTGCTGCCGGCCAACATCGGCTTCCCTCTGTCGACGGTTCCGACAGCGGCGATGAAGCAGGGTGATTTCAGCGCGCTGGGCGCGCAGTTGATCTACGATCCGGCCACCACGGTGGGCACGACCAGGACGCCGTTCGCCGGAAACCGCGTTCCGGCGAGCCGCTTCAGCAACGTCTCGAAGAACCTGGTGGGCCTGATTCCGGACCCGACGCGCGCGGCTTTGCAGTCGAACTACGACTTCGTCAATCTGTCCGTGATTCAGCAGAAGATCTGGAGCATCAAGGCGGACCACGCCTTCTCAGCGACCAACCGCCTGGCATTTTTCCTGAGCATGGAAGACGGCGGCAGCAAGGATACGGTAAATTTCGCCGGCCCCATCGGCAACGGCCTGGGTTCGAGTTTTCAGAAGCCGTGGAACATCCGTGTGAACCATGACATGTCGATCCGGCCGAATCTGTTCATGCACACCACGTTCGGCTTCTCGGCCACGCGCCAGGGCTGGGATAACCCCGCCCAGTACGGCTATGCTTCGAAGCTGGGCATCCCGGGCGTTCCAAAAGAAGGCGATGCGATGCCGCGCGTCATGTTCACGGGCCAGGCTGGCCTGTCGCCCTACGGCGTGCAGGACGGCAAGGTGGCCAACGGCGGCCAGGACAACGATACGCGGATCATCTCGCAGGGCTACTCGCTGATCAAGGGCAAGCACGAGATCAAGTTCGGCTGGGACTACCGGTTCCTGACGACCTTTGGTTTCGACTTTGCCGGTTCGAACGGCAGGTACTACTTCAACCGGCTGCAGACGGCGGTGCCGAACAGCACCACGGGTAGCGGTCACGAGTTCGCCTCCATGCTGCTGGGCGCGGTGGACGCGGCCGACAACACCGTCCTGCCGATCCTGCTGAACGGAGTCCGCTACCGCTACACTTCCGGGTACATCAACGACAACTGGCGCGTGGGCAGGAAACTGACGCTGAACCTGGGCTTCCGCTACGAGGTGCCGATCAACTGGCACATCGAGCTCGGCAACTATTCGGGCATCGACTTGACCAAGCCGAACATCGGCGCCGGCAACCTGCCGGGCGCCCTGGTGTTCTACGGCAACGGTCCCGGCCGGACCAACCAGTTGCGGCCCTTCCCGACGGACTACTCCGACATCGGCCCGCGGCTGGGTTTCGCCTACCAGCTCTTCTCCAAGACTGTCATTCGAGGCGGCTGGGGCATTTACTACCAGACGCTGGGCAACGGTGGCTGCGGCTGCCGGCAGGGCTTCGCCAATTCCAACCAATTGCAGAGCAACGGCATCGACGCGGTGTTGAACTGGGACGGCGGGATTCCGCTGCGGCCGGGCTATCAGCCCCCGCCGCTGCTGGATCCGACACTCTCCAACTTCCAGTCGATCGACTACTTCGGCCCCAAGTTCGGCAAAGCGCCACGGGTCTACAACTGGAGCTTCAACATCCAGCACGAGATGAAGAGCTGGCTGTTCGACGTGGCCTACGTCGGCAACCGCGGCAGCGGCCTGAACTCCACTATTTCGCTGAACCAACTGCCAACCAGCCAGTTGTCGAAGGGCAGCCTGCTGACCCAGACGGTCACTTCACCGGCCGCCGTCGCTGCGGGCGTCAAGCTGCCGTACGCGGGCTACCCGAACCGCTCGGTGGCACAGTCGCTGCGGCCCTTCCCGCAATACCTGGACGTCTGGAGCCGCAACTCCGGCGACGGGCGGACCTGGTACGACTCGCTTCAGATGAAGGTTGAAAAGCGTTTCGGCGGCCTCCAGTTGATGGCCGCTTATACGTTCTCCAAGTCGCTGGGCAACCAGCACTGGCGCCAGATCTTCAGCCAGAACTTCAACATTGGCGCACAGGATGCTTATAACCTGGACGACATGAAGTCTTACAACCCGTTCGACCAGACGCACGTGTTCAACCTGTTGTGGACCTATGACCTGCCGGTGGGCCGGGGAAAGTGGCTCCTGAAGGACACCAACCACGTGGTCAACGCCCTGGTGGGCGGCTGGGTGCTCAGCGGCATCCAGCGCTACTACTCGGGCAACCTGATCCAGTTGGTCACCCCCGGCAACCCGCTGGCCAACACCCTGTTCTCCACCACCACCAAGGCGATGCGGAACAACGCGGCCATCCAGACCGGCTTCAACCGGACGGACCTGGATCCGAACAACCCGGCCACGCGTTGGTTCAACGCCGCGGCCTTCAGCGCGGCGGCGCCCTTTACCCTGGGCAACGCGGCGCTGTACTACGGCGACTTCCGCCAGCCTCCGATCGCCTTTGAGAACATCGGCATCGTGAAGAACACGACTCTGTTTGCCAACGAGAAGAACCCGGTGGTCCTCCAGTACCGGGCAGACGCGTTCAACCTCTTCAACCGCAGCCGCTTCGGCGGGGTGAACGGCACGGTGGGCAACGCCAACTTCGGACGCCCGACGGGTCCGCAGGTGGGCGCGCGCGCCATCACCATGGGCCTGCGCATGACGTTCTAACGACAAGTCAGCTTGCACAGAGAGCGGGCGCTCCCATCGGGGCGGCCGCTCTTTTTGCGCTCAGAACACCCGGCCGAGGCGGAAGAAGACGCGATGGTCGCCCTGGTCGCCGATGCCGGCGCCGAAGTAGACCAGGCCGAAATGAGACTCGCCGATGAGTCCGAGCGCGCCCGAATAGCGCGGCAGCGGAGACTGGCCGGCGCGCCAGGCCTGGCCCGACTCAACGGCGGCAGTGAAGTAGAACCGTCCAAATGTCGAGAGCGAATCGCTGTTGAGGGAGCGCAGCACCCTGGCGCCGCCATAGTAGTAGCGATTGCCGGGCAGCCGGCCGCGACCGAGGGAGTCGAGACGGCCGACCCCGCCCAGCAGGTACCGCGAACTCAGCGCCTGTTCGCTCGAGGCTCTCCCCGCCGCGGTGTCGAGCAGGAGCGAGTACTTGGGGCGGAGGGGTCTGACGTACAGCAGCGAGGCCTCGGCGGCCGGGGCCTGCTTGTCCACGCCGGGGTGGCTGAGAATCCAGTCCAGGCGTGTATTGGCTCTGAAGCCCTGGCGAGGCAGGAGGGGACTATCCGTTTTGTCGAGAGACCACTGCACGTGGACGTCGTTGTAGCGGCCGGATAGCGGATGGAAGACATCGGCGCCCTTTACGACGGCGTACTTGTTGTGGCTCAGCGTGTAGCCGGCGCGCAACTCCTGAAAGCGGCCGAAAGCGTAGCCCAGGTCCGCGGCACCGCCACTCTGTCGAGTTTTGAAGTCTGAGACGCGCTTGTCGCCCTGGTAGATGGGCAGATTGTCCTCGCTGTAGTAGAGCCTGGGCGCGAAGAACCACTTGCCGCCCTTGATCCGGTAGTAGTATTCGGCGCCGATACGGTTGATCTGGCCGACGCTCAGGTCGGCGCGAAGCTCCGAAGCGGGCCCGCCGAAGTCGAGAAACGTGAAGCGCCCTCCGATGCCAAAGCGGAATCCCTCCTGTGGGGAGGCGTCGAGCAGAATGGCGACTTTGAGGAAGGGCGGTCCATTTTCTTTTTCGTGCGCGAGAACTTTGAGCCCCTCCTGGCCGCCGCGCCGGATGAAAGTGTAGGTGGCCGTGTCGTACCGCCCCATGCCGGTGAGCTTGTTCAACTCCTCCTCGATCTTTCCGCGGTCGATCGGCTTGGAGGGGTCGGCCGCCAGAGAAGCGGTCAGGGCGGACTTCTTCCGCGGCGCCATATTCCCCTCGATCTCCACAAACCGCGGGCGGACCGTACCGGGACGAACCCGCGCCAGGCGCCTGGCCTGATAGGCCTCGTATTCGGCCTCGCTGAGCGAGAACTGCTCCAGCATCTTCGCCTTGGCGGCTGCCGCCTGATAGCCCCTGTCCTGGAACTCGCGCCACTTGTTGTAGGCGATGGCGTCCATGCCTTGCAGGTCCGGCATGACGACGAGGTCGGCCCTGCCGAGGCTGCGGCGCTCGTTGGCTTCGATCATGACGGTGATGGTGCGCGCGGCCACGCCGAGCAGAGAGTTCAGCCTGGTGGGATCGGGCGGCCTCTGCAGCGCGACCGCGATGACAATATCGGCGCCCATGGCCCGGACCACGTCCACCGGAATGTTGTTCACCGCTCCACCGTCGACCAGCACCATCTTGCCGCGCCGCACCGGAGCGAAGAGCGCCGGCAGCGACATGCTGGCGCGCAAGGCGTCAAACAGCGGCCCATCGTGAAACACCATCTCCTCCCCGCTGACCAGGTCGGTGGCCACGGCGCGGTAAGGCGTGGGCAGATTGTCGAATTCGCCGATCCCGTCGTACGGCGCGGCGAAGCGGCTCAGGACCAATCCGACACCCTGCCCGGCCGAAAGTCCGGAAGGCAGCGAGATGCCCTTCTTGAGGCCGAATTCGAAAGCCGATGGGTACTCCCGCGCGTCCTCCTTCCTGCGGAACGCCAGGTCGGCATAAGGAGCGGTGGGCGCCAGCGCCTGGTCCCAATCGATTTCTGCCACGAACTGCTGGAGCTCCGCCGCGTTCTTTCCCGTGGCGAACAGGCCGCCCACCAGGCTGCCCATGCTGGCGCCGGCGATGTAGTCGATGGGGATGCGGTGCTCCTCGAACCAGCGGATGACGCCGACGTGGGACAGGCCCAACGCGGAACCGCCGGAAAGCGCCAGGCCGATCTTCGGCCGCTTACCGCCTTGCGCCTGCGGCGCCTCCGCGGCGCTGGCCAGGGCGTGAAGAGCCGGCAGCATCAGGGCCAACCGCATGAGAGAAGTCATAGGTTGTGATACCCCATGCTAACCTGAGTATCCATGGCAATTGACTGGTTTCCGGGCTCGTGGAAACGCTTCCCTGCCCTGCAGCAGCCGGATTATCCGGACGCCGCGGCGTTGGAAAGTGTTCTGGCGGAGTTGTCCCAACTCCCGCCTCTGGTCACCAGTTGGGAGGTGGCCGCGCTCAAGGATCAGCTTGCGCACGCCTCGGCCGGCAAGTGCTTCGTCCTCCAGGGAGGCGACTGCGCCGAGCGCTTTGCCGACTGCACCTCCCAGCGCATCGCCAACCAGATCAAGATCCTGATCCAGATGAGCCTGGTGCTGGTCCAAGGCTCCGGAAAGCCCGTCGTGCGCCTGGGGCGTTTCGCCGGCCAGTATGCCAAGCCGCGCTCGGCTGACTTCGAAGAGGTGAACGGGCAGCGCTTGCCGTCCTATCGCGGGGACCTGATCAATCGTCCTGAACTGTCTCTCGAGGCGCGTACCCCAAATCCGCAACTGCTGTTGCGCGGCTATGAGCGCGCGGCGCTGACGTTGAACTTCATCCGCGCCCTGGTCAAAGGCGGCTTCGCCGACCTGCACCACCCGGAGTATTGGGACCTGGACTGGACGCGCCATTCGCCGCAGGCCGCCGAGTATCACCGCCTGCTGCGCTCCATCACCGAGAGCCTCAAGTTCATGGAGAACATCCTCGGCCAGCCGGCCGGCGGCAGCGACCGCATCGACTTCTACACCTCCCACGAGGCGCTGCACCTCGGCTATGAACAGGCCCAAACACGCCAGGTGCCGCACCGCCCGGGCTGGTTCAACCTCTCCACGCACTTCCCGTGGGTGGGCATCCGCACCGCGTCGCCCGACGGGGCGCATGTGGAATACGTGCGCGGCATCGCCAACCCGGTGGGGGTCAAGGTGGGATCAATCTCATCGCTGGAGCAGGTCCTTCGAGTGATCGAGGTGTTGAACCCGGCCAACGAACCCGGCCGCATCACGCTAATCCACCGCTTTGGCGTGGAACGAACCGCGGAGGGCCTGCCGCCGCTGATCGAGGCCGTGCGCCGCGAGGGCCGCACGGTGCTGTGGATGTGCGACCCGATGCACGGCAACACGCGCTCCACCTCCGCCGGGCTGAAGACGCGGAGTTTCGAGGAGATCGAAAACGAGCTCAGCCAGGCATTCGACATCCACGCCGCCTGCGGCTCCATCCTCGGCGGCGTGCACATCGAACTGACCGGCGAAAACGTCACCGAGTGCACCGGCGGCGCCCGCGGGCTGGAAGATCACGACCTCCACCAGGCCTACGAGACCGAGGTGGACCCGCGGCTGAACTACGAGCAGGCGCTGGAACTCGCCCTGCTCATCGCCCGCCGGATGAATACACTGGGGGCATGATCCTCGCCTCGGCGCTGCTCGCGTTCCTGCCGGCCGGACAGCCGCCGCCGGAGTGCGATTCTCTGCGCGACCGGATGCGCGACGCGGAGGTGCGCCGCCAACTGCAAGGCGAAATCCGCATAAAGCCCGCCGCCCGCGGGCAGTGGGATCTTGCGCTATTCAACGACCTGGAGCGCGTCATCTCGATCGACGTTGTCTGGAAGGAGTTGCCCATGCGACTGAAGCGCGGCTGGTCACCTCACGTGCGTGACGTGTCCAAAGGAGAGGACCGCGGCAGGGTCCACGGCGGCTTCGCCGAGCGGCTTGAGCCGCGCGGCTGCGTGCTGCTGAGGGTGAGGCCATGAGACTTCCGCTTTTGCTCGTGATGGCGCTCGGCTGCTTCGGGCAGGAGGCGTTCTTCCCGGTCTCGGTCTGGTACGGCGGAGGCAAGGCCCGCGCACCGATGCTTGAAGCCAACCCGCGGGCGAAGAAAGAGGCGTGGCGCGCCGACCTTCGCAAGATCAAGGCCCTGGGCTTCAACACCGTGCGCTGCTGGGTGGACTGGGCCTCCGGCGAGCCCGCCGAAGGCAAGTACAACTTCGAAACTCTCGAGGTCATCCTCGAACTGGCCGAGGCCGAGGGCTTGCGTGTCTTTGTCCAGGTCTACATGGACTCGGCGCCTGAATGGATCGGCCGCAAGTATCCGGACTCCCTCTTCGTCTCCTCAAACGGCCAGGCCATCCGGCCCGAATCGTCG
>JACRBC010000143.1 GCA_016213245.1 Candidatus Solibacter usitatus | reverse complement strand
CTGCTGACGCTCTCCGGGCACTTGGGTCTCGTCCATTCCTGCGCGTGGAGTCCGGACGGCGAGCAGGTGGTTTCCGGGTCATATGACAGCAGCGTGAAGATCTGGGACGCGGCCTCCGGCGCGTGCCTGCTGACGCTCTCCGGGCACGAGGGGCGCGGTTTTTCCTGCGCGTGGAGTCCGGACGGGACGTGGGTGGTTTCCGGAGCTGAGGACAAAACCGTGAAGATATGGGACGCGGCCTCCGGCGCTTGCCTGTTGACGCTCTGCGGGCACGAAGGATCGGTCTCTTCCTGCGCATGGAGTCCGGACGGTGCGCGGGTGGTTTCCGGATCTGAGGACAACTTCGTGAAGATCTGGGACGCAGCCTGCGGGGCTTGCCTGCGGACGCTCTCCGGACACGAGAGCCCCGTCTCTTGCTGCGCGTGGAGTGCGGACGGGGCGCGGGTGGTTTCCGGATCACATGACAAAAGTGTGAGGATATGGGACGCGGCCTCCGGCGCGTGCCTGCTGACGCTCTCCGGGCACAGGAGTCTCGTCCATTCCTGCGCGTGGAGTCCGGACGGGACGCGGGTGGTCTCCGGATCACAGGACACCAGTGTGAAGATCTGGGACGCGACCGGCGGCGCATGCCTGCTGACGCTCTCCGGGCACTGGGGTCTCGTCCATTCCTGCGCGTGGAGTCCGGACGGCGAGCAGGTGGTTTCCGGGTCATATGACAGCAGCGTGAAGATCTGGGAGGCGGCCACAGGCGCTTGCCTGACAACCCTGCACGGCCTTCCGGAGTTGCATTGGGCGGCGATCCGCGACGGAAGAGCCGTGGCGGCCTCGCCGGGAGCGTGGCGCTGGGTGGGCTGGCGCTGGATGGACCCGGTGACGGGGCGGCTGAGGATTCTGCCGCTGGAGCATTTCGGCCCGGTAGGGGAAGCTCCTGAACGACGGTGAGGCAGTAGATTTGCCGACTCCTTCCGGGCCCGCCGGGCATCACTACATGTACGCACCGAATTGCGTCAGGAGAGAACAGGACTCATGCAGAGGCGAGCGTTTCTGGGCAACGTGTTACTGGCCGGGGTACCGGCGCTGGGTGGGGAGACGGGCGGAGGCGGGGCGTTCAACCGTTCTGGGCTCCATCCCGAGGAGTACAAGCGGGAATGGGTGCGCCGGGTGCGGGCGGGGATGGGCAAGCCGGCGTGGATCTTCCAGCCATCCGGGGCGATAGTGCCGTTCATGGCGTGGTACCCGGGGGATGAGTGGGTGGATGTGTGGGCGCTGGACTCGCGCCACGTGGGCCGCGGCGAGGTGATGGGGCGGAGTTTCGCGGCCGAGGCGGGCAGGCGGGGCAAGCGGCTGCTGCGGATCGGGTAGGCGTCTCCGGCAGGCGCCTGGACGTAGTAGTCGCCTGACAAACGCAATCCGGCCCGATCCCGCCTAACTCCCCGGTCTGGCCCACGTCGCGGTGATGTTGGAGTACACCCCTCCGCGGGGCGTGAACTCGCCGGTGACCGTCATCTCGTACGGCTTGCACGCCTTGACGCAGTCTTCGAGAATCCGGTTCACGGCGTTCTCCTGGAAGATGCCCAGGTTGCGGTAGGCCAGCAGGTAGAGCTTCAGCGACTTCAGCTCCAGGCACTGCTTGTCCGGAACGTAGCGCACCGTCACCGTGCCGTGGTCGGGAAGCCCCGTCTTGGGGCAGACGCTGGTGAACTCGGGGGTCGAGATCTCAATTGAGTACCCGGTCCGATACTGGTTGGGCCAGCACTCAATCGCCGGCAGCGGCGCGGCGATGCCGGCGGCGGCGTGCTGGTCGGTGTACGCCTTCTTTTTCGCCATGGTTCACTTCCCTTCCGACAGGTTCTTGTCCAGCAGCTCCAGAAACATGCCCACGTCGGTCACCACGCCTAGCGCCTGGCCGGTGCCGCGATCGCTCAGCTTGGTGGCCACCGCCGGATTGATGTCGACGCAGACGGTCTTCACCCAGCCGGGGAGCATATTGCCGGTGGCGATGGAGTGGAGCATCGAGCCGAGGCAGAGCACCAGTCCGGCGGACTGTAGCTGTTCGGCGTAGGCGTCCTGGGCGGCGTTCATGTCGGTGATGGTGTCCGGCAGCGGCCCGTCGTCGCGCAGGCTGCCGGCGAGCACGAACGGCACGCGGTGGGTCACGCACTCATAGAGAATGCCCTGCTTGAGCTTGCCTTTCTTCACCGCGCCGGCGATGGAGCCGCAGTGATAGATGAGGTTGATGGCGCGCATGTGGTTGCGATGGCCGTGCTCGTCCTGCCGGCCGTCGCTCATCCGGACCCCGAGGGAGGTGCCGATGATGGCCGCCTCGGCGTCGTGCACGCCCAGGGCGTTGCCGGCCAGCAGGGCGCTGACGTAGCCCTTGCGGATCATCGAGGCCAGCGGCTTGGCGCCGCCGGTGTGCACCACCACGGGTCCGGCCACCACGACGACCTTTTGCCCGGACTCCATCGTGTGGCGCACCATGGCGGCGGTCTGGCGCACGGCGGTCTCCACCTGGCGTTCGCTGGAAATGCCGTTGGCCATGAAGGCGAAGGCCAGCCTGTCGCGCTCCTTGGATTCGGGAATGACGCGAATGCCGCGCATGCCGGTCACCACCTCGTCGCCGGCCTTCACATCGCGCAGCCGCCGCGCCCAGGGCTTGCCGTCCTGCCAGACCACCAGCGCGTCCATGCGCTGGTTTTCCACCACGTGCCATTCCCCGCCCCGCCGCACCAGCGTGCGGTGATTGGTGGTGGAGTAGAAATCCTCCGGCGCGCAGCGGTCGCGCCCGACGCGCTTGAACTCGGCATCCTTGCCGTCCACCGGCGAGCAGCCCAGGCCCAGCAACTGGCCGAGCATCTTATCGAGGTCCGCGCTGTCGGGCGCCTCCACACGCAGCCGCAGCCGCGAGGGGTCGGCGTTGGTCTTCCCGATATGGAAGTGCTCCACCTCGAATCGCCCGCGGTACTCCACCACGGTGTCGAAGATCTGCTCCATGATGTGCGAGTCGATCAGGTGGCCTTCGGCTTCAACGACCTCTTGCAACGAAGGCTTTACGTGCTTCTTGGTCATGGGGATATATTCAGAATACCAATGCGCGCCCGGCACTCCCCTACCCGCACCTCGGAAATCCACGCCCTCGACCAGATGTTCGCCGCCAGCCGCGTCTACCGCAGCAGTGCCGAATACCTCAAGGCTCTGCGCTTCATCGGCCGCCTGAGAGGTGCTCCCGGAGTTCAGCCTCCATTCAATCCTGTCCGATGGTACTACGGGGGAGGGGTTGTGCCCCGGTCTTGGGCGGTGACGGCTCCCGAGCGAGTCAAGGGACTACTGAAATGCCGCGGTTGAAGCATCCATATGGCTGGCGGTGAGAGAGCTCAGGTGGATTCCAGGCGCCTGAAATGAGCGAACATCGGCGAGGCCGGAGATCAGGGCGAGAATGCCGGGCTTGCCTCCGAAGATGCCGAATCCGGGAATCTCGGTGCCGCCGCCGCCCGGGAGCGACTGGAGGATGTAGGCGGGCACGGTGAGGGAACCCTTTTCGGCGCGCTCGAGACAGAAGAAGGAAGCGCTGCCGCCGCCGTCGGCGCTGCCGGAGTCCGCCGATCCATAAAAGACGACGAACTTCCCCTCTTCGCCTCCCGTCCATTCCACAAGATAGTCCTTGGAGCGAACGACGGTGTCCATCAAGCCGGTAAAAGGACTGGTGTTTCTCTTCCACGCGGCCTTCCTGGCGAGATTGAAGGAGACCGAGAATGCACCCACATCGACGCCGCCGCCGGCACTCAACTCGTAGGCGCCGGGTTCAAGGAACGGCGTTCCCGAGCCTGGGTAGACATTCCCATCGATGATGGTGCTGGTACCCAGGGTGGCTTCGTAGGCCGCACCTTCGGCGGCGGCGGCGGCTTTGGACTTGAGCGGACGAATGCCCTGAGGGCCTCTCAGTGTGAGCTCGGGCCCGGCCGAAAGGAACTGCCCCTGGACCGGCTCCTCCTGTCCGATGAGCGCCTCGCCGGTGTAGGCATACACGCTGCAAGCACCGGGGGAGGTCTCGATTCCAAGTCCACGCAAGGAGAAGAACCGGGCCAGATCGAGGCGCTGGAACGAGGCCAACGCGCTATCCACCATGGTTCCAGAAGACCCGCTGCCCACCTCCGCGCGCACCAAAGCGACCGAGCCGAAAGTGACATTCCCCTCGCCAGGGAGCGTTTCGTAATCGGAGGACTGGAGACCGCCCGGATCGGAGCAGCGGCCGCCATCGGGCGCGACGGCAATTGAGACATGATTGGAGATTACACCGCCGGCACGCACCGCCACCGGGACGTGACAGCCCTGCAGTTCGGGGATCTGAACGTCGATGCGGTCGACCCCGGCGCAGGCGCGGAAGGGAACCACCGGCAGGCCGTCCGTGCATCCGCTGCGGGTCTTGGAGGCGATGGGGGCGAGCTTGCCGCCGACGAAGACTTCCAGATCGACACTTCGTTCCCCGGGCAACTCGCCGGCGATCTCATCGCCTTCGATCCTGCCCAAACCGGTCGCCCAAAGCGCGACCCGCTGACCGGGCCGGGCGGAATTCACAAGTGAATTGAGCGTGAGCTCGCCGGAGTCCGCCACGTTGGAGATCACCCCCGGACCGCTGCCGCGGCCGTTGCGGCTGAACAGGCCCGGAGCGGCGGGCACGATCCTCATTGCCGACGACGCCTTTGCTCCACGCGGGTTGGTGACTTCAATTGACGCTTCGCCCGGCGGCGCCGAAGAAGGGAGCAGCGCGACGAGTCCGGCGGGGGACAGCTCCAGAACGGGGATGTCCAGCGCGGCGCCGGCGGTGGTGAGCCTGAGCCTGAAGCCGCCGAGTCCGGCGGTGGGCAGGGGAAAACCCGCGGCGGTCAGGAGCGACTCGCTGCCGGCGCCGAGGCCCTCCAACGAAAACAGGCCGCCCGGCGCCGCGCCGTGGTTAGGAAGGCCGAGAGGGATGCGCCCGGCGGCGTTGGTGATTTTGGTCGAGTTCATACTGGGTTGTGCCAGGAGTGGAATAGCGACCCCCGCCAGAAACAGGCACATCATCACGGGGACTTTCACGAGACACCTCCATCGTTCGTAAAGTATGTCGCGCCCTGGGGCGAATCGTGACCGGACGGTCCATCTGGGCCGGCGGCACGCCGATTCTCCGCCGCCAGGACGATCTCCTACTGTTGGACGCCGACCAGCTTGAAGGTGCTCTTTTCCGAGACCGTACCGCCGGTAATCGTGGCCGAACGGTTCAGTTCCTTGGTTGCCAGAATCTCTCCAGAGGGCAAGGGCTGCCAGGCGGTGACGAAGGTCAAGTCGCCGGCGACGGTCGTGGTGGACTGCAGGGTGGCCCAAGCCGCCCACCACCAGTCGAGTGAGGAGAAAGTGGTGTTGCTCGGGCAAGTGGTTATCGCCCCATCCTTAGGCGTGCCTGGGTCCACCAGCACTTCAATCCGATCGGTCACCTTGTCGAAGACCGGACAGAAACTACAGAGCTGCTGACCCCTGTGGGTGACAGCCGTGGGCTCGTACTTGGAGAAGAACTTGTACTTGATGCGGCTTTGGTTCTCTAGCTGTCTCTGAATCACTTTGTAGGTGGCGGGCGTGCCGGAGACGGTGATGCTGCAGCCGGCGGGCAGCGATGGGACTGCCATTGTGGCCGTGTAGGCCCCCAGCGCTCCTCCGCTGAAGGTGTAGGAGGCGTAGAGGTCCTTGGATGGATCTGACACCTGGTTGACTTCGTACTTGTCCAGCTCGCCTTGGAGTGGGACCTTGGCGGTGACGGTGCCTACGTTGGTACTCTGCGGGCCTTTGAGTTCCAACCTGGAAGAGACCTCAAGCTGGAGAGTGGGATAGCACCCCCTGGTTTCTTCGGCGATGGTGCCAACCGGCAAGCCCAGCAGAGACTTCAGGCGGGCGAAGGCCAGCACGTCGAGATAGGCGACAGGATCACGCCTCTCCGTGCATCTCCTCTGCAGGAGCTGGTCGGCGAGTCGCATGGCATCCGTTTGGAACTTGCGGATGGCCGCATCGATCTCATTCAACTCGGGGTCGGGGTTGCCGGTCTCGCCCGCCCCCATCCCGAGCAACTGCAATTGCCTCGAATATCCGTATACATACTGCATGGCACAGCGCAGAACATTCAAGTCCCCGCTGGACATGGCCAGGCGCATGAAGGGCTCGATGGCGTTGTAGAAGGCCTGCTTGATGGCGTCAAAGGCCTGCTGGAGCGCGGCATCGGCGGCGGGGCCGGACGGCAGTTGGCGCGCTCGCATGAATTGGGAGGCGATGATGGAATTCTGCAGGTCGATCATATCGGCGATGGTGATGAGCAGCGAAGTCACGCTGCCTCCGCCGATGCCGGCGCCGCTGAAATGGCTCAGCATCAGGACAAGCTGTTTGGGGTCCGGGTGAATCAGATTCACGTAGGCGCCCTTTCCCGTGCCGTGCCAGCCCAGGGGAATGGCGTTCTCCGGAAGCGGGGTGGGAGATTCGATGAGCAAGGTGGCCGGCTCGAACAGCGCCAGACCATCGGGCTCAAGCTGCACGCCGGCCGAGAGCGGACCGCCGCCAGGCAGCCCGTCCAATCTGGTCAGAGCGGTCATCCGGATGGTCTCCGAGCCGAACAGCGACTTCGGCGGGATGGTCAGAGTGAATTTGGTTCCCTTGGCGTCGGTCAGACTCAGGGCGCCGCCGGCGGCGCCGATTAGGGCAGTGGCGCTTCGGGAGCTATCCAGTGTGGGCCGGAGCGTGAGACCGGCGCCGGTGACTATCAACGCCGATGCTCCGGAGCTGGCGAAAGAGCCGCCGGCCTGCATTTCCCGGATTGCGGCGACGGAGACTGCGCCTTCCAGGGGTCCGCCCGAGCCGATGCGAAGGGCAGTGCCGTTTCCGGCCGCGTCGGGGAACAGGTCCGCGATCCTGCCGACCAGCCGCCCACGCGGGCTGACAGGCCCGAGTTGAGATGTGGCAAGAGAGGTACCCTCTGAGTCCAACAGTGTCAAAGTCAGCGTGATGGGTTGCGTGGTGGGGTTGTAGGCCGCAACACCAGCGGTCTGAGCGCTGGCGAAGTCCACCGGCAGCAGCGAAAGCCCCACCGGGCGAGACTCGGCAAGCCCGTTTTCCGCAATGACGGCGCCCTGCTCATCGTAGGCCCTCAGCGCCGCGGCCACGCCCAGCGGCTGGTTGGATTGGATGACGGCGCTTCCCGTGGCGTACTCGCCGGGGCCGCTGGTTTCCCAGACCGCGGAGGCTCCGGGGGCGAGTTGGGCGGCGAAGGCGCTGCCGGCGTCGTTGCCGGAGAGCGCGAGCGGCAGCGGCGACCCGTCGTCGCGCATGAACACAACTCGCACATCGGCGGGATCGGCGCCGAGGTTGGTGACCAGGAGCAGGGTGGTGAGTCTTGCCCCCGATGACGGCCCGTCGGCTATCAGAGGCAGGAAAAACTTCATGCGGCGGGAGGAGGGGTCGGCGACGGGGAAGAGAACTCCAGCCGGAGAGGATGAAGCGCGGCGCATGGCGAGGGCGGCCACAGGCGCAGAGCTGGCGATCTCGATGGCGCCGCGAAGTTCGCCCATTCCGGGGAAGAGGTCACTTCCAGCCCAGGCTTCCAATCGCCCGCCAGGTCCGAGCTTGAAGGAGGTGTTCTGGACTTTCGCGCCGGTGGAGTCGAGCAGCGTCGCGCTGATGGCCGCAGCCCCGGTTCCGGGGTTCAGAAGCGCGAAGCCTGTGTTTGCGCCTGCCGTGGAGTCGAGCACCAGGCGAGAGATGGTGAGGATTTCCGGGGCTTCCACCACGGATTCGCCGATTGGTGTTCCGGAGGCGTCGGAGACGGAAAGGACGACCGACACGCCGAGGTGAGTCTCCGCTTTCACGGTTGCGGCGCCGGCGGAACCGTCGCCACTGCCGTCGGTGCGGATCTGCCTGACGGCGCCCGGAGGAATCGTAACAGCGGTTGTGCTGACCCGTCCGATGTCCACCAGACCCACTGTTCTGGGAGTGCCGTCGTCGTTGGTCCAGGTGACCACCGCGTTGGCGGTCTTTGACCCCACATTGGCGAGCACGATGGAGGTTCGCGAGATGCGGCCGCCGCTGGCGCCGTCGGCGATGTAAGGCAGATGGTAGGCGGTTTGGCAGAGGGCGGGGACTGCGGACAGCAGCAAGATCAGAGAGAACGCAGGCAACCTGATTCCCCCAACGGCGGGTCGCGCCCGGGTTTTGTGCATGATGAATGAATGTCGCAGCCGGGGAGAGAACGTGACAGGAGGAATCAGCGCCAGTCGCCGGCGGCGACGAACGAGGCCCAATACAGCGGATGCGTGGACAGACCCTTCGCGCGTCTCCGCCGCAGCAGATCCAGGCTCGCCCCCCGTACCGCTTCCACGGTCGTTTGCCCGCGGCTCAGCCGTCGCGCATACAGGGCTTCCATCCACTGCCGGGCCGACTCGTCTTCAACCGGCCACAGGCTCATGATCACCGTACGGCTGCCCGCGAGTTGGAATGCCCTTCGGAGACCCAGGACTCCTTCACTTCCGGCGATTTCCCCAACGCCGGTATCGCATCCCGACAGCACCACCCACTCCACGCCCCCCAGGCGCAGGGCGGAGACTTCCTGCATGGTGAGCCAGCCGTCCGATGCTGCTGAAGCGGCCTGGGCGCGCCGGTTTGCCCCGGCCAGCGCCAGGCCGGACAACCGAAAGGCGCCGGCGGGATCAGCCTTGGCGTCGCAGACAGCCTTGAAGGAGAATCCATGCGTGGCGAAGTGGAGAATTCTCATGCCCTGTCCGAGTGTGCGCACCGCGTCTTCGGTCGCGCCCAACCGATCGCGGACGTGAACCGGCTCTCCGGTTCGGGCCCAAAGACGCGCGATCGAAAGCACTTCCAGCTCGGAAGCCGGCAGTGGATCAAACTTCAGCTTCGACGGATCCAGGCAAGCCCCCGAAACGCCTCTGAGGACGCGGCCACGTGGCGGAACGCCCCCGGCATCGGAAGCTCCAAAGTCGGGGTTGCCTAAGGCCAGCAGGCCAGTCCCCCGGGACGGCGGCGGAAGCAGCAAGTCCCGCTCCGCGCTCAGAATGTGGAGAGGCGGCGCGGTTTCGGCGAGATACAACTTCCCGTTTCCCGGCAGTGCGGAGAGATTCACGAGGTGGATCCGGCCATCGGGCACGAGCAACACGAACCGGGCGCCGTGCAGTTTGGCGGCGAGCGGGTCCCACAGACGGGCCTTGAGGGGAAGGCCCGCAGCGCGCGAGAGGTCCTCGGAGCGTGCGGGGGCCCCTCCGCCGGATTCCCATTCCTCAGCCAGTTTCTTCCTCCAGTTCTCGATGAGGGGATCGATCTCAGCCGCCGCCCCCAGTGGGACAAATAGGGCCGGGGCGCCGCCCGGCGGCAGCAGAAACGCCCCGTAGGCATAGACGGGTGATGTGGATTGGGCTAGGTGATCCTGGTAATGGACATACGACACCAGAGCGGCGCCGGCAGGCAACGCCCGCCGGAGTTCAGCCCCCCCGGCCCGCCCTGCGGCGCGGGCGTGCAGGTAACCGGAATCCACCGCGGCGTAATCCCGCTCGGCGCGTTCCACTTCCTGGCGGGCCTTTTCCAGGCGGGCAGCCAGATCCGCCGTGGATCCGCCACCCTTTCCAGCCATCAGTTGCTTGATGTAGATTTCCTGCGCCCGCACGACAGGCGTGAATCGCGGATCCTCTCTACGCCGGTTTCGCGTCGACAACTCGTCGAAGATCAGCAACCGGTAGGGGAGCACGGCGTCGAAAGCCGACTGAACCTGCTCGGAAGTTGGGGCGGGCAATCTGCCCAAGAGCGTCAGCTCGACGCCCAGGACTCCGGATTCGACGTCGCGAAGGCGCAGCGCCTCCGACTCGGAGAGCCCCTGCAAGCTTGTGCGCTGCTGGTTGACGAAGCTGGCCGCCGCCCGCAAGGCCAGCGACCGGGCCTCATCGGGCGCGTCGACAAACAGCGCCAAGCCGAGGTTCCCCAGAACGTAGTTCACGTCGGGATGATCGGCGCCGAGCGCGGACTCCCTGAGCTCCAGTGCCTTGCGCAGGTACGGAACCGCCTCGCGCGGCTGGCGCGATTCCAGCAGCGTCGCGCCCAGGGTGTGATAGCCATTGGCGAGGTTTGGATGCCCCGCGGGCAGAATCTTCTCCCTGATGGCGAGCGCCCGTTTCTGCACCTGGATGGCTCCCGGCAGGTCACCGGAGGATCTCAGCACCAGGCTCAGGTTGTGCACCCCGGCGGCGGTCAACTGGTGATACTCACCCAGGGTCTCCACCCGTATGCGGATCGCCTCCTCGATGAGCGGCCTGGCCTTGCCGTATTGCTTCAGGTACCAATAGGCGATGCCCAGGTCGTTCAAGCCCATTGCCAGGAAGGTGCGCCGGTCGCTGAAGAACCTGCGCCGCACGGCGAGTGCCTCTTCCAGCAAACGGGCCGCCTCGGTGAAGTCACGCGCGGCCATGGCTGAGGTGGCCGAGAAAGTCAGGCTGTTCACATACTCCCAGCTTTCCGGGCCGAAAGACCGGGCGGCGAGGTCCACGGCGCGCTCCGCGTATCGCCGGGCGCCCGCCAGATCGCCCTGGAATTCCACTTGGCGGGCCAGCGCCTCGAGTGTCTCCAGAAGGTCCTTCGGAACAGGCTCAGGCGAGGATTCCTGGATACTCAGCGCCTTCGCCAGAAGCTTAGGGATCTCAGTCTCCTTGGGGCGCCCGGACCGGCGGATCACAAGCGCGAGTTTGACCATGTACCGGCTGGCTTCCAGACTTCCGCCCGCGCCGGAGGACTGGAGGGCGCTGAGCTGATCGCGGGCCAGCGTTTCGGCTTCCACGAACAGGCTGCGGTTGGCTAGGTCGTCAATGCGCTCCAATTGCCCGGAGTCCTGAGCCAGACCGGCGCAGGCCGCTGCCATCAGCCAGGCGAGCGTGAATCCACCAAGCCTCATCGCTGGTTCAGTGTACGGCAGGCTTGTCGATCTGGTCCAGTCTTTCCAGAAGTTGCAGCGCCGCTGTGCGCCGCGCGCCCCCAAGCGCCACGGCACTCTTCAGATGCGTCCTGGCCTCGCCCGGTTGTGAGGTCAGCAGTTCCGCCTGGGCCAGAAGGAAGAGGGAATCTTCGAGAAAGACACTGTCTCCCATGGCGATCAGACGCTTGAACTCGCGGCTGGCGCCGGCGGTGTCGCCTGCCTGGAGGAGGCTCGCTGCTAGGTAGAAGCGTGCCGGGGCGAAACCGGGGTACTGCCCCACTACGGCGCGCAATCCGGCGATGGAATCACCGGGCCTGCCCTCCATGTACGGACCCATGGCGGATTGAAGTGCCGCCTGGACGGGAGACGAGGACCGCATGCGCAACGGTTGATACGTGGGCATCTCGAAGCGCGCCAAGGCAGCGTAGACACTCCCGGCAGGCTGCTGCCGCCGAACCGGGGCTTGCGCAAGCTCCGGCGCTACGCCCTCCCGCAGGGCCCAGAACGCACCGCCGCCGAGAGTCGTCAGGAGAGCCGCCGCGGCGGCCCATTTCCACGGCCATGCTTTCGGCCTGGCGTGTGCCGAAGCGCTCAGAACGAACTTCGCAGTCTGAATGGCCTCGATCTCATCCAGGCAAGTCGCGCATCCCCAATAGTGCTCCTCAAATGCGGCGGCTTCCCGGCGGGGGAGTTCGCCGCGTGCGTACCGTTCGGCGAGATGGAGCTCTCTTGCTTGGTCGCAGGTCATTGTGGCTCCCTCACTTGTATGTCGCCTTCAGAGGCGGCCCGTGACCGGGAAGTTCGCAAAATCTCGGAGATTCGCCTCAGTGCCCGAGATTTCCGCTGCCTGACGACCTCCGCCGGCAGACCGAGGTGGTCTGCAATCTGCCCGGGCTTCCAGCCCTCCACCAGGCTGAGTCTCAGCACCTGCTGGTCAGCGGGCTCCATTTGCCGCAGAGCGGAGGCCACCAGGCCCTTGCGTTCCTGGATTTCGAGTTGCGGCAGAAAGTCGGGCGCCGGATGATTGTCGCCCAGATCCACTTCGCGGCGGCGCAGGCGGGTATTCCGAAAGTGCTGGTACGCCAGGTTTCTGGCCGTGCTCAAAACGAACGCATCCAGGCGCTCTTCCTGGCGCAGGGGGCCTCTGCGCAGGAATCGAAGGCAGGCCAGAAAAACGTCCTGCACCAGGTCCTGAGCCGCGTCTTCCCGGCGGACCCTGGCACGCGCAAAGGCAAGCACCCGCCGGAAATAGGCCTCCACGAATTGCGCCTCCGCGGCCCGGTCACCCGCTAGGATCCTCCGTGCAATTTCAGCCCGCCAGGTTGGAGCGCCGCCGGCACAGTGGTCAGTACCCTGTTCCACTGCTTGAGAGTACCGCGATGCGAGTTCGGGCCGCTCTTGCCGCCAACCTCGCTGCTTCGGTTCCCGGCAGGCTCGAGTTGCTCGCGGAGTTCAGCCTCGTCGCCTTGTTGGAAGCCGTCGACTCCGTCGAGCGCATGCGACAATCCCACAGGCGCCAGCGGCTGAAGCCCAGGCGATCGCTTACTTCACCGCCGTCCAGGCCAGAAACAGCCCGTCGGGCTCGACGTCTTCCCAATAGGAGACGGGCCGGCACTCCACCTGGCGGCAGTGCCGGGCCAGCAGTCCCTTCAATTCCTCGGCGCCGAACCACTTTTCCCACTGCGGCGTCTTGAGGCGGCCCCAGTGCGCGGCGTTCTTGTCGATGACCACGATGCGCCCGCCGGGCTTCACCACCCGGCACATCTCGCCCACCGCCCGCTCGACGTCCACGGCGTGCTCCAGCGACTCGGTGGCGTAGGCGGCATCGAAACTCCCCGCGGCGAAGGGCAGGTCGAGCATCGACGCCGCCACGCGATCCAGGTTCTGATCGGCATAGCCGAGCATCGCCACAGCCAGGTCCATCGCCACGATTTGCGCCGCCGGATTGTGCTCTTTCAGCACGCGGGCAAAGCGGCCCTTGCCGCAGCCGACATCGAGAGCGCGCTTGCCGGACAGGTCGCCGAACGTGTCGACGATCAGTTTGACGTGGTAGATACGCGGGTCGATGGTGGAGGGGAAGCGCTCTTCGTCGGCGGCCGACTCTTCAAACGAACGCCGGATCTCGGTGGCGAGATCCGGCGTGAGTTCCGCGCGTTTTTTTCCGAAGAGCTTGTCCAGCAGGCGCATCAGGCCCGGCACAGGAAGATGGGCAAGCCGCGCTTGTTCGAGTAGTTCGGCCGGTAGCGCTCGGTGTTGTACATCGAGCCCAGGTCCACCTTGCGGGGTCCGAGCTTGGGGTCGGGGATCTCCACCAGGTCGAAGCAGCCGTTGACGATGCCGGTCATCTTGCCGCTCTGGCCCTCGGCCAGCGCGTCCATGGCCATGTTGCCGTAAGTGCAGGCCACCAGCTTGTCGGTGAAGTCCGGGTCGCCCGAGCGCAGGTCGTAGGTCAGGTCGCTGACGATGGTCTCCACTTTGGCGCGCTCCTTGATCTCGGCGGCCAGCGCGTCGCCGACGTTGACCTTCTTCTGATGGCCGTAGGCGTCGGCCTCGCCGATGTGGACCGTCTTATAGCCCTCCCACTCCGCGCCCTCCGACAGGAGAACCAGCGAGTAGTTGGACGGGTTGCGGCGCTTGTCTTCCACCAGCAGGCTGATCAGCTTGTCGAGATCCACCTTGAACTCGGGGATGCAGCAGCGGATGTTGGTGACGTAGGCGGTGTAGAGCGCCGTGTAGCCGGCGTCGCGGCCGAAGATGCGGAAGATGCCGATGCGCTCGTGCGAGCCCACGGTGGTGCGCTGGCGCTGAATGGCGCTCTCGGCGCGCGTGATGGCCGTGGAAAAGCCGATGCAGTACTCGGTGTTCTGGACGTCGTTGTCCATCGTCTTCGGGATGGCGATGACTTTTACGCCCTCGTCGTGCAGGCGGCGCGCATAGCTCAGCGTGTCGTCGCCGCCGATGGCGATGACGGTGTCGGCGCCCAGCGCTTCGAGGTTCTTGAGCACCTGCGAGGTCACATCGTAGCTGGTGAACTTCTTGCCGTCCTTCTCGGAATCCTTGGACGGGAAGGCGAGGCCCTTGAGATGCTCCGGCACGGCCTTCATTTTGGCCGGGTTGGTACGCGAGGAGTGCAGGAACGTGCCGCCCGTGCGGTCGATCGTGCGCGTGTTCAGCGGCGTCAACGGCAGGATATAGCGGCCCTTGCTCTCGGGCTCTTCAAAGTTCAGGTGCGTCAGCCCTTCCCAGCCGCGCCGGATGCCGACCACCTCGAGATCCATCGCAGCGCCGCGGTAGGTCACCTGCTTGATCACTGCGTTCAGACCCGGCACGTCGCCGCCGCCGGTAAGAATGACAACACGCTTGGACATCGTTATCTCCTGCTGCTGGATGATTGCGAGAATCGCCTGATTTCAGTATAACTTTTCCGCATTCAGCGCTGTTGTGTCAGCGCTTGCATCGCCCTGGCAATCTCGGGCGCGGCATCCGGCCCCACCGAGTTCACCTCGCCGTACCAGCGCCTCTGCGCGCCGAAGGTGTAGGGCGGCTTCTCGTCCCACTGCGCCTTGGGGATGATGTAGCCGATCTCGTCGTTGGCCAGCCCGAAGAGCATGCGGTAGGGAGCGGTCATCAGCTTCTTGATGGCCGGCTCCACCGGCGCGCCGGGGAAATCCGCGCCCGGGTCGTCTGCCACCACGCCGCCGGCGCTCAACTCCGGGTACAATTCGCCGGGGATCAGCGCCACTTCGACCAGAGTCTTGCCCGCGGCGCTCAGCCGCAGATAGCCCACCGGCGACGTGTTGGTCTTGTCCGCCAGCACCGCCTTACGCCCCTTGTAGAGATTCGCCTGCGCCGCCATCTCAAAGCCCGCGTTGGTGACCGGGATCTTCACCATCGATTCGCGATAGACAATCTCGTCGATATTCAGCGCCGTCCGAGTCTCGCCCCAGCCGGCATGAATGTGATCGGCGACATACTCGCCCACCACCTCGGCGAAGCGGAAGCTGTCCTTGGGCGCCGGCTGCTTCGTCTTCGGATCGATGATCTTCGCGCCCAGCGGCGACTGCATGCCGCCCACCGCGCCGTTGACGAACACCACGGTGCCGCCTTCCAACTGCTCCAGGCGCGCGTACAGTCCGGCAGGCCAGTCCGACGACAGCAGAGTGTTCTGGCTGCCCAGAGCCTCGGGGTGGTTGGACCAGTTCACCAGCGTGGCGATGCGCTGCCGGTCCATGCCGTCCACGGCCAGGGCGACGATCTCCGGGTCGTGCACCACCGGCGGCCGCGAATCGTCGTAGTAGCCGGCGGCGTCGCCCGGTGTCACCTTCACGGCGCGAAGAGTGGCCGGGCGCAGCGTGGCGATCGCCTCCGCGGCCGCGTCCACGGCGCTGGTCACGACGAAGGCGTTGTAGGCATCGTCGATGCCGCTGACGCCCATCTTCGGCCCCCACAGCCCCATCGTGTCCGGACCTTCATGGACGTGTGTGGAGGCGACGATGACGTCGGCGTCCTTGCCGAGCTTCGCCTTCACGCCCTCGCGCACCTTGGCCACGTCGTCCCAGAACAGCCCGATCAGGTCCGCCGCGCAAATCGCCACGGGCCTGCCGCCGGTGCTCATCGCCAGGCAGCGCACCCACAACTCGTCGTGCACGCCGGTGGCCGCGCGCCCTTGCCCGAATCCGGCCATCCAGACGGGCGAGCCCTCCTGAATGGCGGGCGTGATCTTGCGCTTGGCCGAAGAGGCCAGCAGTTCCCCGCCCTGAGACGCCAGTGCGGCCGCGATGAGAACTACGAGTGTGCGGAACATCGCTTCAATCGTCGCGCGTCCCGGCCGCGGAGCGCAAAAGGGCGGCACAGCCCGAAGGCCGCGCCGCCTTTTGGAACGCTGTGGAGAACTGAACTACTCGTCCTCTTCCGCCTCGCCGGTGGCCGCCGCCTTGTAGGCCGCGACGATCTTCTCGGCGTTCAGCGCGGGCACGTAGTCGTAGTGCGAGTACTCCATGGAGAACGACGCCCGGCCCTGGGTCATCGACGTCAGGTCGTTCTGGTAGGTGAGCATCTCCGACATCGGCACCTGGGCGCGGATAATCTGTGTGCCGCCCTTGGTGTCCATGCCGCTGATGCGCCCGCGGCGTCCGTTCATGTCGCTCATCAGGTCCCCGGCGAACTCGACGGGCGCGGCCACTTCGACCTTCATGATCGGTTCGAGCAGCGCGGGCTTGGCCTGCTCCATGGCGAGCTTGAAAGCCTTGCGGCCGGCGATTTTGAAGGCCATTTCCGACGAGTCGACGTCGTGGTAGCTGCCGTCGTAGAGCGTCACCTTGAAGTCGACCACCGGGTAGCCGGCCAGGTAGCCGCGGGCGGCGGCCTCGATGATGCCCTTCTCGATGGCCGGGATGAACTGCCGCGGCACGGAGCCGCCGAAGATGGCGTTGGCGTACTCGAAGCCGGCGCCGCGCTCCTTCGGCTCCATCTTGATCTTGCAGTCGCCGAACTGGCCGTGGCCGCCGGTCTGCTTCTTGTGGCGGCCGTGCACGTCGGCGAAGCCGCGGATGGTCTCGCGGTACGGAATCTTGGGCTGGCGCAGCTCCACTTCGACGTTGAAGCGCTTCTTCAAGCGGCTGACGATGATCTCGATGTGCTGGCCGCCGCTGCCGGCCAGTAGGAAGTCCTTGGTCTGCGGATCGCGGTAGAAGCGCAGGCCCTGGTCCTCTTCCAGGATCTTGTTCACCGAGTTGCCCATGCGGTCCTCGTCGTTGCGCGACTTGGCGGCGATGGCATAGGCGATGGAGGGTTCGGGGATCTCCACCTTCGGATACTCGATGGCATCGCCCTTCTCGCAGAGGGTGTCGCCGGTGAGCACCTCCTTCAACTTGGCCACCACGCCGATGTCGCCGGCGTGCAGTTCATTGACCGGCTGCAGGCCCTTGCCGACGGGCACGCTGACGTGCGACAGGCGTTCCAGGCTCTTGCTGCGCATGTCGACGAGGTTGGCGTCGTTCTTCAGCACGCCGGTGCAGACCTTGAAGAAGCTGAGGCGGCCGGCGAAGGGGTCGGCCACGGTCTTGAAGACGTAGGCGGTGACGTGGTCCTTGTCGGTGATGGCCTTGGCTTCCTCGTGGTCGCCGACCATGGCCTTCAGGGAGGGGTGCTCGGTGGGGTTCGGGCAGAACATCTGCATGAACTCCATGGCCAGGTCGGTGCCGATGTTGCGCAGGGCGGAGCCGCACAGCACGGGGAAGATCTTGTCCTCCTTGACGGCGTCGTGCAGGCCGCTGATGATGTCGTCCGACGGCAGCGTGCCGCTCTCGAAGTACTTCTCCATCAACTCGTCCTTGCCCTCGGCCACCATCTCGATCAGCGCGCCGTGGGCGGCCTCGGCGGCCTCCTTGAGGCTGTCGGGGATGGGGATCTCGCGGCCCTTGCCGTCGCCGTCGGGCGCATAGGTCCAGGCCTTCATCGTGATCAGGTCGACGATGCCGGAGAAGTCGCGCTCGGCGCCG
Organism: Candidatus Solibacter usitatus; assembly: GCA_016213245.1. Lineage (GTDB taxonomy): Bacteria > Acidobacteriota > Terriglobia > Bryobacterales > Bryobacteraceae > Paludibaculum > Paludibaculum usitatum_A. Next base: position 28,840 of record JACRBC010000143.1, on the reverse strand, counting down.
ATGGGAAGCTGCACGGCGATGGCGTAGCGGCCGAACACTTCGCTGATATTGTCGAGCGCGCGCTGAAAATCGCTGCGCTCGCGGTCCAGCTTGTTGACGAAGAAGACGCGCGGCAGGTTGAAACCCTCGGCGAACTCCCACACCTTCTCCGTCATCACCTCGACGCCAGAGACGCCGTCCACCACGATCAGGACCGAGTCGGCCGCGGCCAGACTGCTCTTGGTGTCGTACATGAACAGGTTGAAGCCGGGCGTATCGAGGATGTTGATCTTCTTCCTGTTCCACTCGATGGCGGCGATGGAGGTGGAGATGGTGAGCTTGCGGTTGATCTCCTCGTCGTCGAAATCGGTGATGGTGTTGCCCTCGTCGACTCGTGTCAGGCGGTTGGTCGCTCCAGCCGCGTACAACATGCCGGCGGCGAGCGTCGTCTTTCCGCTGTGACCGTGGCCGGCGAGGGCCACGTTTCGGACATCGGTACTTTCATAAACCTTCACTTGGCACACTCCAAGGGGATATTGGGCGCCGGGGGATTTCTCAGGTGAGGCGTCCGTCTGAAGCGCATCGTAGCACAACTGAAATGCCCGATTCCGGAGGCCCGGGTCCGCTTGCGCGGGGCGCGCTACCAGACGGCGTTGGGGAAGTTTTTCAGGATGCTCTCATCGCGCGTCAGCAGGTCGCCGCCGGCGGCCAGGGCGTTACCGCAGAGCAGGCGGTCGAACGGGTCGCGGGTCCAGCGAAGCCACGCGGCGGCGATGCGAATGTCCTGGAATGAATGTTCGCACTCGGTCATTTCATAGTCGTGCTGCAAGGTGCTGACCACCTCCTGCACGGGCGTCCCCAAACGCCCGATCTCCTCCAGCAACTCCAATTCCAGGATGCTGACCTGGCTGATGCGAAGATCGTCGTCCTCGATGCGGCGTAAGGCCAGCGGACTGAACTGCCGCCAGTCGGAGTTGTAGAGCCAAATGACGACGTGCGTGTCCAAGTAGGTCACGGGTTGGGATTCCAATAGACAGACCAATCCATGTGCACAAGGTCCTCGGAATCGCCGATGACGCAGTTCCTCTTGGGCATCTTGCTCAGGTCGCGCTTCTTGCGGGGAGGCACGATCTGGAGAACGACGCCCTTGCGCTCGACCTCGACCGGCGTGCCTGTGGCGATGGCCTCGTCCAGGATCTGGTAGATGTTGGCGCGCAATTCGGTGGCGGAGATGGGCATAAGCATCCCTCCACCAACAGCTTACTACACGTACGTGCAATACGTACGTACGCTTTTCCGGCTAAGCCAGCTTGACGCGCCGGATGGGCAGCTCCCGCAGCCGCTTGCCTGTGGCCGCGAAGATGGCGTTGGCGATGGCCGGAGGAATCGGCGGGACGCCGGGCTCGCCCACGCCGGAGGGCGGCGCCGGGGAGGCGATGGTGTGGACATGCACCTCGCGCGGGGCCTCCTTCATGCGCATGATGGGGTAGTTGTTGAAATTAGACTGGACAATTCGCCCGTCTTTCGCCGTAATTTCGCCGAGCATTGCGATGGTCGCGCCGAAGACGGCCGCGCCTTCGAACTGCGCGCGGACGCGGTCAGGGTTGATGACGGCGCCGCAATCGACGGCGTAGTCGACGCGCGGGATGGTGACGTTGCCAGCGTCGTCCACTTCCACCTCGACCACGGCGGCGACGGAGGTGAGGAAGGTGTGCAGCGCGGCGATGCCGAGGGCGCGGCCCTGGGACGGTTTTTTCTTCGCCCAGCCGGACTTTTCGGCGGCGAGCTCGACGACGCGCCGGATGCGGGCCGTGTCGTAGGGGAAGTCGGCCAGGGTGCGGTTGTAGTTCCAGTATTTGCCGCCGAGATCGGCGAAGTCGAGCTTGCGGCCGGGGCCAAGAGAGGAGAGCAGGAATTCGACCGGGTCGCGGCCGGCGAGGTGGGCCATTTCGTCCAGGAACGACGACAGCGCGAAGCCGTGATAGACGTTGGCGACCGAACGCAGCCAGCCGATGCGCAGGTGGTTCTTCGCCGGGCCGTTTTCGGCGCGGAAGTGGGGGATGTCGAGCGGCGGATCGATCAGGCTCATCCCCAACTCGATGTCCATGGCGTAATCGGCGCCGGCCTGGAAGGTGGAGCCGATAGTGGGAAAGGCGCTGCGGTGGAGCAGGGCGGCGAGGTTGCCCTTCGCGTCCAGGGCGCCTTTGAGGTAGCAGGCGCCGGTGGTGTGGTAGAAGTCGAAGCGCAGGTCCTCCTCGCGGCTCCAGACGACCTTGACGGGCTTGCCGGTCTTGCGGGAGAGCAGCGCGGCCTCGACGGCGAAGTCGGGTTTGGACTTGCGACCGAAGCCGCCGCCGAGCAGGGTGACATGGCAGGCGACATCGGCCGGCGGGATGCCGAGAGCGGCGCCGACGGCGTCCTGCACCGATTGCGGATCCTGCACGGGCGCCCAGACGGAGACCTTGCCGTCCTTGACCTCGGCGACGGCGGCGGGCGGCTCCATGGTGGCGTGGGCGAGCAGCGGGCAGTAGTAGTCGGCCTCGTGGGACTTGGAGGCGGAGGCGAAGGCCTGGTCGACGTTGCCGATGTTGCGGACCACTTTTTGCGGCCGGCGCACGGTCTGCTGGAGGCTGGTTTTGAAGGCGGCCGAGTCAAAGTCCGCATTGGGCCCGGGCGCCCACTCCACCTTGAGCTTCTTGCGGCCCTGCATGGCGGACCAGGTATTGTCGGCGATGACGGCGACGCCGCCCAGGGCCTGGAAGAGGTGGGGCGGCTTGAAGTGGTCGAGCTGCACGGTCTGCCGGACGCCCTTCACCTTGAGCGCCGCGGCGTCGTTGAACGACTTCACCGTGCCGCCGAAGACGGGCGAGCGCTCGATGGAGGCGTAGACCATGCCGGGGAGGCGCGCGTCCTGGCCGAAGACGGCCTGGCCGGTGACCATGGCCTGCTGGTCCCAAATGGGCAGGTCTTTTCCGATATATCTGAATTCCGCTGTGGATTTCAGGCGGATTTCTTTCTTATTCGGGACCGGCAGCGCGGAGGCGGCGGCGACGAGCGCGGCGTAAGGCAGCGTGCGGCCGGTGGGCGTGTGGACGACGGTGTGGAGGCGGGCCTGGCACTCCGAGGCCGGGACCTTCCACTGGGCGGCGGCGGCACGCTCCAGCATGAGGCGGGCGGTGGCGCCGGCCTGGCGGAAGGCGTCGTAGAAGTCGCGGATGGAGCACGAGCCGTCGGTGTTCTGGGAGCCGTACTTCTTGTCGCCGAGGGCCTGCTCGATGCGGACCTTGGCGAGGTCGGCTTCCAGTTCATCGGCCAACACCGACGGCAGCACCGAGCGGATGCCGGTGCCCATTTCCGAGCGGTGGACGATGAGGATGACGGTGCCGTCGGCTTCCAGGCCGAGATAGACGCTGGGAGACCAGACGGCGGTCTCAGTCAAAGCCGCGGCCTGGGCCTGCTCCGGCAGGATGCGAGTGGCGAGCACCAGCGCGCCGGCGCTGAAGGCTCCTTCGAGGAAGCCGCGGCGGGTGGAGATGTCGATGCGGCTCATGACTTGCCTCCGGCGGCGATTTTGATGGCCTGGCGAATGCGCTGGTAGGTGCCGCAGCGGCAGAGGTTGCCCTGCATGGCCTGGTCGATGTCGGCGTCGTTCGGATGCGGATGAGACTTGAGCAGGGCCGCGGCCTGCATGATCTGGCCCGGCTGGCAGTAGCCGCACTGGGGGACGTGGGCGGTCTTCCAGGCCTTCTGGAGCGGATGGGCGCCGGCCTGGTCGAGTCCTTCAATGGTGGTGACGTTCTTGCCGGCGGCCGCGCTCATCGGCGTGATGCAACTGCGCACCGCCGCGCCGCCGAGGTGGACGGTGCAGGAGCCGCACAAGCCGGCGCCGCAGCCGAACTTGGTGCCGGTCAGTCCGAGTGTGTCGCGCAGGTACCATAGCAGCGGCATGTCGGGGTCGCCGTCGAACTGGCGGGCGAGCCCATTCACTTTGAGCCTGATCATGAGGTTCTATCCCAGCGGTCAGATTGGGGCCAGTGTAGCAGGGCGGGGGCGGGGCGACAAGGGGCGAGTGGGTGGATATTGAATCTGGACGAAAGGCTCCAAGTGGAGAGAACGATTGGTGAGGTCACTTGGCAACTCCTTTGTATGCAACAGGCGGTGTTTTCGATCCGAATTCGTTTTCCACTGGTGGGCCGGAAGACCTGGTCTTTGGTGGAGACGGTGGCCTTCGCAGCCCCCAGGACATCGTCTCACTCGGGTCGCTCCAAGCGGGGCAGTTCGGAGACTGCCCCGCTTGAGGACGATGACCAACGTGAGCGCCTACTTGCCTTGATCGTGGGGTACCGTCACGGTTGCGACGCAGGCGGCGGCGTTCCCAGCCTCATCCGTGCCGCGATAGGCCAGGCTATAGATGCGGCCGGCGCCGCCGCCCAGCCGCGAGGCTTTCAGGAGGCCGGAAGTCGAGGCCGTCCCCGTGGTGAAACCCTGGATGGCGCCGGCTTCCGGCTCGTTGCTGGTGGCGGAAACCAGAACGAAATCGTTCTTGCCGGGGAGCGCATCGATGACATCCACGGGGACTGTCACCGGAGTCATCTTGTTGTTCGGGGGCCACAGCAGGCTTGGGTTGGCGGCGCAGGTCAGCGTTGGCGGCGTCGTATCGATCTTGATGGTGGTTGACTTCTCACTGTACAGACCGGCGCCGTTGGTGGCTGAGCAGGTGAGAGTCACGCCAGCAGTGTCGCCGGTCAGTACCACGGTGTCGCACCCCGCTTTGGATGCTATGCCGGACTCGGGGTCGCTTACGATCCACTCCACCTTCACGCTGCTGATGTACCAGAGGTTGTCGCCCTTGGTCCCTGAGACGACCGGGTCTTCGATGACGGGCGGGGTCGTGTCAGGTGTCTCGAGAGGGCCATAGGCCTCAGTCACCGTCAGGTAGACAGCGGTCTCCCCGGCGATGGCGTAGACTGTGCCATTGACCACCGCGGCTGCGAACGCCTTGCGTGCCGTTGGCATGGGCGGTCTGGCGGTCCATTGCTCCGTCGCGGTATCGTATTCGTCCACTGAAGCGAGAGTCCCTCCGGAAAAGTTGAATCCGCCGAGGAGCATGATCCGCGTTCCGTGCGTAGCGATGGCCGAGTAGGTTCGGGGGACGGGCATTCGGACGGGCAGCGTCGTCCATGAATCGGATGCCGTGTCATAGACATCGACGATGTCGTAGATGTTGCCAGAGGAGTACCCGCCAAACACGAATATCTTCGTCCCCACGGCCGCGACGGAGTGGCCGATGCGGGGGCGTGGCATTGGGGCTCGCGCGACCCAGGAATTTGTTGCCGGATCGTACGCTTCATTGGCAGCGGTGCCGGTCGAGTCGCCGAAGTGGAAATAACCGCCCACTATGTAGGCTCTTCCATTCACGGCGGCGCCAGCCGTGATGGCCCGAGGGGTGGGCATGGAGGAGAGCGTTGACCAGGTATCGGTAGCCGGGTCGTAGACTTCCGCCTTGTTCAGAGGGCCTCCATGCTCCACGCCGCCGAAGGCGTAAATTCTACCTCCGATCACGGCGCTGGCGCGCTGGTAGGTGTCCGAAGGCATCCTGCACTGCGTCCAGGTGTCGGTGGCTGGATCGTAGCGATCGAACCGGCCCTGGGGCTGCCCGCCCCCTTGTCCGGCATAGATCATGCCGCCGACGGTCTCCGCAAAATGCCAACTCCTCGGCGTTGGAGTTGGCGCCTTGGTGGTCCAGGTGGCTGCGCTCGCCGGTGGGGCGAATGCAGCAATAGCAGCGAGAGTGGCGGCTGTCAGGCCGGTGTGAAACACGCGGCCATGATTGCGCGGTAAGGGTGTGGATTTCATGCTGCGAGCGTGCCGCGGAGTGCGCTTGCGCAGCAAGCGGTAAAACGCGGCGCCACATCGCACCGCTTCTGACTCAGGGGGCGAGTCGTGGGGACGACGGCAGAAAACTGGCTAAGGCCGGCCGCAGCGGGGTGCGCAAGCGCGCGGACCAGGGGCCGCGGGCCATGCCCGGGTCGAAGGTCTCCATCGTGGAGAGCTTCCCAGAGATATTCTCGCCACCGATCACATAGATGATGCCGCCCAGCACGGCTGCCGCCGGGAAAGACCTCGGCGCCGGCATCTGCGCCCGTTCCGCCCAGATTTCCGTGGAGGGGTCGAACTCGTCGACGGCTCCGCAGGTTCCCGTGGGGTCGTGGCCGCCGATGAGGTAGATGCGTCCGCCGACCACGGCAACCGCCGCGGCGGTCCTGGCATTGGCCCAGGGGCGGTCCAGCGTGGTCCACCTGTCCGTGACCGGGTCGTACAGGTCGACCTCATGGGACCCAATTGCCTGACTTGCGCCGCCAAAGACGTAGATTTTGCCGTCCACCGCGGCAATGCAATGGCCGATTCGTTTGCGAGGCATTGGCCGGCGGATGGACCACGAGTCCGTGCCCGGCTGATAACATTCATTGGCTTGCGTGCCGAAACTCGCGCCAAACACGTGTGAGCCGCCCATGACGTAGACGCTTTCGCGGACGACGGCGGCGGCCGCATGGGTACGCGGCGTGGGCATGCCGGAGCAGCGGCTCCAGGTGTTTCGCAATGTATCGTAGAAGTCCACGCGTGCCAGCGGGCCCGCATGCTCGACGCCGCCAAAAGCGTAGATTCTGTCTGCGCACGCCGCGCTTGCCCGCCCGTAAGCGTCCGTCGGCATGGGTAGCGGCGTCCAGGTGTTCGTCCAAGGGTCGTACCGGTCGAAACGGTCGTTGTGGATTCCAGCCGGCCCGCCTTGTCCCTGCCCGGCGTAGATTCCGCCATCCACCGCTTGAGCGAGCAGAATCGTTCTCGGCGTCGGGGCCAAGGCAAGCAGCGGAAGGGCGTCTGGCTGCCGCCCCGCCGGCGCCTGGCGCACAATAGCCCGCCGCGTGAGCCAGGCGGCGACTCCCACCAACGGCACCGCGGCGGCGATGGCGACAAACCGCCGCCTACTCCCGTGGCGGCCTGAGGGCAGTGCAAATTGCGCACGCCGCCATGCCTCGAGCTCAGCCGAACTGGCGGCGACGCGCCCCTTCGCGCCCGGGAAATGCCGCACCGGCATGTCGTGCGTACGCTCCCAGGTCTGAGCCGTCCGCATGTGCACACACAAATAGGCCGCAATCTCCTTCCAGGATTGCAGGTCGAGTTCCGGAGCTTGATGGTTCTTTGCCACGGAATCCGATCAGCAGAATACCACCGCGGGCGCTGCAGCGCCAGGAGTCAGACGGCAAGCAGAGCGAATCACTTCAACTGACGCGCCGGCTGCGGGAGAGGCGTTGCCTTCATTTCGGGGCCGGGTCATCATGCAGCAGCGAGCAGGGCGCTTGCGGTGAGAGAGGATGCGGGCTTGAGGCGCGAGGAGCACCGCTGCGCTGTCAGCGGGAGAAGGGGTCGAACAGTTTGACGCCGGCCTTGCCGAAATCACGTACGTTTCGAGTCACCAGGATGAGACCGTGCAGCAGGGCCGTGGCGGCGATGAGACTGTCCTTGATGGGCATGGACTGGCCCTTGGCGCGAAGCGCGGCCAGCAGCTTGGCCCAGCGCAGTCCGGTGGCGGCGTCCCAGGGTAGACAAACGGCTTTGGCCGCGCCCTGCTGGAACCAGAGTTCCAGCTTTTGACGGCGCCGGCCGGCGGGGAGCAGGAAAATGCCGAAGCGGATTTCTCCGAGGATGACCGGGTCCACGGCAATCTCGCGTTCGTGCCGCTTCAGCCACTCCAGCACGGCAGGATCAGGCGATGGCCTGGTGGCTTCGCTGAGAACGTTGGCATCCACCAGGTAAGTCACAGCGTATCCGTGGATTCCGATTCGATGGCAACGAAGTACCCCTTCCCAGGGCAAGCGAGCAGCCAATCGACCAGGCCCTGGTTCGGCCGGGGCTTGCACCGCACCAGCCGGTATTCACCGCGGCCGACACGCTCGACTTCAAAGGCCTGCCCGGCCTCGATGGCATCGCGCCGCCGGAATTCGGCGGGCAGCACGATCTGGCCCTTAGTGGAAACGGTGGTCTTCACAGTAAGTAAGATAGCGTCTTACCCGGATCGCGTCAAGGGCGGACCCGCTTGCTACCGCGCGCGGCTCTATGCGCTGACGCGAGCGGGTCTACTTCGCCGCCCGCCAGGGCGCGTCCGGCGCTCCCTGGCTCACCATGTTGGCAAAGATGCGCAGTGCCCCGGAGACGCCGAAGGGGAGCTGCCGGTACCAGGCCAGGGCGCAATAGACCCACAGGCCCTTGCCGTGGCGGGCCTGGAGCCAGACGCCCTTCTGGGGAGGCTGGCCGGTGTCGTGGGTCTCGATCAGCGGCGTATAGCGCTCATCCCAGGTGGTGAAGAACTTGGAGCCGCGCTGTTCGAACCAGCCGGACCAATCCTCGGGGCGGATTTCGTTGGGCCAGTGAAAGACGGGGTTGGCGGCGTCGAGCACGGCCACGGGGGCGTCCTCTTCGCTCACTTCTTCGGCGCGGGCGGTCATCGAATAGGGATACGGCCCGAAGTTGTGGTCGAACTCCTGGGTATTGTACTGGACGATGAGCACGCCGCCGGCGTTGACGTAGTCCAGCAGGCGCGTGTTGTTGGCGGCGAGTTCGGGCCGGGCGGCGTAGGCGCGGATGCCGAGCATGACGGCGTGGAAGCGGGAGAGGTCCGTCTCTCCGAGAGAGGCGGGGTTCACCATCTCCACGGCCACGCCGATCTGGCGCAGGGCGGCCGGAACCTCGTCGCCGGTGCCCATGACGTAGCCGACGGTGAGGCCGGGCGCGGCCTGGACATCGGCGACGCGGAGGACGCAGGCGGCCTGCGGATCGAGGTAGACGGCGCCGAGCCCGGGGTAGCCGATGCGATCAAAGGCGCGCCACGATTGCGTGCCTTTGGACTCGGCGACCGCGCGCAGGGCGTATTCGCCGGGCGGGGCATCCGCGGGGGCGGTGACGGCGAAGCTGACGCGGTCCTGCTCGCCCTCGCGGGTGAGGCGGAAGGGCGCCTCGGCGGGGAGAGACTTCCAGCCGGAGGGCAGCTCGAGTTTCAGCACGCCTTCGGCCACGCCGCCGGCGGCGTTGGATAAGACGACCTCGGTCATGTGGGTGCGGGCGCCGGGCCGCAGCAGGCCGGACGGCGAGGCGAAGGAGACGGCCACCGATGGGGCGAAGATGAGGTCCTCGTGGTGCTGCAGGCCGAGAGCGTCGATGAAGCTGGTCTGGGGGACGCCTTCCACGCTGAAGTCGAGGCCCTCGAAGCGCAGGTCGACGCGCGCGGTGACCGGAGGTTTGGGCAGCGGGGCGCCGAAGCCGTCTTCCTGATCATAGACGTACTTCGGCTCGCGCGGGCTCTCGCGCCGCCAATTGGCGGCCGTGGGTGCCTGGCCGCTGGCTGTGAACTGGATGCGGCCCGGCGCGAGCACCTTGGAGGGCGCGCCGAGGAGCTGGACAGCGCGCACGTCGACCTTGGCGCCGGAGCGGACGTGAAGGGTGAGCGAAACCGTGACCTCGTCGCCGGGGCCGGCGGCGCGGATGGTGGGCTGGGCGCGGAAGGGACTTCCCTGCCCCGCCTGCGCGGCCGGGGGTTCGACCAGGACCTCCAATTCGACGGCCAGGGCGTGGGCGAGGGCGCGGACGAACTTCTCTTCGACGGCGGCGAGCTGCGGGTTCTTGCCGCCGGCGCGCAGCCGCCTGACCTCCCGCAAGCCGCCGCTGAGGGCCTCGACGCAGGTGAGGGGGCTTTCGGCCGCGAAGGTATCCAGGGCGCTGCGAGCCCAGCGATCCAACGATGGCGGAAGCGCGATGGCGGATTCCAGGCCATCGAAGAAGCTGGTTTCGGGGCCGGCCGCCTTCACCCTGGACTCCAGCAGCCTGTAGTAGTTGACCGCGGGACCGGGGCGGGCCAGGACGGCGCCCATGCCCTGGGACTTCTGGAAGCGGTAGCCCTCGCGGCCGATTTCGGCGTAGCTGCGGCCAACAACGGCGTCGTAGACGCCGGCGTCGACGGCGAGGACATCGGGCTCGCCCTTGCGCCAGTTGCCGCTGTAGAGCTTGGAGGCCTGCCAGGGCTTCATGCCTGCATTGGCGAAGCGGGCGGGGTCAGCGGCGGCGGCGAAGGCCTCGCGGGCCAGGAGACCGGCGGCGTGGTGGTGGCCGTGGCCGTCGCGGGCCGTGCCCTGCCAGCGGGAGATGATGACGTGCGGCTTGAGTTCGCGAACCAGGCGCACGACATCGCCGAGGACTTCCTGACGGGGCCAGTTGCGCCAGGTCTCGTCGACGGACTTGGAATAGCCGAAGTCAGTGAAGCGGGTGTAGCGGACATTGACGCCGTAGTACTTGGCGGCCTGACGGTGCTCGAGAGTGCGAAGGGCGCCGAGGCGGTCGAAGAAGTCGCCGGTGACCAGGTTTGCGCCGGACTCACCGCGGGTGAGGGAGAGCAGGGTGACCTGGGCGCCGTAGCCGCGGGCGAGCAGGGTGAGCGTGCCGGCGTCCTCGTCGTCGGGGTGGGCGACGATATAGAGAACACGCGCGTCCTTCTGCAGAGCCTTGAGCTGCTGCCACAGGCCGGCGGCGCCGCGGTCCTCCGGCAAGCGGGCGCCGGCCAAAGCGGTGAGGGCGAATAGTAGCGTCAAGCCTCGAGGAATCACAGACTTGGCCTCCGTCTCATAGCATACTCCCACACTGCCGGTGCGGTTGGCCACAGGCCCTGTTTACTGTTGACCCAGGTTGCCCTAATGGGATAGAGTCAATTGTCGATAGTCATGTAAGGTTCATACCGCAGTCCGACGCCAGGTTGGAATGACATTTAGCCATCATCCAATAAGGACCACGCTGGCCTGCCTGGCCGTCCTGCTCCCCGCTCTCTCTTTGTCCTTGGCGGCCCAGCCTGCGCCTGGCCGCGCCCCGCTCAGCCGCCTGGTTCCCGCCGGACTGACGCGCGCGGCTCATGAGACGACCGTTGAGCCCGAACCGCCGAGGGATGCGGTCCCCACTGCGCTTCGCCCGCCCGTGCTGCTGATTCCCAGGGAGCACCCGTCCGAGGTGCTCTCCCAGTCGCAGAAGGCAGTCCGCGATGCCGACCGCCACTTCCACTCCGGGAAGTTCTTCCTGCAGGAGGGCAAGCCCGGCGACGCCCGCCGGGAGTTCGACCTGGCGGTGGACGTGCTGCTCGCCGTTCCGGAATCGGCTCCGGACCGCAATCTGGCGGAAAAGAAGTTCGAAGAGCTCATCCGGCTGATCCACCGTTACGATGTCGACTCGCTCGGCGCCGGCGTCTCTCCCGAGAATCCGGTCTTCGTCCAGTCGCCACTGCCCGAGATTCTGGACCTGACCTTCCCGATCGACCCGCGGCTGAAGGGGAAGGCCCTGGCCGTGGTGGCGGCGGCCTCGTCGCAACTGCCTCTGACGGTCAACGACGCGGTGCTGAGCTACATCAATTTCTTCACCAGCCCGCGCGGCAAGCGGGTGATCGAGTACGGGATGAAGCGTAGCGGCAGGTACCGGGCGATGATCTCGCGGGTCCTCGACGAAGAGGGCGTCCCGCAGGAGCTGATCCACCTGGCGCAGGCCGAATCGGGCTTCGCGCCGCGGGCCGTCAGCTACATGGCTGCCGCCGGAATGTGGCAGTTCGTGCGCAGCCGCGGCGCCGAGTACGGGCTGGCGGTGACCAGGCTTTCCGACGACCGGCTGGATCCGGAGAAAGCGACCCGCGCCGCGGCCCGGCACCTGCGCGATCTGTATGGGCAGCTTGGGGACTGGTACCTGGCCATGGCGGCATACAATTGCGGCCCTTACTGCGTGGAACGGGCCGTCCAGCGCACCGGCTACGCCGATTTCTGGGAGCTGCATTCGCGCCGCGCGCTGCCGCGCGACACGATGAACTACGTCCCCGCCATTCTGGCCATGGCCATCGTCTGCAAGAACCCGCGGGCCTACGGCATCGACTTGAGTTCACAGGATGCGCCCCTCGAGTACGACACCATCCGGATGAGCGCGGCCACCAGCATGGCTCTGCTCGCCGACGCCGCCGACGTGGCCGTCTCCGAGCTTCGCGAGCTCAATCCGGGCATTCTGAAAACCGCCGCCCCGGACGGCTATGAAGTGCGCGTGCCAAAGGACAAGGGCAATTCGATCCTGGCCGCGCTGGAATCGGTCCCGGCCGGGCGCCGCGCCGCCTGGCGCCTGCATCGCGTGGCCGAAGGCGATACCCTGCCGTTGATCGCCCGCAGGTACTCTGCCGCCCCGGCCGCGATCGTCTCGGCCAATTCCCGCCTGGACGCTTCCTTCTTTGACGCCCCCCGCAGCGGGGAGCTGCTCATTATTCCCGCCGTTCTCCGCGAACTGCCGGCCCCCGCAAGGCGGGCCGCGGCGGCGCGCGGCGCCGCCCGCGGCGTAGCGCAAAAGGGCTCCACGGCCCGCCTCGCCACGGTTTCTCAGAACCGCCGGACCAGCGGCCGCTGAGTACTGCCACTTGCCAAGCGGCAAAAACAAGTTATCCTAATAATGATTCAGCCCGATACGGAGGCTCGATCCATATGCATCCCTGGATAGCAGGACCGTTCGATTCCTACGACGATGAATCCGACCTCGACGCGGCGTTCAGCGATGACGCGGTGGGAGAGGGCGGCGTCGACGCGTTGCTGGATGAAGAGTTTGAAGAGGACCGGCCGGAGGTGATGGAGCCGGCGCCCCCCGCCGCTGCGCCCGCGCCCCCGGCGGAAGCCCGGCCGGCGGCCAAACCGGCGCGCGCAAAGAGGCCGCCAAAGAAGAAACCGGCCGGCCAGCCGGTCAAGAAGACCGCCGCGCCCGCCAAGGCGCGCCCAGCCAAGCCTGCGCAGGCCAAGCCGGCCACCAAACAAGTTCCCGTTCGTAAGACTGGGAAGGCGGCCATATCAAAGGCCGTCAAGAAAGCGGCCCAACGCGCCGCGCGAAAGGTGAGTAAAACAAAAGTGAAGACTGCAACCAAGAAGGCCGCTCCGAAGAAGGCCGCCCCGAAGAAGGCCGCTGCCCCGAAGAAGGCCGCTGCTCCGAAGAAGGCCGCTCCGAAGAAGGCTGCCCCGAAGAAGGCCGCCAAGAAGGCCAAGTAGCCGACCTGACCGCCGCCGCCTATCGAGCGGCGGGCCCGTGTGTGCGGCTGAAAGCAGCCTGATGTTCAGTGGGGCGCCCCTTGCGGGCGCCCTGACTTTTTCAGGCGGCCTTTCTCAGGCGCCTTTTCCGACCGCTCCGCGGCAGCGCTCGAACAGTTCCAGCAGCGCGTCCACCTGCTCCTCCGGCGTGCGGGCGCCCTTGCCGGCGAACCCGACGGCCTGCGTCCCGCGGCCGTAACCAGTGGAGGTGGCGATGAACTTCATCAGCTCCAGCGCCACTTCGTTTTTCCCCTTCGCCGCTCCACCCTGCTTCGCGTCGTCTTCCATGCTTCCAATCTCTCCTTGAGAATGATGGCCGGCCGGCCCCACTAAATCAGATGGGGCGGCGCGGCATTCGCCTCTCCAGTCTACCCACCCATGCCGGTCCACGCGACGCGCCTCGAAAGAAAGATGCGCGGCGGCGCGCAGGCCCACCTGCTTGCCGGCGACGACGGCAATTTCTACGTCACCAAGTTCTTCGACAATCCCCAGCACCGGCGCATCCTGGCCAATGAATGGACGGCGGCGGTGCTGCTGCGCTCGCTACAGATCTCGGCGCCCGATGTGCGGATCATCTCCCTTTCCGGCGAGTTTCTGGCCGCCGAGTCCGGAGTCTGTTACCAGCTCGGCCCGGGCCGCGCCCCCGTCTCGCCGGGCTGGCACTTCGGCTCGGCCTTTCCCGGCAACCCGCACACCGACGCCGTGTACGACTATCTGCCGGACACGCTGCTGGCCTCCGTCGTCAACCTGCCGGACTTCCTGGGCGCGCTGGTCTTCGACAAGTGGACGGCCAACTCGGACTCGCGCCAGGCGATCTTCTTCCGCCGCCGCATCCGCCAGTGGCTGAACATGCCCGGCGCCGAGCCGAATCGCAAGGGCTTTATCGCCCAGATGGTCGACCACGGCTACGTCTTCGACGGCCCGCACTGGACCTTCAACGATTCTCCGCTGCAGGGCCTCTACTTCCGTCCCCTGGTGTACGAACCGGTGCGCTCGCTGGACGACTTCCAGCCGTGGCTGGATCGCGCCTGCCATTGTTCGCCGTCGGCCGGCGACGAGATTCTGCGGCTGATGCCGCCGGACTGGATCAGCGGCGAGGAAGCCGAGTTCGAACGGCTGATCGAGCGCCTGTTTGAGCGCCGCCGGCGCATCCCCGATCTGTTGCTGGCCACGGTGCGCGCCCGCCCGCACCTCTTCCCCAACTGGCGTTGACCGCTTTGGCTACACTGGGACAGTGATTCGCCCCCTGATCCTTCACAATGGGCAGATCCGCCCGGCCGGTGAGTTGTGCCTGGCGCCGGGCCAGGTGGGCCTCTTTTCCGGTTGGGGAATCTTCTCCACCATCAAAATCTCCAGCGGCGTTTTGTTTGCCTTCGACCGCCATTGGGCGCGCATGAGGAAAGACGCCGACCTGCTGCGCATTCCCTTCCCGTGGACGCCGCCTGAACTGGAAAAGATCTTGCTCTCGCTCGTTGCCGCCAACCAGGACTACGACGCCACCCTGCGCGTGCTGGTGGTGCGCAACAGCGGCACGATGTGGGCCGGCCCGCCCACCGCTCAGGATGCCGACCTGGTCGCCTTCACCGCCGCCCGCAGCCAGTGGGGTTCGAGCGCGCGGCTGGGCATCGTCCCCAACGCCCGCCACGCCGAAAGCCTCTTTTCCGGCGCCAAGACTACTTCCTGGGCCATGAACCTGGTCTGGTACGAGGAGGCCCATCTTCGCGGGCAGGACGAAGTGGTCCTGCTCAATGAGCACGGCGAGGTGAGCGAGTGCACCTCGGCCAACATCTTCGCCGTCTTCGGCGACACCGCGGCCACGCCGCCGCTCACCTCCGGGTGCCTGCCGGGCATCACGCGCGAACTGCTGCTGGAGGTGATCCGCGTACCCGGCGTCCGCGTGGTCGAGCGCCCGCTGACGCTGGACGACCTTGAGAACGCCGACGGCCTGTTCATCACCTCCACCACGCGCGACCTTCTGCCTGTCTCCCATGTCGAGGGCCTTGCCATCAAGTCGTGCGACCGGGTGAGGGCCGCGCTGGCGGCGGCTTTCCACGCCTGGCAGGAGGACTACGCCGCCCGCGCACCGCGCCGCGCATCGCCGGCCACTTTGGGATAAACTACGCCTAGCAGGCAAATCAACAGCCGGAGGAGTAGGTTGGCCAGACAGGGAATCGCCCGCTGTCCGGAGTGCGATTCATCCGATGTTCGAACCACGCGGATGCGTGGCTTGCGCGAGCGGTTGCTGGCGCTGCTGGGCTTTTACGCATTCCGCTGCAACTCCTGCCGGCTGCGCTTCGTCATCCGTCCCATGGGCGCCCGCGCCTCCGCCTTCGCCCGCTGTCCTCGCTGCTTCCGCATGGATCTCTCCACCTGGGACCCCAAGTATTACCACGGCGATCTCTGGATGGATCTCAAGGTCTGGCTGGGCTGGTACCGCTGGCGCTGCGACCCCTGCCGCCGCAACTTCGTCAGTTGGCGGCCGAGGCGCGAGAAGTACGTGCGCCCGGCCGGCGAGGCGGCCCCGTACTCGGCGCCTCACTCCGACTACCAGGAACTGCACGACGTTTGAGGGCGGCAGCAGGCACAAAAAAAACGCTCCGGCGGGGAGGTGGAGTTGTGCCTCTGCCCGGGAGCGAAAAAAAATGGTTCCAAGTGACCCTCGGAGTCAGCTCGCTCCCCAGCCTGCATGCCAGGCTTGAGCATGTCACATCCGGCTTTCCGGGCGCTCTCACCACGTCACTCCACACCTGCGGGATTTGCCCGCTGGCGCTTCAAAGCAACGCGGCGCGCCGGCTGGATCGCCAGTGCGAAGCCGGAACCTCAAGGCGACCTTTCGCTCACCCACATCGACCAACCCGTTGCCGGGCGGGCCAAGGCGGGGTCAAAGCTCCTGCCCTACCTTTTCAGTCCCATGACGCCGTCCCCATGAACCCGGTCCGTCCTGGTCTCCCTCCTCGGAATATCTCGAGAACATCCGGGGAGTTCTTCAACCAGAACCCGTTGCCCACAGGCTCAACGCCACTTCCGCCGGCTCAACTCGCCCGTCGCTCCCCTTCGGGATTGCCGCCCCTCAGGATCAAAGCGCCCAGACAAGCTTGCCGAACAGAAGGCTTACCTCCAGAAATGCCCGATCTCCCTTCGCTCCCCACCGGCGGATCTTTTAGTCTCAGCGCCGGCGGATCACCGTTCCGGATCCGCTACATTCCCTTTGGCTCGCCGTTCCGTGAACCTCTTGGAACCACGTCCAATATGCATCACTTGCGGTTTGCAGTCAAAGGAAAAATGCACTCCGGCGGCTCTCTTCCTCAATCTTTATTTCCCTTAGAATCAATCGCTTGCAGGACGCCCTCTGTGGATTGTCTGTGCATAAAACGTGCGTCACCGGATTTGTTCTCCCACTCGGCGGCGCTCCCGGAGCGCTATGCTGGAACAATGTCCGTGCCCGCCGTGGCCCGCATCCTGATGCTCGCCGGCGCCGCCCTGTTAGCCGCCGGGCTGCTGCTGCTGCTCTCGGCGCGCCTGCCGTTCCGGCTGGGCCACCTGCCGGGCGACATCGTCATCAGGGGGCGCAACTCCACCTTTTACTTTCCGGTGGTCACCTGCCTGTTGCTGAGTTTGGCGCTTTCGGTGCTGGTCTGCTCTTCCGCCGGCGGTGAGCCCCCTCAGCGCACCACGCCCACGCGCTCGGGAGGCCAGTAGGCGAATACGGCCTTGCCGTAGATGGCGCCACGCGGCACCGGGCCCCAGTTTCGGCTGTCGTTGGAGGAACTGCGGTGATCCCCAAGGACGAAGTACTGGCCGGCCGGGACGCGCAGCGGCGCCATCGAACCGCGGTCGCGAAACTCCTCCGGTACGTAGGGTTCGTCCAATATGGCCCCGTTCAGATACACGGCGCCCTGCCGCACCTCGACCATATCCCCAGGCTTCCCGATCACGCGTTTGATGTAGGACTTGGTCGGGTCCCCGGGATACCAGAACACCACCGTGTCGCCGCGTTCGACCTCGCCCAGGCCCAGCTTGTAGACGAACTTATTGATGAATACGCGCTCGTCGTTGCTGAGCGCGGGCATCATGCTGGTGCCCTCCACCTTCACCGGCTGGTACAGGAACAGAATGACCACCAGCGCGATGAGCATCGACAGCGTCAGGTCGCGCAACCAGAATCCAGCTTGTTTCCACATCGTGTTCGGCGCCCGCCGGGAGATGCCATGATTGAAACATGGCCGAAGCGTGCGGCGCAATGGCGGGAAGTTCCAGTCCTAAAGTCACATTGGTGATCCCGGCGCTGAACGAAGAGCCGGTGCTTAGCCGCACGCTCATGGCGCTGCCTCCGGGGCTGTTCCAGCAGGTGATTGTCGCCGACAACGGCTCGTCGGACTCGACCGCCGCGGTGGCGCTCCAGCACGGCGCGACGGTCGTTTTCGAGCCGCGGCGCGGCTACGGCGGGGCCTGCCTCAAGGCGCTGGCCGCGCTGCCTCCGGATACCGCGATCGTCGTGTTCCTGCAGGCCGACGGCAGCGAGGACCCCGCCGAAACGCGCCTCCTGCTCCAGCCGATCGTGGATGGCCGGGCCGCATTGGTCCTTGGCTCCCGTACGCTGGGCCGCGCCGAAGCGGGCGCGCTGCTGCCGCACCAGGCATTCGGCAACCTCGTCGCCACCACCTTCATCCGGCTGCTCTATGGCCATCGCTACAGCGATCTTGGCCCGTTCCGGGCCATCACTGTGGACGCTTTGCGGCGTCTCCACATGCGCGACCGGAATTACGGCTGGACCGTCGAGATGCAGGTCCGGGCGCTGGAAGAGCGCATCTCCGTCCTTGAGGTCCCCGTCACTTACCGTTGCCGCGCGGCCGGCGTCAACAAGGTCTCCGGCAACCTGCGGGCCAGCCTTCGCGCCGGCTGGGTGATCCTGACCACGATCCTGCGGCTGCGGCTGGCCTCGGCATCGCGCCGGTCCACGTCGCGGCAGTAGAATAAGGGTCCTGATGAAGCGCCTCATACTAACGGCCGTCGCGGGCCTGCTGGCCTACGGCCGCCCCGCCACGCTGACGCTGGCCGCGAACGGCCGCACCACCTACACCATCGTCAGAGCGAAGGAGGCTTCTCCGTCGGAGCTGCGCGCCGCCTCCGAGTTGCAGACCTTCCTCAACCAGATCACCGGCGCCCGCTTCGAGGTGGTCGACGACTCCGCCGGCGCCAAGGGCAACCTGATTCTGTTGGGCCGTAACCGGATCACCGACCGGCTCCGGCTCAGCGTTCCCTTCGACAAGCTGGGCCATGAGGGCTTCGCGCTCAAGACCGCCGGCAAGCACCTGGTGATCGCCGGAGGCCGCCAGCGCGGCACCATGTACGGCGTCTACGCGTTCCTGGAAAAGCTCGGCTGCCGGTGGGTGGCCCCGGACGCCGCCCGCATCCCCAAGATTTCATCGCTCAAGGTTCCGCCGCTCGATGAGACGCAGACGCCCGATTTCGAGTATCGGGAGGTCTACATGGGCGAGGCCTTCGACAAGGACTGGGCGGCCCGGAACAAGACCAATGGTCAATCCAGCGCGCTGGACGATTCCACGGGTGGCAAGATCCAGTACTTCCCCTTCGTGCACAGCTTTTACTCGATTGTTCCGCCGGACAAGTATTTCAAGGACCATCCCGAGTACTTCTCCCTGATCGACGGCAAGCGCCGGGGCGAGCAGGCCCAGTTGTGCCTCACCAACCCCGATGTGCTGCGCATCAGCATCGGCGCGGTGCTCGGCTGGATCAAGCAGCACCCCGAGGCCACCATCTTTTCGGTCTCGCAGAACGACTACGGCGGCCAATGCGAGTGCGACAACTGCCGCCGGGTGGAGCAGGAGGAGGGCGGCTCGGCGGCCGGCCCGCTGCTGCGCTACGTCAATGCCGTGGCCGAAGCGGTTGGGAAGCCGCACCCGGACAAGCTCATCGACACGCTGGCCTACTTCTATTCCGAGACGCCTCCCGCGGTGACGCGGCCGCGGCGGAACGTCCGCGTCCGGATGTGTCCCATCGGCGCCTGCAACGCCCACCCCTACGAGAAGTGCCCGCACAACGCCTATATCGTGAACAACCTGAAGGCGTGGACCAGAATCACCAGCAACGTCTACGTCTGGCACTACAACGCCAACTTCTCGCACTTCCTGCTGCCGGTTCCGGACTTCGACGAACTGGCTGCCGACGTTCCCATGTACAAACGCCACGGCGTGGCCGGACTGTTCATGCAGGGCGCCTACGCCGCCGGAAGCTCGGACGGCGCGCTGCGGGCTTACGTCATCGCCAGGCTACTCTGGAACTCGAAGAGCGACGTCTGGAAGGCCGTCGACGAGTTTCATGATGTCTACTACGGCAAGGCGGCCCAGCCCATGCGCGCCTACCTCGAACTGGTGCGCAACATGGCGCGTCCCGCGCCGCAGGGCGAAGGCCAGCACTGGTGGTGCTGCCGCGCGCCGGCCTTCGCCGGCGCACAACTGGCTCAGGCCAACAGACTGTTGACGCAGGCGATGGCCGCCGCCGATGACGACGCCACGCGCCGCCATGTGCTCATCGCGCAGATGTCCCTGCGCTATCTCGAACTGCGCCGCGATCAGCAATTCGTGGTGCGGGACGGCCGTTATGAGCCGCGCGGGCTGGACTCTCTATCGGGGCGCTTCAACCTCTTCCTCGCCGATGCCGAGAGAGCCGGCATCCGGCACCTCGGGGAAGACGGGCCCAAGGAGATGTATTCCAAGCAGTTCCTCGACAGCCTGAAATCCCATCCGGTGGTCACGCTCAAGAACGCCGCGCTGAAGGTCCTGGTTGTGCCCGAACTGAACGGGCGGGTGATCAGCATCATCGACCAGCGCACGCAGAGGGAACTGCTCAACCAGCCCGTCCCGGTCGAGATGAACTACCCCGGCCGGAGCGGGCTCAGCGTCTCGGCTTATGCCGATTTCGTCAATGCGCCGGCCTACCCGGTGCGCTGGGAGGTGTCCTCGGAGTCCGGCGGTGCTGCGTTGACGCTCGTGGGGACCAGCCCCAACGGGCTGCGGCTGCGACGCCTGCTCCGCCTGGCTGGCGATGAGGCGCGGCTCCAGACCGAGACTGTGGTGGAAAACGGCGGAGCCGATCCAATCGACGTCACGCTCCAGTCGCAGTTCGACGGCGCCCCCGGTCCGCTGGAGGATGCTGTAGTCGAGTTTCGCGCCGTGGACGGAAAGGGCGTTCGGAAGAAGTTGATCGAGCCGGACGGGCAACCCGCGGGCGAGGAGAACTACCCGAGCGGCCAGCGCCCTGCCGGTGAGTGGCGCGCCGTGCACGCGCCCTCCGGGCTCACATTGGTGCACGCCTTTCCGCCCGAGCAGGCCGACCGCGCCACGCTGGCCTTTTCGGCCAAGAACTCCAGCCGCGTGACGATGAGCGTGTGGTCGCCCAAGCGCAGGCTGAAGCCCGGCGAGCAACTGCGGCTGGAGTCGGAATACTCCGCCATGCAGCGGTAAGGCCGGCCAGCCGGGAGCGCCGGATGAGGTCGCGCCGCCGGGATGAATGGCCGCGGATTCGCGGTAGTCGAGACCACAGACCGCAAGGCTCTCGATGCAATGACCCCGGCTCGCGGTGCGGCACTGCGCTCGAGGGTTGATCGGACGGAACGCCGCCTCCCCTACAGCCCCAGCACCTTACGCAGCGACCCCAGCGGCAGCGCCCCGGCTTGCAGCGCCCGCCTGTGGAACTCGCCTGCCTGGAAACCCGGTTTGGCCTGCGCCGCCTTGCGCAGCTCCTTCCACGCCCGGTAGCCCGCAAAGTAGGTGGGCAACTGGCAGGAGCTGAGTTTCGCCCGCTGGAGCTTGGCCACGGCCTCTTCCTTCTCCTGGAAGGTCCGTTCCAGCATCAGCTTCATCGCCTCTTCATCCGTCATGCCCTGCGTGTGCAGCTTGATGTCGAGGATCGTGTTGGCGATGGCCCGCAACAACTGCTTGCTGAAGGTCAGCCGCATCTCCGGATCGTCCTTCTTGTAGCCGGCGTCGAGCATCGCCTCGGTGGCATACACCGCCCAGCCCTCGATGTAGAGCCTGTTGCCGAACACCCCGCGCAGCAGCCGCCGCTCCTTCGGCTCGATGCCGGCGGCGTACTCGAATTGCACGTAGTGGCCGGGAATCGCCTCATGAATCGTCAGGATGCGCAGCCCGTAATCGTTGTACTCGCGAAGCTTCGATTCGGCGCGCTCCTTCGGCCACTCTTTCGGAATGGGCGTCAGCCAGTAGAAGGCGCCAAGCTCCGGTTGCAGCGCCGGCGCGGGGTTGAAGCCGCCCACGCCGTAGATGCCGCGCATGAACTCCGGCGTGGGGATGAGCTTGAGGTTGTCGCGCGGCGGGCTCTTCACCAGGGCGTCTTCATGCGACCGGAGGAACTCGCGCGTCTCGGCCAGAGTCTTCTCCGCCTCGTCGAAATAGGCCTCCGGCTTGACGTGCTTCCGCGCCACTTTCTTGAGCGTCTCGCCCACGATCAGGTTCAGGTCCACGCGGTCCTTGTGCGCCGGGTAGTACTTCACGTGCAGCGGCAGGGAGGCCATGAACATCTCTTTGCGCACCCGCAGCACCTCGGCCTCGGCGTCGGCCAGCAGCCGCTCCGGCGTCGCGCCTGCGCCGATGACGGTCTTGAACTTCGCGGCGTACTTCTCCGCGCCCAGCCGCCAGCCCTGCGCACCGGCATCCTTCAGCCCGCGCAGGTGCTCGTTGAAGGCGCGCATGGCCGAGGCGGCGGCACGCGCGGCGCCGTCGTACTCACTCTTCAACTCCGCCGGGACCTTGGCGGGAAACTCGGTCTCCACCAGCGCCAGGTTGCCCTCGTTCTCTTCGACAGCCACCTTCGCCCAGACTGAATTGGAGTCCACCAGGTTGGACTTGCCGGCCTCGAGCAGCGCCGGCACGCCTTTCAGCCGGGCGACGATGTGCCGCCAGCGCTCCGCCGCCGGGGCATAGTCCACGCTGTAGGGGGTGAAGATCGCGTTGCCCACCAGTTCCACGTACACGGTGGGGTTGTGGCGGTAGCTCTGGATGACGTCCAGTTCGAGCAGCCAGGCCTCCACCTGGGACTCCATCAGCTCCAGGTCCGCCCGGGCATCTGCGTCCAGCACCGCGCGGTCCAGGCCGGCGAGCCGGCGCTTCCAATCGACACAGTGCTGCCGCTGCCTGCCGATTCCAGCGGCGCTGAAATCGTCGAGCGCCTGATCGAGCGCCACCCCGTTGTGGCTGTGATAGCCGGCCGAGGTGGCCGATACGGGAGACAGCGCCAGCGAGGAATAAACGAAATCGCCGGTCAATTGCTGAAACGCCACGGGGTCGGGTTTCTGCTTTCCACAGCCGCACAGGAGAAGAGCGGCGGCACATCCGGTCCAGGCGATGAGGCGTACCATAGCGTCAGTATATCAATCTGGTCCATTTAATTTCGTTGCTTTCCGCAGGTGGCCGCGAGACAATCAATGCAAATACTCAATACAGGGTGCACTCGGCAACCATGAGAACCGTTGCCCGGTTGAAGCAGTTGGGCCTCCGCTTGATTTTCGCGGCGCCATGGACGGTTGCCGTGGTGCAGGTGGTGTGGGCCGCGCCTCAGGCCGCCCCGGCGCAGCCCGATCGCGCGGCGGCCTACTATCTCCCGTTTGTGGTGCTGGCGGTGTTGGGCTCGGTTGGGTCCACGATGGCCGTAATGCGCGCCCGGCGGCGGGAACGTGATCTTCGGGAGTCGGCCGCGGCGCTGCGGGAGTCCAAACGCAAGTACCAGGTGGTGGCCGACAATACCTACGACTGGGAATACTGGCTCGATCCGGCGGGCCGCTTCCTGTACAACTCGCCCTCGTGCGAGCGCATCACCGGCTTCACTCCGCAGGAGTTCGAGGCCGATCCTGGGCTTTTCCGGCGCCTCATTCATCCTGCCGACCAGCCGCTGTTCGCAGGCCATTGGGAGCCGCTCGACCACGTCCCGGCCGCCTGCGAACTGGAGTTCCGCATCGTGCGGCGCGACGGAGAGATGCGCTGGCTGGGACACTGCTGCCAGCCCATCTTGGACGAGAAGGGAAACTGGCTGGGCCAGCGCGGATCCAATCGCGACATCACGAGTCTGCGTGCGGCGGAGAGCCATGTCCGCCGGCTCTCCCAGGCGGTGGAGCAGACGCCGGTGTCGGTGATGATCACCGACGCGAACGGGAACATCGAATACGTGAACCCCAAGTTCGTTGAGCTGACCGGCTACAGTCTGGAGGAGGTCCGCGGCCGGAACCCGCGACTGCTGAAGTCCGGTGACACGCTGCCGGGCGAATATACGCGGCTCTGGGCAATTATCTCCTCCGGCGGCGTCTGGACGGGGGAGTTTCACAACAAAAAGAAGGACGGAGGCTCCTATTGGGAGCGTGCCACCATCGGCCCGATGAGAGACGCTTCCGGCAGGATCACCCACTACCTTGCCGTAAAGGAGGACATCACAGCCGCCAAACTGTCGGAGTCGGAGCGGCAGCGCACCACGGCACTGCTCTCCGTTCTGCTCGACAACATACACACGGCGGTGATGGTGGTGGACGACAGGCGCCGGATTCTCATGACGAACCGGGCTTTTTGCGAGATGTTCGGCGGCACGGCCTCGCCGGACGATTTCCTGGACGCTGACTGCTTGGAGGTGGCCGGCCGCTGCCAGCCGCTGTTTCTCGAACCCGCGAAGTTCCTGGAACGGCTGCGGGAGGTATTGCGCTCGCGGGCGCCCGTGTTGGAAGAGGAACTTCTGCTGGCGGACGGCCGCATTATCGAACGCGACTACGTGCCGATGATGGTGGACCGGCTCTATGCCGGTCACCTCTGCATGTTCCGCGATGTGACGGAACGAAAGCGGGCGCTGCAGGCCATCCGGGAGCGGCAGGCTATCTTGCAGGCCGTGCTGGACAACGCTCCGATCGGGATTTGGATGCAGAATCAGGCGGGGCGCGTGATGTTCATCAACCAAGCCTTCTGCCTGTCGGCCGACATCTCCGAGGAGCGGTTCCTCTCGGTATCCCATTACTCCGAGGTTTTCGACCCGGCCTCTGCCGAAGCCTGCATGGCCTCCGACCGGGCCGCCTCGGCGCAGAATACGCCCCACGTTTCGCACGAACATGTCCTGTTCGCCGATGGGCAGATCCATCACCTGGAAGTGGTCAAGGTGCGGCTCAACGGCCCCGATGGCAGACAGGCCGGCCTGGTCGGCTTGGGCATGGACGTCACGGAGCGCATGCGCGCCGAGGAGCAGTTGCGGGAGAGCGAATCGCGCTACCGCAGCCTGATTGAGAACCTGAACGCCGGAGTGGTGGTCCATCGCCCCGATACCACAATCGAGCTGTGCAACCCCGCGGCCGCCACGCTCCTGGGGCTGACCATGGATCAGATGGCCGGCAAGGCCGCAGCCGATCCGGAATGGCACTTCCTGCGAGAGAATGGGACTCCGCTGCCGGTGGAGGAGTACCCGGTCAACCGTGTGCTCACAACTGGCGTAGCCATCAGCCACCAGGTCTACGGCATCATCGGCGGCGCCGGGCAGGATCCGGTGTGGGTGCTGTGCAACGCCCACCCGGTGTTGGACAAAGCGGGGGCATGCTCGCAGGTGATCGTCAGTTTCACGGACATTACCGAGCACAAGCTGGCTGAACAACGCCTGCTACAGGCGCAGAAAATGGAGTCGGTCGGCCGGCTGGCCGGCGGGGTGGCGCACGACTTTAACAACATGCTGACGGTGATCAACGGCTACAGCCAGTTGCTGCTGAGCGGAATGGAGGACTCCAATCCGCTCAGGTCCAGCCTGGAACAGATCAACAACGCCGGCGAGCGCGCCGCCGCTCTCACCCGGCAACTGCTGGCCTTCAGCCGCAGGCAGGATTTGCAGCCATGCGTGCTGCACGTCAACGACCTGATCCGCGGCATGCTCCCGATGCTGGTGCGCATGGTGGGGGAAGACGTGGACGTGCGCGTGATGCTGGGAGATGGCGATTGGAGGATCAACGCCGACCCGCACCAGATCGAGCAGGTGGTCATGAACCTCGTAGTCAACGCCAGAGACGCCATGCCCCGTGGCGGCGTGCTCATCCTGGAAACGGCAGCCGTTGAGATCGGTACATCGGGCCGCCGCCATCCTCCTGACACCCCGGCCGGGCGCTACATTCTGCTCATTGTCAGCGACAACGGAGTGGGCATGGACGAGGCCACCCGCCGGCACATCTTCGAACCGTTTTTCACGCTCAAGGAAACCGGTAAAGGCACCGGGCTGGGCTTGTCCATGGTCCAGGGCATTGTCGCCCAAAGCGGCGGGTTCATCGAGGTGGCGAGCAAGCCCGGACAAGGCTCCACTTTCCGAATCTACCTGCCCCAGGTGGACGCCAGCGCGGCCCTCCCCGGCAGCGCTGAACCTGAGATGGCGCTGGCGGGGACAGAAACGGTCCTGCTGGTGGAGGATCAGCCCGAGGTGCTCCGGTTTGCCGCCCAGGCGCTGGCTGTCTTCGGCTACCGGATCCTCACCGCCGGCAGCCCCGTGGAGGCGCTGGCTATCTGCCAGGAGCCGGGCCAGCGCATCGATCTCGTCCTCACCGATGTGGTGATGCCGGGTCTCAGCGGGCGCGAACTGGCGCGCCAGTTGGAGTCGCTGCGGCCGGAGATCAAAGTGTTGTACATGTCGGGCTTCACAGGCGACGACATCGCCCGCCACGGCGTCCTGGCTGAGGGCGCCAGGTTTCTCCCCAAGCCCTTCACGCCCGGGCAATTGGCCTCCAAGGTGCGCACCGTCCTGGATGCGCCCCACCGCTAGCCTGCCTGCTTCAACTTCGCCCGTCCTTGTTCTGGCATTCCAGACCGTTGCCGTGCCGCCCATGCCGCCGCAGTCGCTGGCCGAAACGCCGGTCATGCGCCAGGCGCGCTCGCTGGCCGAGAGCACCGCGGCGGCGCCCGCGCGCCTGCTGACCCATGCTGAAAAGACGGCCTTCCGGCAGGCCGGCGCCTATCAGGAGGCGGTCGACTTCTGTCGCGCCCTGGAGAAAGCCTCCCCCTTCGCCCGCCTGAACTCCATCGGGACCGCCGGTGAAGGCCGCACCCTCTATGCCCTGATCGTCTCCAAGGACCACGCCTTCACGCCCGAGGCGGCCGCAACTGCTCATCGACAACCACTACGACGTCACCGTCGCCACCCACACCGAGCAGGACATCGCCCCGGCGGTCGGCCAATGGGTCGCCCGCACCTACCTGCCTGGCCTCATGGCGGGTCTGGAGAAGCTCGGCCACGTGGCCGGTCCTACGTCGAGGGGCGCGGCGTCGGCGGCCAGCCCGGGCAACTCCACCGGCTACGCGGCGGCGCACAACCGCGCCGCCCTGCTGGTGGAGTCCCACTCGCTGAAGTCGTTCCGGACCCGCGTCTGGTCCCACTACGGCATCATGAGGATCTCCATCGACATCGTCGCCTCCTCCGCCCGGAGCGCCCGAGCGGCAGCGGTGGCCGCCGACCGCGCTGAAGCCCGGCGCCGGTGATCAAGGCCCCGATGGGCTACATTGTCCCCCGGGAATGGGAGGAGGTCATCGACCTGCTGAGGCGCCACGGCGTCGCCCTCGAGCCCCTGGTTCGACACAATTCGACACTTTTCGACACTTATCGCCTTTCCGACGTCCGCTTCGCCCAGGCGCCGTTCGAGGGCCGGTTCCAGGTGACCGGGTTCACGGTGACGCAGGTCCGTCAAACCCGTAACTTCAGCGCAGGCCGTGTCTTCGTGCCGGCGGCCCAGCCGGCGGGGAAAGTGGCCATGCACATCGTGGCGCGGGTGGACGTCCGGCCGCGACTCAGGCGCCGGCCTTCTGGGACTGGACGACTTCGAGGAAGGCCTGGGCAGCGTGGCTCAAGGCTCGCCGAGCAGGAAAAGCCAATCGAATGTGCCGTTCAACGCGTAATTCTTCAACTATGACCTCAGCCAAAAGTTGCTGGTCGACTTCCTGCTCGACACACATCTTGGGTAGGAAGGCGACACCCTCATTGCGCTGGACCATCTTGCGGATGGTCTCGACGGTGGGCATCTCGACGTCCATGTTGAGCTGGACCTTGCTGCGCTGGAAGGCGCGGATGACCACCTCGCGGTACGGGCTGATGACGTTGTGGGCGATGAAGGTCTCCATGCCCAACTCTGTGATTGAAATGGACTTGCGGGTGGCAAAACGATGCTGGGGAGAGACAACGAAGGCGAGGTGGTCGGTGTAGATGGTGGTGGTGGTGAGACGTTCGTCCTCGGGGTCGAAGCTGATGACGCCGAGCTCGAGATCGCCGTCGATCAACTGGGTAGGGATCTTGCTGGAGAGCGAGCGGCGAACCTGGATCTTCACCTTCGGGTACAACCTTCGATAATTGACGATATGTTGTAGCAAATACAGGCTTGTAGACTCATTAGCTCCGATGGACAGGCGGCCGGAGGCCATGTCGCGGAGTTCGGCGAGGGCGTTGTCGAGGTCGCGCTCGAGGTTCTCGAAGCGGCGGCAGTAGTCGAGGACGATCTTGCCGGCGTCGGTCAGGATCATCTCGCGGCCAGTGCGATCGAGGAGCTTTTCGCCGAGCTCGGCCTCGAGACGCTGCACGGCGAGAGAGATAGCAGGCTGTGTTCTCAACAACTTCTCGCCGGCGCGGGAGAAGCTCCGTTCGCTGGCGACGGTGAGGAAGACCTTGAGGGGATAGAGTTCCATGGCTGGCGCCTGATGAGAGGCTTGGCTCCCATTTACTAAACTTATTACATCGCCGTCTGTTATTCAAGGCCCGAGCATTATAAATTGGCCAAATCGAGCATGGGCCTGCACAATGGAGGAAGAACGGCTCGGCCCCGCTACGGTGACCACCAGGGGCGGGCCGAGTGGAAGCATGGCCTAGGGGGGGGACCCCGTCCCTACCGGTCGGGGCTCTGGCGGTCGGGGCTCTGGCGGTCGGGGCAACGACGGGGGGGACCCCCTCCCTGACGGTCGGGGCTCTGGCGGCCGGGGTTGGGACGGTCGAGATTGGGACGGTCGAGGTTGGGACGGTCGGGGTTGGGACGGTCGAGATTGGGACGGTCGAGATTGGGACGGTCGGGGTTGGGTTGGAAGCAAGGAGCGCGAAGCGAACATGGCAGAGTTGCAGAACAGGCAGCGGGTATACATATTCGACACGACGCTCCGGGACGGCGAACAGTCGCCCGGGTGTTCAATGACGGTACCGGAGAAGCTGAGGATGGCCAACAAGCTGGCAGAGCTTGGGGTGGACATCCTGGAGGCCGGGTTTCCGATCGCGTCGGAGGGCGACTACCAGGCGGTGCGTGTGATCAGCACGGAGTTGCCGTGGGTGCGGGTGGCGGCGCTGAGCCGGGCCTGCAAGCTGGACGTGGAGCGGGCGGCGAGCGCGCTGGAGCCGGCGCACCGGCCGAGAATCCATACCTTCATCGCCACGAGCGACATCCATCTGAAGTACAAGCTGAAGAAGAGCCGGCAGCAGGTGCTGGACGAGGCGTGCGCGGCGGTGGAGCTGGCGCGCCGGTTCACCGAGGACGTGGAGTTCTCGGCGGAGGACGCCACGAGGACGGATCCGGACTTTCTGGAGCAGGTGACGCTGGCGGTGGTGGCGGCGGGCGCCGGAACGGTCAACCTGCCGGACACGGTGGGCTATTCGGTGCCGGAAGAGCACGCGGAGCTGATCGGGAGAATGGCGCGGGCGGTGGGCGAGAGCGCGATCATCAGCGT
>JACRBC010000018.1 GCA_016213245.1 Candidatus Solibacter usitatus | reverse complement strand
GGCGACCGGAGTGTGTCACGCGGAGATCTTCCGCCCCTGCCGGTAGGCGAGGTTGGCCATGTGCGGGCCGGCGACGGCGGCGGCGGCGGCCTCCACCGGGCAGTTGGGCTCCCTGCGGGACTTGATGCAGTCGAGGAAGTTTTGCTGGTGGAGTTCACCGGAGTCCTTGTCGGGCATCTCGGCGACGAGATCCTTGGGCGGGCTGGCGGTCCAGGGCTGGGCGGATCCGCCGGGGTCCTTGACGACGCGGTAGCCGCGGCGGTCCATGAACATGGTGGCGAGCTCGCCCTGCAGAGTGATGGACCAGTCGAACTCGTAGGCGCTGGCGTAGTTCAGCGTCCAGGTCGCCATCATGTCCGGGTATTCGAAGACGGCGGTGAATACGTCGGGGACCTCGCCCTTCCTGGCGTTGGCGACATAGCCGCCGCAAATGGCGGATCGGGGCGAGGAGTTGCCGGTCAGCCACTGCACCACGTCCATGAGGTGCGTGCCCTGGTCGGTCATGTTGCCGCCGGAGTAGTCCCAGAAGCCGCGCCACCACCAGAAGCGCTTGGGGTCGAGGGGGCGGTGGGGGGAGGGCCCCTGGAAGCGATCCCAGTCGAGCTTGCCGGAGGGCTGATCGTCGCGCAGGGGCACGTCGAAATGCCAGTTCCACATGGCCTTGGCGAGCGAGATTTTGCCGAGTGCGCCGTCGCCGATCAGCTTCCGGGCGTTGTGGATGAAGGGCATAGAGCGGCGCTGCATGCCGACCTGGACGATGCGGTCGGTGGCTCTGACGCGGGCGACCATCTCGCGGCTTTCGTCGAGGGACATGGAGAAGGGTTTCTCCAGGTAGACGTCTTTCCTGGCCTGGAGAGCCGCGTAGAGCATGGGCCGGTGCTGGTGGTCGGGGGTGCCGACGGTGACAAAGTCGAGGCCGGGCAGGGCGAGGACGTCGTTGTAGTCGACGAAGGCTTTGGCGCCGGCGGGGGACTCCTTGAGCGCGCGTTCGCGGTAGGGTTCATAGACGTCGCAAACGGCCACGCACTGCGCGCCGAGCTTCTGGAAGGTGCGGTGCAGCCAGCCGCCGCGGTTGCCGGTTCCGATGGCGGCGAAGGTGGGCCGGTCGTTGGCGCCCCAGGCGGAGCGGGGGATGAAGAGGGGGGCCGCGGTCGCAGTCTTGAGGAGGTCTCGCCGGTTCATCCCGTGAGTATAACGCCGGGGCGCCTACGGCAGGACGGTCTATGGCAGGACAAAGACATCCAGGCCGCTGGGCATCGTCCGGGAACGCGAGATGCGCTGGATGGTCTTGATGAAGTCCTCGGGGCGGGCGTCGGGGATGCTGGGCACGAACTTCTGCGGATTGCGGTCCGTGAGGGGGAACCAGGAGCTCTGCACCTGCACCATGACGCGGTGGCCGCGGCGGAAGGTATGGAGTATGTCGGGCAGGGCGTATTCGATTTTGACGAACTGGTTGGGGGGCAGAGGTTCGGGCTTTTCGAAGGATTTCCAGAAGCGGCCGCGGAAGGGCTCGCCGCGGACGAGCTGCTGGTAGGGGCCGAGGGGGGATTCGGGAGGATAGACGTCGATGAGTTTGACGACGAAGTCGGAGTCGGTGCCGGTGGTGGAAGCGAACAGGCGGGCGGTGATTGGGCCGCCGATGGTGAGGTCGGCCTCGAGCGGTTCGGTCTGAAAGGCGAGGACATCGGGACGGGCGGAGGCGTGGCGCTGGTCGTCGACCATGTAGACCTGGGGTACGCCGGAGGCGATGAAGCTGGTGAAGGGGACGGGCTTGGCTGGGTCGCTGAGGTACTGGTCGAAGGCTGGGTCGCCGGAGGGCGGATCGAAGCTGAGAGAGCCGCCGGCACGCAGGTAGAGCGTCCTGCGCCGGGCGTTGGCGGGGGGCCAGACATCGAAGGTGCGCCACTCGTTGCGGCCGGTCTCGAAGAGCCAGGCGGCGGGGGGCTTCCACGCGCCTGCGTCCTTGAGAAAGTGCTCGAAGAAGGGGAACTGGATCTTCTCGCGGAAGAATTCGGCGGTCTTCACCTCGAAGCGCACTGAGCCGAGCGAGGCGCCGTCGCCGCGGGCCCAGCCGCCATGGACCCACGGCCCCATGACGAGCGTGACGGGGCGGGAGGGCTTGCCGGCGGAGGCGGCATAGTAGAGGCGCAGGGGCCCCTGGAGGTCCTCGGCGTCGAACCAGCCACCGACATCGAGAATGGCGGGCGAGGAGTTGGCGAGGTGAGGCTCCAGGCTGCGGGACTTCCAGAACTGGTCGTAGGAGGTGTGGCGGAGGTTGTCCGTCCAATAGGTATTGGTGAGCTTGAAGTACTTTTCGTCGGAATTGGAGAGCGGGCCGAGTTTGAGGTAGAAATCGTAGTGGTCGGGAGTGCCGAAGTCGAAGCCGGCTTCACGCGCCTGAGCAGGGCGCTGGGGTTGCTTGTGCTCGGAAAAGAAACGATAGAAACCGAAGTTGGCGGCGAGCATGAAGGCGCCGTTGTGGAAGGCGTCGTCGCCGCGAAAGAGGTCGACCATGGGGGCTTGCGGCGAGGCGGCGACCAGAGCGGGGTGGGCGCCGGGAATGGCGGCGGCGGCGTAGAAGCCGGGGTAGGAGACGCCGACGATGCCGGCTCTGCCGTTGTTGCCGGGGATTCGCTTCAACAGCCAGTCGATGGTGTCGAAGGTGTCGGTGCTTTCACTGACGGCGCCGCCGTGCGGGCGCATTTCGACGAACGAGCCCTCGCTTTCGAAGCGTCCGCGGACATCCTGGCAGACGAAAATGTAGCCGGCGCGCAAGAAGTGCTCGGAGGGGCCGAGGCGGGACGGGTAGTTGTCCGCGCCGTAGGGCGAACAACTGTATGGGGTGCGCTGGAGCAGGAAGGGATACGTGCGGGAGGCGTCCTTGGGGGTGTAGACGGTGGTGTGGAGCTTGACGCCGTCGCGCATGGGGATGCGGAATTCGTGCTTGGTGTAGCGCTCGCCGATGGGGTCCTGCTGTTGGGCGCGAAGGGATGCCGCGGCGAGGAGCAGGGGTAGGACGAGTCGCATAGTAAACAAGTGTATCGGCCTCGGAACTCTTTGCAGGCTGACGGCGTCTGAGTATACAGAGAGAGCTGTTGATTTATTGGGCGCCGGGGAATCCGGCACGCAGTCATCCTCTCTCTGTTTGGGCGGCTGTTTCTCCTCCATCAGCCGCCCTTTCGCTATTCCAGAAGAGGCTCATCTGGGATGATGGGAGCGGACCGGCATGCAGACCATCATCGAACCGTTTCGCATCAAGAGCGTGGAGCCGCTGCGGAAGACGACCGTCGAAGAGCGCTCCGGATACCTGGAAAGAGCCGGATACAACCTGTTTCTGATCGACGCCGAGGAGATCCTGATCGACCTGCTGACGGACTCCGGCACATCGGCCATGTCGACCGGGCAGTGGGCGGCGATGATGCGCGGCGACGAGAGCTACGCGGGCAGCCCGAGCTACTACCGGCTGAAGCGGGCCGTGGAGGACTTGACGGGGTTCCGGCACGTGATTCCGACGCACCAGGGACGGGCGGCGGAACGGATCCTGTTTACGGTGCTGTGCAAGCCGGGCCACGTGATTCCGAACAACACGCATTTCGACACGACGCGCGCCAATATTGAATTCACCGGCGCCGAGGCCCTGGACCTGGTGAGGGCGGAGAGCGCGGACACGCAGGCGCAACTGCCGTTCAAGGGCGACATGGACGTGGAGCGGCTGGAGCGCGTGATCGCCGGGTACGGGCCCGGGCGCATCCCGCTGATTATGCTGACGGTGACCAACAACTCTGGCGGGGGCCAGCCGGTGTCGATGGCGAACATCGAAGCGGTGAGCGCGGCGGCGCGCAGGAACGGGATTCCCTTTTACCTGGACGCCTGCCGGTTTGCGGAGAACGCCTGGTTCATCCGCGAGCGCGAGGCCGGCTACAAGGACTGGTCCCCGAAGCAAATCGCACAGAAGATGTTTTCGCTGGCCGACGGCTGCACGTTTTCGGCCAAGAAGGACGCTTTCGCCAACATCGGCGGGCTGTTGTGCACCAACGACGACCGGCTGGCGCAACAGGAGAAGGACCTGCTGATCCTGACCGAGGGCTTCCCGACGTACGGGGGCTTGGCGGGGCGGGACCTGGAGGCGATCGCGGTGGGGCTGGGCGAGGTGCTGGAGCCGGACTACCTGGAGTACCGGATCGCTTCGACGCGCTACCTGGGACGGCACATCGCCGACCGCGGCGTGCCGATTGTGGAGCCCCCGGGCGGGCACGCGATCTACATCGACGCGGGGCGGATGCTGGGGCACATCCCGAAGCACGAGTTTCCGGCGCAATCGCTGGCGGTGGAGTTGTACCGGCACGCGGGAATCCGCAGCGTGGAGATCGGCTCGGTGATGTTCGGCGAGCACGCACGGAACGAACTGCTGCGGCTGGCGATACCGAGGCGCGTCTACACGCAGAGCCACATCGACTACGTGGTGGAGGCGGTGCTGGAGGTGAACGCCCGCAAGGAGGGGCTGCGGGGCTACGAGATCACCAGCCAGCCTGAGTTTCTGCGGCACTTTTCGTGCCGGTTCCGGCCGCTGTAGGAGGGGTGTATACTGGACCCAATCTGGGATTCCACATGATACGCCTCTTTCGCGCCACCACTGCAATTACCCTTTTCGTGACCGTGCACGGCGTCCGGGCGGCGCCGAAGGTGAACTTCCAGCGGGAAGTGCGGCCGATTCTCTCCGACGCCTGCTTCCAATGCCACGGGCCGGACAAGACATCGCGCATGGCGGGGTTGCGGCTCGATCTGAAGGACGCGGCGCTGGCGGTGAGGAAGACGGGGGCGGTGGTTCTCCCCGGAGATTCGAAGAAGAGCCTGCTGTACCAGCGCGTGTCGGCGGCGGTGGAGGCCAAACGCATGCCGCCGCCGTACTCACACAAGAAGCTGACCGAGCAGCAGAAGGAGACGCTGAAGCGCTGGATCGACGAAGGCGCCAACTGGCAGGAACACTGGTCGTTCATCGCGCCCGTGCGTCCGCCGGCGCCGGAAGTGAAGGACGCGCGGTGGGTACGGAATCCGATCGATCGCTTCGTGCTGGCGCGGCTGGAGGCCAGGGGTTTGGCGCCTGCCCCGGAGGCGGATCGGCGCACGCTGGCGCGGAGATTGTCGCTGGACCTCACCGGGTTGCCGCCGAGACCGGAGGAGGTGGAGACGTTCGTAAAGGACGGCTCGCCTGAGGCCTACGAGCGGCTGGCCGACCGGCTGCTGGCCTCGCCGCGGTGGGGCGAGCACCGGGCGCGGTACTGGCTGGACGCGGCGCGCTACGGCGACACGCACGGCATCCACGTCGACAACTACCGCGAGATGTGGCCGTATCGCGACTGGGTGATCGGGGCGTTTAACGCCAACATGGCGTTCGACCGCTTCACCATCGAGCAACTCGCGGGCGACCTGCTGCCGGCTTCGACGCTGGAGCAGAAGATCGCCTCCGGTTTCCAGCGGTGCAACGTGACGACCAACGAAGCAGGCGTGATCATCGACGAGGTGGAGGCGATCTATGCCAAGGACCGCGCCGACACCACCGGCGCAGTGTGGATGGGTCTGACGGTGGGATGCGCGACGTGCCACGACCACAAGTTCGATCCCATCGGCCAGCGGGACTTCTATTCGCTGACGGCGTTTTTCCGCAACACGACGCAGCATGCCATGGACGGCAACATCAGCGACACGCCGCCGATCGTCGTGGTGCCGAACAGGAACGACCGCGCGCGCTGGGACGCCATTGCGGCGGAGGAGAAGTCTCTGCGGGCGGAGTTGCTCCGTGTGCAAGCGTCCGTCGCGCCAGCGGGCGCGGTGGGGAGGCTGCCGGGGGAGACGTTCTCGCTTCTGCTGGATGGCTCGATCCGGGTGGTGACGGCGATTGGCGCCGAGCCTCTGGCTTTTCCGAAGAACGCGGCTCTGGGCGGCTCGCCGTGGCCGGACCGGATGGCGCTACATCTCGGCAGAGAGTCGTCGCTGGAAGCGCCGGCAGGCGCGGCGTTGGACACGCGGCGTGCGGCGACGATCAGCGCGTGGTTCTACTATCCGCTGGGCGAAGAGTACTACAGCATCGCCGCGCAGACCGAGCAGGTGGCGCCGCCGGTGGATCAGAAAGCGGACAAGAAGGATGCCAAGCCGGTCACCCGCGGATGGACCTTTTTCGTTTCGGCGCGCGTGCCCGGGGCGCGCTTCTACAGCGACAACGGCAAGAGCGTCGAGGTGCGCGCGGGACACCTGGACCAGGTGATTCCGGGTACGTGGAACCACGTGGCGTTCTCCTACGATGGCTCGGGCGAGGCGCTGGGCGTGCGGTTCTTCATGAACGGCGCGGAGGTGAAGACACAGCGGGACGCGCGGGCCACGCTGGCCGGCTCTATCGCGGCGGCGGCGCCGATCAAGTTCGGGAATCCAAGCCGGCCCGACGCGGGCGCAATCGCCGACTTCCGGGTGTTTTCGACGCTGCTGTCGGAGCAGGAGATCGCGCTTCTGGCTCCGGGCAGCGCGGGGGCGCTGGCGCGCTTCGCGGCGCTTCAGAGTGACGGATCGTACCA
This sequence comes from Candidatus Solibacter usitatus, assembly GCA_016213245.1. Lineage (GTDB taxonomy): Bacteria > Acidobacteriota > Terriglobia > Bryobacterales > Bryobacteraceae > Paludibaculum > Paludibaculum usitatum_A. Next base: position 5,013 of record JACRBC010000018.1, on the reverse strand, counting down.
GAGGGCGGCGGCGCGGCTGAGAGAACTCGACTTGGAGAAGCGCGACATCCGCCGGCGGGGCGCGGTGACTTTCGTGATGGAAGAACGAGGGGATCAGAAGCCGTTCGCCAACGTGCTTTATCGCGGAATGTACGACCAGAAACGTGCGCGGGTGGAGCCGGGCACGCCGCTGGCGTTGCCGCCGATGACGGCGTCCATGCCGCGCAACCGCCTGGGGCTGGCGATGTGGATCGTAGATCCCGGCAACCCGCTGACGGCGCGGGTGACGGTGAACCGCTTCTGGCAGGAGATCTTCGGCGCGGGGCTGGTGAAGACGGCGGAGGATTTCGGCTCGCAGGGCGAAGCGCCGGTGAACCAGGAACTGCTGGACTGGCTGGCAGTGGAGTTTCGTGAAGGCGGTTGGGACGTGAAGAAGTTCTTTCGCATGCTGGTGACCTCGTCGGCGTACCGGCAGGCGGCCGTGGCGACGGCGGAGAAGCTGGAGAAGGATCCGGAGAACCGGCTGCTATCGCGCGGCCCGCGCTTTCGCATGGACGGCGAGATGGTGCGCGACGCGGCGCTGGAGAGCGGCGGCCTGCTGGGGGCTGAGATCGGCGGGCCGAGCGTGAAGCCCTACCAACCGGACGGCGTCTGGGAAGCAGTGGCGATGCTGGGTAGCGACACGCGGTTCTACAAGCGGGATACGGTGGACAAGCTATACCGGCGCAGCATGTACACCTTCTGGAAGCGTAGCGCTCCGCCGGCGTCGATGGAGATTTTCAACGCCCCGACGCGGGAGAGCTGCACGGTGCGCCGGGAGCGGACAAACACGCCGCTGCAGGCGCTGGTGACGATGAACGATCCGCAGTTTGTGGAAGCGGCGCGGGTGCTGGCGGCACGGGCGATGGAGTGGTCGAAGGGCGACCTGGACGGACAGGTGGACTACATGGCGCGGAGGCTGGTGTCGCGGCCGCTGAGCGACAGAGAGCGGAGCGTGGTGCAGGCGGCCTACCGGGACTTTTTGAGGTTTTACGATACGAAGCCGGAGGAGGCGGGCAATCTCCTGGCCACCGGTGAATGGAAGGCGGACGCGACGCTGCCGCGGGCGGAACTTGCGGCGCTGACGATGGTGGCCAACCAGTTGATGAACCTGGACGAGGTGCTGGCGAAATGAACGAGGTAACGAGGCGGAGGTTTTTCGCGCGCGGCGCGCAAGGGCTGGGCGCGGTGGCGCTGGCCGAACTGCTGGCTGGCGAGGCGCGCGGCGCCGCAGCGCCGATCAAGACATACGGCGGGCTGGCTGCGCTGCCGCACTTTCCGCCGAAGGCGAAGCGCGCGATCTACCTGCACATGGTGGGCGCGCCGCCGCAGCTTGAGACCTTCGACTACAAGCCGGGAATGAAGGCGTGGTTCGACAAGGACCTGCCGGAGTCGATCCGGCAGGGTCAGCGGCTGACGACGATGACGTCGAACCAGAGCCGCTTCCCGATCGCGCCGTCGGCGTTCAGTTTCGCGCAGCACGGGCAGAGCGGGGCGTGGGTGAGCGAGCTGCTGCCGTACACGGCAAAGATGGCGGACGACATCGCCATCATCCGCTCGATGCACACCGAGGCGATCAACCACGAGCCGGCGATGACGTTCATCCAGACGGGTTTCATGATCGCCGGCAAGCCGTGCATCGGCTCGTGGATCGCCTACGGGCTCGGCTCGATGAACCGCGACCTGCCCACGTTCGTCGTGCTGAACGCCAGCCATTCGAATCCGAAGGCGAACGTGCAGGCGATCTCGGCGCGGCTGTGGAGCAGCGGCTTTCTGTCGGGGCAGTACTCGGGCGTGGCGCTGCGGTCGGGCGGCGACCCGGTGCTCTACATCAACAATCCCGATGGAGTTCCGCCGGAGATGCGGCGGCGGATGCTGGACGGGCTGGGCGAGTTGAACCGGATGGAGTACGAGAAGCTGCACGACCCGGAGACGCAGGTGAGGATGGAACAGTACGAGATGGCGTTCCGGATGCAGACGTCGGTGCCGGAGCTGACGGACCTGTCGAAGGAGTCCGAGGCGACCAAGAAGATGTACGGCGAGGACGTGAACAAGCCCGGGTCATTCGCCTACAGCGCGCTGATGGCGCGCCGGCTGGTGGAGCGCGGCGTGCGTTTCGTGCAGGTGTATCACCGCGGGTGGGACGTGCACGGGAACCTGCCGGAGGTGCTGCCGACGCAGTGCAAAGACGTGGATCAGCCGTGCTGGGCGCTGGTGCAGGACTTGAAGGCGCGCGGGATGCTGGAGGACACGCTGGTGATCTGGGGCGGCGAGTTCGGCCGTACCATCTATTCGCAGGGCAAGTTGACGGACAAGGACTACGGGCGGGACCACCATCCGCGCTGCTTCAGCCTGTGGCTGGCGGGCGCGGGCATCAAGGGCGGCACGGTATACGGCGAGACGGACGAGTTCAGCTACAACATCGTGCGCGATCCGGTGCACGTGCGCGACCTGCAGGCCACGCTGATGCACCAGTTCGGCATCGACCACGAGCGGTTCACGTACAAATACCAGGGGCTGGCGCAACGGCTCACCGGCGTGGAGAAGTCGTCGGTGGTGAACGGGATACTGGCTTAGAGGTCAGGGATTCGTGGGGTTTGGGGGACGGCGGCGCCGTCCTTACGGGGATCGGAGCCGCCGAAGGTGACGCCGTTGGGGTCGCGCATGGTGGCCTGGCCGCCGCCCATGGAGCCGCCGGAGTAAGGGGCGACGACTTTGACGGCGTGGCCGAGGCTCTTGAGCGCGGCGACGGAGGCGGGGTCGATTCTGGATTCGAGCTCCACGTCGCATCCTTCGAAAGTGGCCTTGGTGAAGCGGGGCATTTCCAGGGCTGCCTGCACGTTCATGTTGAAGTCGGCGACGTTGGAGACAAACTGGGCGTGGGCCTGGGCCTGGTTCCAGCCGCCCATGATGCCGAAGGCGATCCGCGTACCGTCCTTCTGCATGAAGGCGGGGATGATGGTGTGGAGAGGGCGTTTGCGCGGGGCGAGAGCGTTGGGGTGGGCGCGATCGAGGGTGAAGAGGGCGCCGCGGTTCTGGAGCATGAAGCCCGTGCCGGGGGGGACGAGGCCGGAGCCGAAGCCGGCGTAGTTGCTCTGAATGAGAGAGATCATGTTGCCGTCCTTGTCGGTGACGGTCATGTAGATGGTGTCGGCGCCGGGTCGGACTGAGGCGGCGAGATCGGCGGGCAAGACCGTGCAGGCGGCCTTGGTGGTGTCGATCGATGCGGCGCGGCGTTCGGCGTAGGTCCTGGAGGTCATCTGCTCGATGGGGGCCTTGAAGAAGCGCGGGTCGGCGGTGTAGCGAAGCATGTCGGCGTAGGCGAGCTTCTTGGCCTCGATCATGACGTGAAGGGCGCGGGGAGTGTTGTGGCCGTACTCCGGCAGGGGGAAGCGCTCCATGATGTTGAGCATCATCAACGCGGCGATGCCCTGTCCGTTGGGTGGCAACTCGTAGACCTGCCAGCCGCGGTAGGTGGTGGAGATGGGTTCGACCCATTCGCCCTGGAACTCGGCGAGGTCGGCGGCGGTGAAGGTGCCGCCGGTTTCAGCGGAGATCTTCAGAATCGCCTCGGCGGTGGGGCCTGTGTAGAAGCCGTCGCGGCCGCGTTGAGCGATGCGGCGGAGAGTGGCGGCAAGATCGGAATTGCGGAAGATCTCGCCGGCGCGCGGGGCGCGGCCGTTGGGGAGGTAAGTGGCTTTGGAGTTCGCATGGGCGGCGAGCATGGTGGTGGAACCGCGCCAACCGGAGGCGATGATCTCGGTGACGGGGAAGCCTTCATCGGCGTAGTGGATGACGGGGGCGAGGATGCGGGAAAAGGGCATGGTGCCGAAGCGGCGGCGGAGCATATCCCAGCCGGAGACGACGCCGGGCACTGTGACGGAGTAGATGCCGCGTTGGGGCATGGTCTTGTTGCCCTTGGCTTCGAGCAGGTCGACGGTGAGGCCCGAAGGCGCCCATCCGCTGGCGTTCAAGCCATGGATCTTTCCGGTCTTGGCCTCGTAGACAATGGCGAAAAGGTCGCCGCCGAGGCCGTTGCTGGTGGGTTCCATGAGGCCGATGGCGGCGTTGGCGGCAATGGCGGCGTCGATGGCGTTGCCGCCGGCTTCGAGCACTTTCACGCCGGCGGCGGAGGCAAGGGTCTGGCTGGTGGCGACGATGCCGTACTTCGTCATGACGACGGAGCGGGCCTGGGTGCGGGGTGGCGCGTTCTGCTGGGCGCTGAGAGAAGAAGCGAGGAGAAGTGGGAGCAACAGGATTCGTTTCGACATGGATTGCACCGGATCACAGTGTACCGCAGCGGTCAGAGGCGGCCGTTGTAGGCGAGGTCGCGCGGTGCGAGGTCGGTGAGCAGATTCCACTGGCGGGCTTCGGGCGGACGCGACTCGCGCAAGGACTTGCGCCGGCCTTCAGGGACGCGGACGCAGAGGGTGTCTTCCTTATCGAGACGGTAATCGAAGAGCTTCTCTTCGACGGCGGAGAGGCGCAGGAGCAACTCCTCGTTACCGGAGGTGGACGCGCCGACGCGGAGGGCGAGTCCAACGATGTAGCCGAGGCGGTTTTGCGCGTTGCGGTCGCGGGCCTCGCGGACGGCCCAGTCCCAGTCCAGGTGGGGGAAGCGAAGGACGAGCCAGGGGAGAGCCTCGACGACGCGCTCGTCGAGGTTGTCGCAGGAGACGGCGGCCAGGAGGACGACGGCGGGGTCGTGGTTGTGCTCGGCCTCCATGTCGGAAAAGAGGTTGATGAGGCCCGGATAGCCGAGGGAACCGAGCGCGTCGGCGATGGCCCTGGAGCGGGCCTGGTCCTGACGCTGGGAAGGGCTCTTGGCGCGAAACACCTTTGAATAATGTACAACGGGTGCTTAACCGGATTGGGGATCTCGGCCTGGCACCATGTTGTAGGCCTGCGCCGGTGGCAGACTGTGGCGAATGGTGCTTTCCAGGCCGACCAGGGCGGGATGAGCACGCCGGGGCAGATTCTTCCGGAATCGGGCCG
>JACRBC010000145.1 GCA_016213245.1 Candidatus Solibacter usitatus | reverse complement strand
TCCTGGGCCAATTGCCTCTTGGCCACCTGGTTCACGCCCATCGACGCTTGCGTCGTCACCTGTACGATGCCCCTCGACGGCGCACCCGGCAAACAGCTCGGCCCCCTCTCCGCCTTGACCAATTAAGTTAGCGCATATGGGAGGTCCGGGCGAGAAGCGGTAGCCGGAGGGAAGGCTGATTCGCTTTTTCTTCTCCGGCTCGTGGTCAGTCCACCAATGGAGGGGATCGACGCCGAGGTGCCGGTGGGAGAACTCATAGACGGCGTATATGGCGCCGCGCGGGTCCGAGCCGGTGAGGATCAGATTGCCGCCGGCGGCCTGGAGGAGGGGCGTTTCCGGCTGCTCGGGCGGGCGCAGGCCCGCGGGCAGGTTGTGGCGAAGAGCCACGACGATGGCAGGACCGCGAGCGGGTGCGGTTTCGGCCATGGGCGGCCGGGCGCCGAAGACGCGCTCGAGGTCGGCGGCAAGGTCGGCGGCGGCCTTGCGCAGCGACTCCGGTTCGCGGGAAGAGACCACCAAAGTGGAGTAGCGGTCGAGGACGAGTTGCGCACGGAGGGGGATGCATGCCACGGCGGCGGCCAGCAGAAGGAGGAGTCCTCTCATGGTTGCCGTCCATCCTATCGCCTGGCGAATTCGCCTGTACACCAGCGGCTGGATTTGCGCGTCTGTTACGCTTATAGATTCAGCCAGGAACCACTGTTGATGCACACCTCGAACACCAAGAGAACCGCCATTGTCCTGCTTGCCGTCTGCCTGCTTGTGCCCGCCTGGGGCCTGGGGCAGGCGCTACCGAAGTACACCATATCGACCGTAGCCGGCAACGGCGCGGCGGGCTCGGACGGCGACGGCAGCGCGGCCACCAGCGCCAAGCTGAACAATCCGCTGTTCGCCGCAGTGGATTCGTCGGGCGCCATCCTCATCTCCGACCAGCTCAACCACAAGATCAGAAAGGTCACCCCGGACGGGACCATCAGCCTGGTGGCAGGCAAGGGGACGATCGGTTCGACCGGCGATGGCGCGGCGGCGACCAGCGCCGAGCTCAGCTATCCGACCGGCATCGCGGTGGACAAGTCGGGCACGATTTACGTTTCCGAATCCGGCAGCAACATCGTCCGCAAGATCGTCTCGGGCGGCAACATCTCCACCTTCGCCGGGAACAGGTCGGCGGGCTACACGGGGGACACCAAGAACGCCACGGACGCCTCGTTGAACCTGCCGACGGGGCTGGCCGTTGATTCCGCGGGCAATGTGTACATCGCCGACACAGCCAACAGCGTGATCCGCAAGGTTGGCACGGACGGAAAGATTTCGACGTTCGCCGGCACGGGCGCCATCGGGTCGTCGGGCGACGGCGGCGACGCGGTGAAGGCGAAACTGAACCGGCCGGTGGGCCTGGCGGTGGACGGGTCGAACAACCTTTATGTGGCCGACCAGATGGGGCACCGGATCCGCAAGATCACCAGCGGCGGGATCATCTCGACCGTGGCGGGAACCGGGACAGCGGGCTACGAGGGCAACGGAGGCGCGGCGACGCGCGCGCAGCTCTTCCACCCGACGGGGCTGGCAGTGGACAGCAACGGCGACCTGATCATTGCCGATACGACCAACAACCGCATCCGGAAGATTGCGGCCGACGGTACGATTTCGACGGTGGCGGGCAACGGTGCGTTCGGCGACTGGGGCGACGGCGGCGCGGCGACGAGCGCCGCTTTGCGCTGGCCCTCGAGCGTGGCGGCGGGCGCCGCGGGCAAAGTGTATATCGTGGACAACCAGAGCCATCGCATCCGGCTGCTGACCCCGGTGGTTCAGCCGCTGAATCCGACGGCGATTCCGGTGATCAGCGACGACGGCGTGATCAGTTCGGCGGCGTTCGGCGCATTCACGACCGTTGCACCGGGCTCGTGGGTGGAGATCCGCGGGGCGAACCTGGCGGCCACCTCCCGCGAATGGACGCCGGCGGACTTCGACGGCACACGGGCGCCAACGGCTCTGGACGGCGCCAGGGTGACCATCGGCGGGCAGGCGGCCTATATCGCGTATGTGAGCCCGGAGTTGATCCGGGCGCAACTGCCGTTTGGAGTTTCGCCAGGCTCGCAGGAACTGGTGGTGACCAGCGCCGGCGGCTCGAGCGCTCCCTACCGGGTCAGCGTGAACGCGGCGCAGCCGGGGCTGCACGCGCCGGCGGCGTTTGTTGCCGGCGGCAGGCAGTATGCGGCGGCGACACTCGGTGACGGGGTGACCTTCGCCCTGCCGGCCGGGGCGATTGAGGGCGTGCTGTCGCGTCCGGCGCTTCCTGGAGAGACCATCACCATCAGCGGCATCGGCTTTGGGCCGGTGAGCCCGGTGGTGGAGGCAGGCCAGGCGGCGCAGCAGGAAAACGCACTCCTACTGCCCGTTCAGATCCGTTTCGGCGACACCACGGGCGAACTGCTGTACGCGGGGCTGGCGCCGGGATCCATCGGCGTCTACCAGTTCAAAGTGGTAGTGCCGCAGGTGGAGGGCGGCGAGGCCGTTCCCATCAGCGTCAGCCTGGATGGAACCGCCAGCGCGCAGACGCTGCATATCGCGGTGGGAAGCCGGTAGGGACGCGGGTTTCACGATAGTTTCATCCGGCCGAGGCGCGGCGGGCGCGTGCCGGCTGGACGGACTGTGGCGGGATTGGGTTCGAATGTTCAAGTTGGTGTGAGGCCGGCTGGGCGGGCGGGGCGATGGCGGCCTCGATACCGCGAATGGCCTCGACTTCCCGGCGGGCGGCTTCGGCGCGCAGCAGCAGGGTGCGGTGTTTCTGGAGGGCCTGCTGCTCGGCCATGGGACAGGGCTCAACGGGCGCGACGGCGACGGCGAGGACGGGAACGGCTGCGAGATCGGCGTTGAAGAGACGGGCGGCCTGGAGGGCTTTGATCTCCTTGAGGGCCTTGTGGTAGGCGCGCTCGGCGCGGCGGGCATAGAGGTCAATGTTGCGGTGACGCTCCGCGGTGTCGGAGACGATCATGCAGTCGAGGTGCGGGTAGTAGGAAGTCTCCTGCAACTGGACTTCGGCGCGGCGGCAGCGGCGGGCGGTCCAGGAGGCGTGGGCGAGTTGGGTGAAGAGGCCGGACTCGACGGCGCCGGCAGGCTGGATGGTGGCTCGGAGTTGAGTCATGAAGTCGTCGAACTCCTGTTCCTGGCCGGGGTCGATGACAAACTCCCGGGAGGAGAGGCCGTGGGAGGTGTGGTTGCGGGAAGAGTTGGCCTTGCCGGCGGCGGTGCGGGGGCCGGTGGAGTGCTGGGCGTTAGCCTGGTTGGCCGCGACCTGAGCTTGGGATGCCATGGTGGTCAGTTCCTTTCCAGAAAAAAAAGGCGGCTGACCGCGAGGAGCGGCAGCCGCCGAGAGCAATACACAAGTAAATGTTGTGAACGGGTTGTGGAGGGGGGCTGACCGGCCGCTGACGCCGCGGGTCTGGGGGTGGATTGGCCGTTGATGAAGGGGATGGACTCGGATCCGGGCGGAGGGGAGGCACGGCGCCAGCAGGGTAGCGCTCGCATTCTTCGGCACGGTTGCTTCCTACCGTGCACCGGCCGCGCCTCCGTGACAGAGCCGCGGCCGGCGGGGAGTGGGCTTAAAACACCAGCTTGGCGCCGAGTTGGATGTTGCGGTTGCCGCTGGCGCCGGTGATGTTCCCGAATGAGCCCGTGTTGATGGTGGCCGACGGGTTGCCGAAGTTGGTGTGGTTGAACAACGCGAACGTCTCGAAGCGGAACTGAAACTTGATCCGCTCCGTGATCGGGAAGTTCTTCGCCACGGAGAAGTTGACTTCCTGCGCGGCGGGGCCGCGGAGAATGTTGCGGCCGGCATTGCCATAGGCGAAGTTGGCCGGGATGATCGGGTATAGATTTGCGATCGTGAATGCGCTCGCGTCGATGCATCCGATCAGGTGGCCGCGCCCGCAGTTCGCCGCCGCCTCTTTGACCAGGTTCGGTCTGTATGTGCCGCTCGATGCGGTGTTGGCGGTGTCGGTGCCTGTCGAGACGTTGAACGGAAGACCGCCGCGAAGGGTGACGATGCCGTTCGCCTGCCAGTTGGCGAAGACGCCTTTCACGACCGGGTTCGAAGTGGCGACGAACGGAATGTCATAGACGAAGGTGGCCACCAGGCGGTGACGGATGTCCCAGTTGGAATTGCCGTAGTCGGACTTCCACCAGTACGGATTCATCGGCGTGCCGCCGCCGTTGGAGTCGGTGTTGACATCGAGAGTGTGAGCCCACGTGTAACTCACTATGGTCTGGAGCACCTTGGTCATGCGCTGGCGGAAGATGGCGCTCATGCTCTCGTAATTCGCGATCAGGTCATTGTTGATGGTGCGGATGGGGCCTCCGAAATTCTTGTTCGGCCGGCGCGAGTTGACGGGGCCGGGCCCGGGCAGCGGCGTATTGTTGTAGTAGCTGCGATCCAGGTGATAGGAGTGGGAGCCGAGGTACTGCAATTCCAAGCCGCCGCCGTTCCAGAGTTGGCGCTCCAAGCTGGCGCTCCATTGATTCATGCGGCCCGTCGCCTGGTCCCAAGGCGGCGTGACGATGAGGCCGCTCGTGTTGCTGCCGGCAACCGGACAAGCCGCTGAGACGGCGAAGGGGTTGGCCAAGCTCAGAGTCGGCAACCCGCCGGACCAGTTGCAACTGACGATCGTGCTCCATGGCGGATTGGTGTTGAGGAAGGTGTAGCTGTTGGTCTGGTTGGCGTTGTAGTAGACGCCCGCGCCGCCGCGAAACACGGTCTTCTCAGTGATGCGGTAGGCAAATCCGAAACGGGGCGCCCAGTTCTTGTGCTGGGGCTTGATGAAGCCCGTGCCCGGTTTGGCTACGATCAGGGCCGTCTGATCGGCATTCAGGAAACTGGCGTTGCCGTTGATGGTGTAGGGCACCGTCGGCAGCTCGTAGCGGAGGCCGTAGTTGATCGTCAGCTTGCGCGAGACCTGCCACTTATCGAGTACGAAGAATCCGTCGCGCCAGCCGGCGACGCGGCCCCGGATTTCCGGCCCCGGCGTGCCGAAGCTGACGGGGGCGCCGAGAATGAAATCGGCCGGCGCATAGCCGGTCTGCGTGCCGTTGAAGCTGAAGGTGCCGCGCGCGCTGTTGACCGCGGCGCGACCGGTGGCCAGCCTGCGGAATTCGAACCCGGCCATGATGTTGTGCGAGCCCTTGTCCCAACTGATCTGCTCGGAGAGCTGGTGCGTACTGTCGTTCTGAAACCAGTTGGTGCCGCCGTTGCCGAGTCCGTTGAATCCGGTGACGTTGAAGTCCGGGATGCCTGGGTTGCCGTAGAGGACATCCCCATTGAAGCCGGCGATTCCGAGGTCGGCGCCGGCGCTCTTGAGACCGGCTACGGCGAACGCGTTCAGCGCGTCGGACCGGAAGAAGTTGCGGCCCACGCGCAGGTCGTTCACCAAGGTGGGCGTCAGCGTGTGGGTGTAACCGACGGTGTAGTTGCGAATCTCGGTGGGCACGGTGGTTGCGTTCATCGGAATGGCGCTTCCGCCGAACGATTGCCACTCCTGCCAGTGGGCGCGGACGTAGAGGTGGATGTTGCTGCCAACGTTCTGGTCGAGACGGTTCAGGGTCTGGTTATACCGCGCGCGGCTCGGGACGGGCACGGACAAGTTGCTGGCGAGTCCAGGGAGATTCGGGGCCGGGTAGTACTGCTGCAATTTGCGAACGACCGGTGAGATGCGGGAAGCCGGGATGACGTTGCCCGGGAACGCGATGTTGCCGTTGAAGGGGTCCTTCACGAAGCCGCCGGTGACGCTGCCTGCCGGCACTTTCGAGAAATCGCCGCTAAAGAACTCGGCGGGCATCTGGGTGGACAGGGAGGTGGACTGTTGTATGTTGCGGAGCCCTTCGTACGACACCATGAAGAAGGTCCTGTCCCTCCCGTTGTAGAGTTTCGGGATGACCACGGGGCCGTCCAACTCGAATCCGAATTGATTTTGGCGGAGCGGCGGCTTCCGCGCGCGGGGGTTCGCGGGCGTGGGCAGCGTGAAGAAACTGCGCGCGTCCAGCGCATCGTTGCGCAGGAACTCGACGGCGTTGCCGTGCAACCGATTGGTGCCGGCCTTGGTCACCATGTTGATGTGAACGCCCATGTAAGCGCCGTATTGGGCCGAGTAGGTGCCGGTCTGCACTTCGACTTCCTGAACAGTTTCGACCATGGGCCGGGTGGGCGTGGTGGTGATCAGATTGTTCATGATGCTGATGCCGTCGAGCGAGAGGCTGTTTTGGATCTCGCGGGTGCCGGCGCCCACGAAGTCGTTCCCGGGGGGGATACCGGTCATGCTCGACTTGGCGCCGGCGAGCACGCCCGGCGTGGTGACTGCAAGCATCATCGGGTCGCGGCCGTTCAGCGGCAGTTCCGCGATCTGGCGCGAACTCAGGACCTCGGACACCGAGGCGTCGTCCGTCTTGATCGCCGTCACCGCCGCTTCCACCGTCACCGATTGGGTCAAGGCGCCGACGGCCAGGGTCACGTTGGTGCGGACGACCTGGTTGATGCTGACCTCGATGCCGGTACTTGTCGTCTTCTGAAAGCCCGGCTGCTCCACCGTCACGCTATAGGTGCCTGGGCGAATGAACTCGATGGAGTAATACCCCTGTTCGTTGGTCGAAGTGCTGTAGCTGGTGGCCGAGCTGGTTTCGACGGCCGTCACCTTGGCGCGGGGGATCACCTTGCCGGTGGAATCGCTGATGGTTCCGACCAGCGAAGTCGTGGTGGCCAACTGGCCGAAGGTGACGGCGGAGAAAGCCGCTACCAGGAAAGCAATACCGCAAAGGCGTTTACTCATAGCTCCGGATCTCCTGTAGAAAAGAAGGCGCCCTCTCTGGCCCCCAGTTTCCTGCGAGTGTATCACGGGCGCCTTCCCGGCGGTGTGATTCCTTCGGGCTACTTCAGGCTACGTGTTGTTCGGTCTTATCGGGGTAATAGGCCGCCCGGTGGCGAGGGAGGCGACACCAGTGACGGTCCACCCGCCCATCTGCCGGCCATTGGCGCGGGAGACGGTAGAAGTGGCACTTGAGAGCGCCCAGTGGGCAACTGCGGGCTGCCAGACGGGTGTATGATCATCGGTAAGCTGGGAGCGGCCGGGCGGGGATGCCACGGCGAGAGGAGCGGGATGGACGCGGCAATTCTGAAGACATTTGACGAGAGCCTGGTGCGGTGCCAGGCGCAGGCCGGGTTTCTGGATCGTTTTTATGAGATCTTCCTGGCTTCCTCGCCGATGGTGCGGGCAAAGTTCTCGAACACCGATTTCGTGCACCAGAAGCGGGCGCTGCGCATGTCGCTGCACGCGATGGCGCTGGCGGCGGAGGACGAAGTGGCGGGGCCGGCGAAGTACCTGGAAAGCTTTGCGGAGCGGCACAGCGGCCGGAGCCTGAACATCGGCGCCGAGTATTACGACCTGTGGCTGGACAGCCTGTTGCAGACGGTGCGGGAGACCGACCCGGAGTGCAGTGCGGAGGTCCTGCAGTCGTGGGAGCGGGTAATGATGGTGGGGATCGGGTATCTGCTGTCGCGATATTGAGGTCTGGGGCACAGGCAGAGCGGATGGAGGACGACCGTAACGGTTGAACGGGCAACCTCGGTGATGCGGCCAGTCCGGGCTCGGGCATAATGGTGGAGAGCACACTTGGGCCAGATACTACAATTCGGTGACGCAGCGGTTGACGAAACCGAGTTGGCTGATTTGTGCCGGCGATACGAAGTCCGCGAACTTTCTCTGTTCGGGTCAGCGGTGCGCGGCGAGTTGGGTCCCGATAGCGATGTCGACATCATGGTCGAGTTTGAACCGAGCGCGCGCATCGGACTGCTCAAGTTCGAGTCTCTAAGCGAGGACCTGGAATCGCTGACCGGGCGCAAGGTCGATTTGGTGACCAAGCGCGGCTTGAAGCCGTGGATTCGCCCGCATGTTCTCAGAGAGGCCCGAGTCATCTATGCGGCATGAGGCTTCCTTCCTGAAGGACATTCTCACCGCTGCCGGCAAAATCGAGGCGGTCACCGCCGCCACAACCGAGAAGTCATTTCTCAAGAATCGTACACGCCTACTTCGACTTGGACTTGCAGATCCTGTGGAATGCGGCGACCGATGAGCTCCCCCAATTGCGTGAGCAGGTGAGCAGGATACTGAAGCTCGAATACCCGGAATCGGCGTAGCTCGCCGGGCAGGGATCGGGAGGACGCCGCGCGCGGCTCTACATCCTGGCGCGCGTTACCTCAGATCATGAACCACGGCCAGGCGTAGAGCAGGGCGCCGAGCAGGAAGGCCGCGAAAAAGGCCCAGGTGCGGGCGGTGCGGTCTCCGAAGAAGAGGAGCCGCCCGGCGGCGCGAAGGAGCCGGAAGAGGGCGATCCAGGCCAGGAGGGTGTGGCCGAGGGCGGTAGCGAGAAGCTCGCGGGAGTGGAACCAGGAGAGCCAGGCGAAGGCGAGGAAGGCGCACATCAGGCAAAGACAAAATTGAAGACGGCGCCGGCGCGGATGAGGCTTTCAGGTGATGGCGCCGTGGGGGTGGTGCGTTAGCGGAACAGGTGGTGGCTGACGAAGGCGACGCGGCGGCTGTCGGGAGACCAGGAGGGCGTATTGATGGTGCCCTGGCCACCGAAGAGGCGGGCGAGGACTGTGATTTTGCCGTCGCTCAGGTTCATGAGGCGGAGTGAGACGTCCTTGTTGGGGGGGTGCCCTTGGACGTCCTTCTCAAACGTCAGGAAGACGATGCGCTTGCCGTCGGGAGAGGGATGGGCGAACCAGTTGTTGACGTCGTCGAAGGTGACCTGCTGCTGGTCGCTGCCGTCGGGTTTCATGCGCCAGATCTGCATGCGGCCGGTGCGGTCGGAGTTGAAGTAGATGAACTCGCCCGTGGGGGAGAATTCGGGGCCGTCGTCGAGGCCCTTGGCGGTAGTGAGACGGGTCTCCTCGCCGCCGGCGGCGGGGATGGAGTAGATGTCGAACTCGCCGTCGCGCTGGGCGCAATAAACAAGCGTGAGGCCGTCGGGGGACCAGCCGTGCCAATAGGAAGGGGCAAGCGGCGTAACCCGGCGGGGGGTGCCGCCGGCGATGGGCACGACGTAGATGAGTGACTGGCGCTTCTCCTGGGACTGATCGCTGATGGCGAGCCACTTGCCGTCGGGCGAAATGCCGTGGTCATTGTTGTTGCGAGTGGCGAAACCGGTGTCGATCAACGCCGGCGAGCCGCCGGCGGCGGGGATGCGGTAGATGCCTCCGCCGCTGTTGTAAAGCAGGGCCGTGCCGTCGGGGGTCCAGTTGGGGGCTTCGATGCGGCCGGGGAAGAGGCGGACGACGCGGCGGTCGGTGGATGCGACGCTGATGGTTTCGAGCGCGCTGTAGAGGACGGGCTGGGCAGGCGCGGGCGGCGCGGGCGAGAGATCGACGTTCGAGAATACGGCGGTGTCGGAGGCGTCCTTGTCATGGGAGCAGACGCCGAGGCCGGCGTAGAAGGGCTCCTGAAACTCCATGCGGCCGGTACCGGCGGCCAGCGCGGGCTCCTGCCCTTCGGCGGCGAGGAGCATGTAGAAGTAGTTGCCGCGCTTTTCAAGCCGCAGGCGGCGCGGGGCGGAGACGTTGGCCTGGACCTCGTGGGTGGCGGCGCCGCGGGCGTCGCGATACTGAATGGATGTGAGGCCGTCGCCGTGAAGGGCGACATCGACATAGGCGGAGTCCGGGTCGAGGCTCTGGCGGATGATGAGGACAGCCTTGCGGTGGGGATTGCCACCGGCAGTGGGAAAGGCGATGTCAGCGGTAAGGGCGACGTCGCCGGAGGTCTTCTTCCAGGCGAAGTGAAAGGCGTCGGCGGCGGCCCACATGTTCTCGCCGCTGCCGGTGATGGTGTAAGTCCTGGCGGCAGCGTCAAAGGCGGCCGAGCCGGGGCGGGTGACGGCGCCAACGTCGGAGTGGCCGTCGAAGATGCCGAGGGGGGAGGGCTGCTGCCGGTCCGGCAGGAGGGCCGCCCTCAGCCAGGAAACCACTCTCGGTTTCCAGACGTGGAACTCAGGCTGTTTCTCCCATCCTTCGACACCGTGCGGGGCGCCGTTGATGAGGAGGACTTCGCAGCGGGCGCCGGCGGCCTTCATGGCGTCGCACATGGCAGGGGATTGTTGCCAGGGGACGGCCTTGTCGGCGGTGCCGTGGATGAAGAGAAACGGAGGCATCGCGCCGTGGATGTAGGTGGCGGGCGAGGCGGCGCGAACGGTCTCAGGAGCGCTGCCGGTCAGGTAGTTCTCTATGTTCTTCGACGGCCCGCGCTGGACGTTGATGAGGGGCAGGTCGTTGGGGCCATAGAAGTCGACGACTGCGCGCACCTTGACTTTTGCACGGGCGCCGGCAAGAGCGACCAGGTGGCCGCCGGCGGATTCGCCCATGAGCGCGACGCGTTCGGGGTCGATGTTCCACTTCGAGGCGTTGGCGCGGACCCAGGTCACTGCGGCCTCGACGTCCTCGACGGCGGCGGGGTGTTTCCACTGCGGGGCGAGGCGGTAGTTGATGGTGAACCAGGCGATGCCGGCGTCGGAGAGAACGGGGAACCAGGGCTTGATGTAGGTGCGTTTGTCGCCGGCGCTCCAGCCGCCGCCGTGGACCAGGATGACGGCGGGCTGAGGGGCGGCGCTGGGGGGGATCCAGGCGTCGAGGGTGAGGGAGACGCCGGCGGGCCGGGCGAACTCGACGTCCTTCAATTCGGTGGCGGGCCAGAGAGGCGCCAACAGCGCGAGCGCGAGCAGAACGAGCCTTGCGATCATGGTTCCAACATCAGATCAGGAGACGAGCATGAAAAGCAACACGGCGTGGACTCTGGCATCGAGGCCGGTGGGGCAGCCGGAGAAGTCCAACTTCCAGTGGATTGAGACGGCGCTGCCGGAACTGGGCGAGGGCGAGGTGCTGGTGCGCACGATTTGGCTCTCCCTGGACCCGACCAACCGCGCCTGGATGAACGACGTGGACGGCTACATGCCGAGCCTGAAGCTGGGCGAGGTGATGCGTGGAATCGCACTCGGGAGAGTGGAAGAATCACGGAGCCCTGCGTTCGCCGCCGGAGACATGGTGCAGGGAATGCTGGGGTGGCAGAGGTATTACGTAGGAAGCGCGAAGGGGTTGACGAAGCTGCCGCCGATTCCCCTGCCGCTGAGCGCGCATTTCGGTTTGTTGGGGCATATCGGGCTGACGGCCTACTTCGGGGTGACGGAGGTGGGCCAGGCGAAGGCGGGCGAGACGATGGTGGTGACGACAGCGGCGGGGGCGGTGGGATCGCTGGCGGCGCAGATCGGCAAGATCATGGGCCTGCGCGTGGTGGGGATCGCGGGCGGCGCGGAGAAGTGCCGCTGGCTGACCGAGGAGCTGGGGCTGGACGCGGCCATCGACTACAAGAGCGAGGACGTGGGAGCGGCCCTGGACAGGGAGTGCCCTGGCGGGATTGACGTGGACTTCGAGAACGTGGGCGGCGCGATGCTGGACGCGATCCTGGCGCGCATCAACATCGGCGCGCGGATCGCGCTGTGCGGGCTGATCTCGCAGTACAACGCATCGCGGCCCGTGCCGGGGCCATACCAGTTCGCCAACCTGCTGGTGCGGCGCGGGCGGGTGCAGGGCTTCATCGTGCTGGACTATCTGCACCGGGCCGAGGAGGCGGCGCGGCAGTTGATCGCCTGGCACATGGAGGGGAAGCTGAAGTACCGGCTGGACGTGGCCGAAGGCCTGGAACAGGCCCCCGCCGCCCTACTCAAGCTCTTCGACGGCCGCAACACAGGCAAGCTGCTCGTCCGCGTCGGGCAGGAGTAGAGTGCCCTCAGTATTCTCTCAAAGCCGTTCACACGGAACACCCGCAGTGTTTCCAAGCCTGGACGCCTGATGCGGAAACGCCACCCTACTCCGGGTCGCGAGGCGAGGAGAGCGAAGGTATCGTGAGCCGCGATTAGGAAGCGATGGCCCAGCTGCTTCCCTGCCTCGGCTGCGTAGAAAGAAGCCTGATCATCCAGGTCCTGATCCGCTCTCGGACGGAGAAGATACCGGCTCACCGCGTGCCGTTCTTGCTCCAGCGTTCGTCAAGCCTGCGGTGTTTCTCTTCCCAGTAATCTGGGCCCATCTCAATCGGATCACCGGAATTCAAGCCCTCCAAGGCGAGGCTTTCTAGTTCCTCAAGCGCGACCCGATCGTCGTGGGCAAGGCGCTCAATGTACATCTCGACCGTGATCCCCGCGGCTTCCGCCTGGGCCCGGAGCTTGGCCTCGAGGTCGGGATGAATGGTGATCGGCATGCGCGCGACTCCTTGGTGTCTATGAACCCTATTTTAGACTCAATCAGTCCAGGCTATTCACGCCGCGGAGGAAGCCTACACGGACCCCCTATTTCCCCATCGGCACCGCGTCCGGCTCGAGTCCCGCCTTGGCCAGCAGAGCGTAGACGACGAAGCCGGTAATGAAGCTGTAGACGACGGCGGGCTGGGCCAGGTCCTTGACCTGCTGGGAGACGGGCAGGAACGGCAGGACGCCGATGAAGAAGCCGGCGGCCCAG
The DNA here is from genome assembly GCA_016213245.1 of Candidatus Solibacter usitatus. Classification (GTDB taxonomy): domain Bacteria; phylum Acidobacteriota; class Terriglobia; order Bryobacterales; family Bryobacteraceae; genus Paludibaculum; species Paludibaculum usitatum_A. The sequence continues at coordinate 19,669 of JACRBC010000145.1, read as the reverse complement.
GCGAGGTAGCCGGCCCAGTTGATGCCGGCGCGGGGGCCGGCCCAGCGGCAGCCGCTGAGGAGGTAGTCGGCGGCCATGGCGCCGCAGATGGGGCCGAAAGAGGCGCCGACGATGGTGAAGAAGCCGATCAGGTTGCCGGCCGCGCCGGTGACGGCGAGGAGGATGGCGACGGTCATGCCGGCCATGGTTGAGCCCATGCGGGAGACGCCGGGGATCATGGTGGAAAAGCTGTTCCCGGCGATGAAGGAAGAAAAGCACGCCGGGGGGATGGAGGCCAGCGTGAAGAGGAAGAACATGGCGGTGGCCAGCGGACCGCCGATGCCGGCCACGACGGCGTCATAGTTGAACCCCTCGACGTTGGGCATCAGGACCTTGGCGCCGGCGACGGAGAGCAGGGGCAAACCGCCGGCGACGAGGACGGCGGCGACGATGCCGACCAGGCCGCCCCACTTGACGTCGGCCGAGTGGCGGCTGTGGAGGCCGAAGTCGGCTCCGGCCGCTCCGGCTGTGGCAAAGAAGCCGACGACGATCTGGATGAGGAGGGTGAAGGCGATCCAGGGGGCCGGCTGGGAGGGAACGTGGCCGGAGATGCCGGCCGAGGTCCGCCAGAAGACGATGAGGATCATCACCAGCGGGATGAAGTTCAGGAAGGTGGCGACCTTGGCGACGTATTGAATGCCCATGACGCCGATCCAGGCCATGAGGTAGCCCCAGACGACTCCTGTGAGGATGAAGGGCGTGGCGCCTGGCGTGGCGTCGATGCCGAGCGCGGTGAGGATGAACTTGGCGGCGAAGAACGTCCCGACGCCGAGCCAGCCGACCTGGAGCAGGCCCATGAGGAGGCCGGGCATCAGGTAGCCGCCGCGTGTGCCGAAGGTGGACGCGCCGACGACATAGAGCGGGTAGCCGGTCCTCATGCCGAGCATGGCGGGGACGTAGTAGAAGAGGCCGTAGCTCAACAGGCCGGCGACGGCGAGCGCGCCGATGCACACAGCGAGCGAGCCGCGCGTGATGGTGCCGGCGGCGATGGAGTTGTAGAAGGCGATCCAGAGGAAGATGCCGGCGTAGGCGGGGGCGGTGTTCTTGTACCACGGGGCGCGATTGGAGGCGGGGTTGGGGGAAGCCTGGGCGAGGTAGGAGGGCAGCATGGCTGGACAAGCATACTACCAAGGGCCGGGGCTGTGGGGAAATACTACCGCAGGCGGGCCGACAGGCCGGTCATCATCTTCTCGAAGCGGGCGCGCTGCTCGGGCGTGAGAACGCGGACGATGCGGGTCTTGCCCTCGGAGCGGAAGTCGTCCATCTGGCCCTGGAGGTTGGCGTAGTAGAGAACGAACTCGTCGAGGACGGTTTCGATCTCGGCGGCCTGGGCGGGGGTGAGATCGAGTTCCTTCTTCATCATGGCGATGGTCATTTCGCGGCCGCCCTGTTCCCAGCCGCCGGCGGCGGCCGAGCGCACAGGGGCGAGGCGGACTGTGAGTGCGCCGGCGGCGGCGCCGCAGAGGAAGACGGCCAGCAGGACGAGGAGGATCTTGGGGTGATGCCAGGTCGGGCGGGCGCAGGCGGCTCTGTTCTCTAGGCTCACCGTGATGGGCTCTCAGTCGGAGGAGATGGCCAGGCTGGAGGGCTGGCCGCCGTAGCTGGCGAGATTGACCAGGACGACGGAGCGGGCGCGGCCGGGATCGTCGGCGCCTGCCTGGGGCAGATCGGAGCCGGCCAGGATGGTCATGGGGTTATTGGCGTTGAGCATGGGGTCCGGACCGGTCTGCCAGACGGCGGAGCCCAGCAGGACAAAGAGGGCGAGGCAGGCAAACACCAGCCTCTTGGCAAAGACGGGTTCCAGAAAGATATTCCAGAGTGAATACGAGGCGGCCTGCGCTTCGATGCGCTCCATGATGCGGGCATAGAAACCGGGGGCGGGATCGAGTTGTTCGGGCGCGCGGAGGGAATTGAACAGTTGGGCCTGGCTCTTCATGCCGGCGAGAGTGGCGCTGCACTCGGGGCACGCCCGGAGATGGCCGGCGAGAGCGCTGGAGGCGTGCGAGGCCAGAGCGGAGAGGTGGTCCTCAAGTCCGTCTTTCATTGGCTGATGCATAACCGTCTTCCCTCAAAATTCGTTCAGTCGGCGCGTCGACTCCTGACGGAGGACCGGATCGCCCGCCGGTCTGAAAACCGCGCCGGCGTGTCGTCCAAGCCTCTCCGCATATCATACTCCGGACATCCTCCGGACATCTCCGCTCAACTCCGGAGTCGGGGCCGGAACTCCGTGGAACCCTAACCTACGGCCGGCCGGGCCCCTGAAACCCGAGTCAGCCGCTGCGCCGCTTTCAACAGTTTCTGGCGGGCGCGGAACAACTTCACTTTGATCGTATTCTCGTTCATCCCGGTCATGGCCGACAACTCCTCGACCGAGTGACCTTCCACTTCCTTCAACATCATCAGGTTCCGGTCCTCCGCCGAAACCTTCGACAGAAGTTTCAGAATCAGGTCGCGCTGGGCCAGCGTGGAGTCGAACATCGGCTGGCCGTCGGGCTCGCTGCGTTCCATGCTGACGGCATCGTCTTCACTGAAGTCGCTCTCATAGACCAGCTTGCGGACCTTCTTCTTGCGCAGGTAGTCGTAGCACTCGTTGACCGTGATCTTGTAGACCCAGGTGAGGAAACTGGAGCGGAAGTCGAAGCTGTTGATGGAGAAGTAGACCTTGGTGAAAACCTGCTGGGCGATATCCTCGGCGTCGTTGCGGTTGCGCAGAATGCCGAAGATGATGGAAAAGACCTTGGACTGATAGCGGCCGACGATCTCGCCAAAGGCGAGTTCATCCCTGGCCTGGACTCTCCGGACCAGATCCGCTTCTTCGGACTTGCGGTAATCCACGCGTGTCTTTCCCTGGCGGGAGGCGGTTGCCTGAACTCCGGTACTCGGGATGGGGAGGACGCCGGTGTAGCCGCTCATACGCCCTACCGACGCGCCCGCCCGCCGGGCGGTTTCAGCCAACCTCCAAACCATAGCAGATCACCGCACCCATTCGCCCCATGCCGGCATCAGAAAAGAGTGCAACAATGGGCTTGTAGGTGTATGCGCAGACTTCAATCAGTACAATAAAGTAGGAGATGATCCAACCCGATGATTACATTGACCACAACGGCCATAGGCAAAGTGAAGGAGATACTGGGGTCGCAGGAGCCCAAACCGGCCGGGCTGCGGATCTCCGTGGTGGGCGGCGGCTGCTCGGGCTTCAGCTATTCGATGGCTTTTGAGAACAGCCCGGGGCTGCTGGACAAGACCTACAATTTTGAAGACCTGAAGGTGTTCATCGACCAGGCGAGCATGCTGTACCTGGACGGCGCCGAGGTGGACTACGTGGAATCGCTCGAAGGCGCGGGGTTCAAGTTCAGCAATCCGCAGGTGAAGTCGACGTGCGGATGCGGGTCGAGCTTTAGCGTCTAAAGGCGGGTGTGTTGAGCGGGCCATTGGACCTGAGCCGCCTGATGACCGAGCAGGCAAACCCTGCCTCGGCCGATTTTGACGCGCTATCCACGCTGGAGATGCTGGCGGTGTTCAACCGCGAGGACCGGCGCGTAGCCGGGGCGGTGGAGAGGGAACTCGGCCCGATCGCGCGGCTGGTGGACGAGACCGCGGCCGCCCTGCTGAAGGGCGGGCGGCTCTTTTACACCGGGGCGGGGACCAGCGGGCGGCTGGGGGTGCTGGACGCCAGTGAATGCCCGCCGACGTTCAACGTTCCGCCGGACCTGGTGGTGGGCATCATCGCCGGAGGCGAAGGCGCGCTGCGCAGCGCCGCCGAGGGAAGCGAAGACTCGCCGGAAGCGGGGGCGAGGGACCTTCTGGCACGGGGATTCACCAGCCGGGACGTGCTGGTGGGGATCGCCGCCAGCGGACGGACTCCGTACGTGCTGGGGGCGGTGGATGCAGCCAACGGGCTGGGCGCGTTGACCGCCTGTGTTGTCTGTTCGCCGGATTCGGAGCTGGCCTCCAGGGTGCGCATCCCGATTGTGCCGCTGCCGGGCCCTGAGGTCATCACGGGCTCGACGCGGTTGAAGGCGGGCACGGCGACCAAGCTGGTGCTGAACATGATCTCCAGCGGGGTGATGGTGCGCCTGGGGTACGTCTACTCGAACCTGATGGTGAACGTGCAGCCGCGCAACGAGAAACTGGTGGACCGGGCGCAGCGCATCATTATGGCAGTGACGGGGTGCGAGCGGGAGCGCGCGGCGCGGCTGCTCGAAGAGTCCGGGCGGAACGTGCGGACGGCGATCGTCATGGGCAGGCTGAACGTCTCGCGCGCGCAGGCGGAGAGCCGGCTGGACGCGTGCGGCGGGCGGGTGCGCGAGGCGATCGGGTAGAATTCAGCCATGAAGCACTCACCCGCGTTCCTGGCGCTGGTGGATGACGCCAAGAGCCGCATCCGCCAAATGAGCATCTCCGAATATGTCGCGCTGAGGGAGAGCGGGGCGCCGCATGTGCTGATCGACACGCGGGAGGAGAGCGAGTGGGCGGCGGGGCACATCGCCGGAGCGATCTACATCGGCAAAGGCGTAATCGAGCGCGACATCGAGTCGCGCGTGCCGGACAAGGATTGCATGCTGGTGCTGTACTGCGGAGGCGGGTACCGCTCGGCGCTGGTGGCCGTGAATCTGCAACAGATGGGCTACACCTCGCCGGTCTCGCTGGACGGGGGATGGCGGGAGTGGAACGAGCGCGGGCTGCCGGCCGAGTGATGAGGGGCTGAGCGGCGGGCTGGCTCAAAAGGCCTTGAGGAGGGCGGCGAGCAGGCACCAGCCGATGTGCGCCAGGGCGCAGATTTCCAACACTTTCACAAAGAAGACGATGCGATCGTTCAGGAACTCGAAGCGGATGAGCAGGGCGCAGACCACCGCGACGTAGACGACGTAGGCGTTGAGGATCAGGTCGAAGCTGTTGAGGTAGACCACCAGACCGATGTCATAGACCAGCGGCCAGTTGTTCTCCAGCCGCATGGTGATGCGCGTGAGGGCGAGCCACAGAGTGCCCATCAGCAGCAGGAAGGTGAATAGGAGTCCGACGTTACCCATGCTCTCGGCCCGGCTGAAGAGTCAGAAAGTCCATAATACGCTGGTGAAGCCCGTGTGCGCCCGGTAATTTTGGGTGGAGAGCAGATCTTCTCGATAGCGGTAGTATTGATATCCGGCGTTCCACCGCAACTTGGGGTGGAGTTTGACTGAGATCCGGGCCAGCGGGGAGTCGAAGTCCATAGGGAATGTCTGCACGGCGATGAAGGCAGGCTGCAAGGAAGCGCCGGGAGAGCGTCGGGGGTCACCGGCATCCCGGCTGAGGCTGAAGCCTCCGTAGAGTTCCACGCGCTGGCGGATGGAGAATTGGGCGCCGGCGTGAGCGGTGTGGAGATTGCTGACGTAGAGCGACTGCTCGCCGCGGACGAGGGCGGACGCGAGGAAGTAGGCGAGGCCCGTGAGGGTATCGGCGTGGAGGCGAGAGTAGCCGGCCTGGAGAGAGAACCAGTCGCGGGGCGTCCAGGAACCGTCGAGGGCGAGATTGCGGGACTCGGCGCTGTGAGCGAAGAGCGAGACAAAGTTCGAGTTGGTGTAACTGCGGGCGAGGCCCGAGATGGAGAGGGGTCCCTGGCGCCACAGGAGGCGGGCTGAATAGGATTGATAGTCCTTTTCCGAAGTGGGGAGGAAGGCGCGGCTCTGGCGGCCGAGTTCGCCGTCGAAGGCGAGGGTGAGTGGTTTTGCGGGGCGGAAGCGGACGCCTGCGGCGCCGGCGTGGAGCACGTTGGTCTGCTCGGAGGAGACGCCTCCGGTGAAGTCCTCGATGGTGACGAGCTCGGTGCTGCGGATGAGGCGGTTGGAGTATTGGTAGCCGCCGTGGAAGGCGATCCAGGGCCTGAGCTGGAACAGAGCGTCGCTGGAGTTGGCGAGGGTGCGAATGCCGAGGTAGCGGAAGTCGACCTGCGCCACCTGGAGGTCGCCGTTGTCGATTTCGCGATACCGGGCGTCGCCTTCCATGCGGGTGGAGTGAAAGGCGGTGTGATTGGTCAGGGTGATGAGGGAGGTGGGGAAGAGGCTGAAAGTGAGCTGGCCGGTGGTGACGGGACGGCGGCCCTGGCCGGCGGCGGCGATCTGGCGGTTGGCGGCGGCGTTGAAGCGGTCGATGCCGGTGGCGGTCTCGTCAAACTGGAAGTCGCGGCGGCCGGCGGAGTAAGTGAATCGGCCGTTGAGAGCCCAGCGCTCGCCCTTTTCACGGAAGAGGTTGAGGCGGAACGAGGGAGTGGTTCCCTGGTAGGGCTGGGTGCGATTGAGGGAATTGAGGCGGGTACGGTCGGCGGGGTTGTTGCCGGCCGCGGGCGCGGTGAGGGAGGCGGGGACCTCTTCGCGGTACATCTCCCAAACCTGCATCCAGTTCAGTTTGACTCCGAACACCGGGAGTTCATTGCCGAAGCGGAATTCGTTCTGGCGGCGGCGGACATCGGCGAAGAGGGCGAATTCGTCGCCGCGGACGCTGTCGAAGACGTTGACAGTGGTCAGCGCCGGGCCCTGCTGCAGGGTGCGGCTGAAGCCGGCGAAGAAGCGGACCTTGGACTGCGGGAAGAGGACGAAATCGTGGTCCTGCATGCGGCGCGAAGTATCCATGCGGTGCTCGCCGAAGCTGATGGGGAGGGCGGGGTTGTAGTAGTCGCTTTCGCGCCACAGCAGGTCGTAACGGTAAAGACGGTTCCTGGCGATGCGCAGGGTGGCCGACTGGTAGGGGTCGTTGCCAAGTCCCTGGACGGCGAGGGTAAGGTCATCGAAAAGGCGGCCGTGGCCATCGCGCGAGGTCAGGCTGAGACGCCCGGCCAGCAGGCGGATGCCGTTGCCATAGTTGACGTCGCTGCGGTACCTGGCCTGGTTGCCGCCGGCGGTGCGGAAGCGGTAGCCGGTCTCCCAGGACTGAAGGATGTTGTAGCCGCCGGCGTTCTGCCCGCGGGACTCGCCGACCTTGGCATCGGTGGGCGCCACGGGAGGCTGCGCGCGCACGACTGTGCAGAGCAGGAACAGCGATGCGGCCAGGGGGCGGATCATCGCAGGAACCTCGTATCCGCGTTGGAGCCGTGGATACGGGCGTGGCAGGTGACGCAGTTCCGGAACCTGGGATCGGCCATGTTGTGGGTATTGGGGGTGAGCTTGACGCCATTGGCCTGGCGGCCGAAGCCGCCGGCGCCGTTGTGGCACTCCAGGCAGAGGGTGAAGACGGCCGGGCGTTTGAGCAGGCGGGCGTTGGCGGTGCCGTGGGGGACGTGGCAGCCGAGGCAGCCGTCCACGCGGACGGCGGCGTGTTCGTAGACAAAGGGGCCGCGCTTGTCATTATGGCATTTGAGGCACGGCTCTTCGTTGGCCAGCGCTGCGGCCGTCATGCGAGGCCGCGCGCCCATGCCCCACACGGGGGCGGCGGCGCCGTGGGGATTATGGCAATCGCTGCATTTCATGAAGCCCTCGTTCACGCGGTGCTTGAAGGGTTGTGAGAACTGGGCGCGCACGTTGCCGTGACAGAGGTAGCAGACCTCGCGCTGCTCCTTGGCCAGCAGGGCCTTGGGAGTGCGGGACTTGTGGATGGAATGGCAGGAGTTGCAGGCGATGGATGCCAGCGAGTGGCTGGACCGGCGGATACTGGCTCGCCCAAGGCTTTCGGCATGGCAGCGCAGGCAGTTGTCGAGCACCTGCTTCGGCTGCATCTCGGAGAAGGCGCGGATCCTGGACTTGTCGCCCTTGGCGGCGACATGCTCGGCGGCAGGGCCGTGGCAACTCTCGCAGCCCGTGCGCTCCGGCGGTTCCACGCCGGCGGCGACGGTCTTGTAGTGGGGATTGCGGTAGAAGTCGACGACGACGCCGGGATGGCAACTGCGGCAGACCTGGCCGCCGGCCCATTGTGGCTCGGCGCAGGCCAGTGGGAGCAGGCTCGCGGCTGCCGCGAAAAGTACGAAGACACGCCCCGCCGCGATCCCGTGTGTGCCCAGCATGTTCTCACTCTAAGACAATGCGGGACCCTGCCCGGAACACGGTCCCGCTGATTTAACGCCGCGTCTGGTTTACCAGACGTAGCTGACGCTGAACACGGGCGCGAAGCTGAGCAACCAGCCGTCGAGCGTGGCGCCGCTGACCGGTGTGATGACGTTCTTGGGCGCCTGGGTCATGTAGCTGACCACTTCGACGCGCAGGTGGGTCTTGGCGCCGAGGGCGAAGCGGACGCCTGCGCCGGCGGTGACCAGAGGCTTCCATTCGCTGGTGTTGGTGAGCACGGCGGTGCTGATGAAGGGCTGGATCGGCACGGCGTTGCCGGTGCCGGTGTACTGTTTCACGCCGCCGCCGGCCAGCAGGTAGGGGCGCGTCTTGGAATCGCGTTTGTTGAAGTAGACCAGGACATCGTAGTGGATGGCCTGGGTGCGGCCGCCCATGGTGAAGTTCTTACCCGTGCCGGAGAGCTCCATTTCGTTGGAGAAGAAGGAGTAGCGGATCTCTCCGCCCAGCCGGTTGCCCAACTGTCCGACAAAGCCGGTGAAGCCGTATCCGGGTTTGAACTTGGCCTCCACGCTGGCGGACCTTCCGGTGATCTGGCTGGAGTTGTAGAAGGAAGCGCCGCCGCCGGCGCCCACCTCCCATTTCTGTCCGTAAGCCGGCGGCGCGATGGTGGAGACGAGCCCCGCGGCGATGATCAGGGAAGCGGTCTTAAGACAAAACATAGCAATCCTGTTTTACTCGAAATCCTGTCGAATTGGAAGCCCGGATCGAGGTGCGGGGAGGCGCGCCTCCCCGCACGGAAACGAAAGGTCAGTCGATCACTCGGACCAGGACGCTACTGGAGTAGCCTCCCTGCCGTACTTGCAGCTTCTGTTCCATGCCTTTCGGCGTCTTGAAGGGGACCATGACCTTGATCTGATAGACGCCGATCTGGCCGGGGACCAGGCCGGCGTATTCAACGGGCAACTGATAGCCGTTGATGTCGACCTTGGGATCGGTGAGGACGAGCGGGAAGTCAGCGGGCGAGGGCGTGCCGGCCGGGATCTCCGGGTTGGTCTTGCCCATGCCAGTGAGGTAGATCAGGAGCCGGTCGTCGCTGCGGATGGGATTGGCCGGAGAGACCACCTGGTTGTTTTCAGTGCGCACGATGGTGGGCACCTGGTAGTCTTCGGCCAGCGTCGTACGGAAGACGCTAGGCGCGGTGGGTAGAACGGTGAGGTTGTAGTTGTCGCTCACTCCGCCTGGAGTGCGCAGCAGCATGGTGACGTTGCCCTCGGCCTGGAACGGCAGTTGGGCATTGATCTGGGTGGGGGAGACCATCAGCATCGGGACCGGCATGCCGTTGACGGTGAGGCAGCTCTGGCCGAGGGCGACCGGCAGCGGGATCTCCTTGGTGGCGATGTTGACGGGGCCGAGGTTCTGGCCTTCGACGATGATGAGACCGCCGGGCGCGACGGCGCGGGACAGATCGGCGGCGTTGACGACGCGGTTGATGCGCGGGATGGCGACGGCGGCGTCGTAGTTCCAGGCCAGAACGGTGAAGCCCGAGGTGGTGAGATTGACGATGCTGGAGCGGTCGGGCAGCACGGCGATGGTCCGCGTGAAGACCCAGGTGGTGGAACCCAGCACGGGCGCCTCCACCAGGCGGGTGGAGTTGGCGCCGGAGCCAGAGGCCAGGTCCACGCGCTGGATGACGCCGGGGCTGGCCGCGGTGAGCGCGCCGGTGCGGAAGCCGGACTGGTCGACAAAGGCGAAGCCCGAGGAGAGCCCGATGGAGTTGTCGAACTGCCTGACGGGCACCAGCGACGCGTTGAAGAGCGTGTTGCCGACGACGAACTGATCGAAGCTCGAGGCCGCGAAGGCGCCGCCAAGCGTGCCGAAGTCCTTGCGCGAGATGGTGAAGGTATCGGCGTTGGCGTTATAGAGCAGCACGTTGCCGTCGGCCATGGCGGCCATGATGGAGCCGCCGTTGGAGGCGCCTACCAGGGCCGTGTTGAGGTGAATGCCGTTCTCATAGATGCCCAGGGTGGGCAGTTCGATGGCGCTGCGCGTGAGGAAGTCCACGCGGTCGATGGTGTTCTTCGGCCCGGCGACGCGCGTGGCGCCGAGCAGAGCCCGGGCCGACGAAGCGAGGTAGCGCGGATAGTGGCCGAAGGGGAAACGGATGGGAGCGGTCTGCTCGAGGGTCTCCAGGTCGTAGACGTTGGCGTACTGGGAGTTGTCGTTGCCGACGAGCAGGTACTTCCGGTCGAAGGTGAGCGCCATCGAGGTGGGCGTATTGCCGGTGCGCAGCCGGGCGGTGAGGCCGTAGTTGGCGCCGTCGTAGACGAGGACCTCGTTGGTGTCCTGACGGAGGACGAAAAAGCGGTTGCGGAACGGGTCGGCCACGATGTCGACGAGCTTGCCGGGCACATTGACGGAGGTGCCGCGCTGGTCGGGTTCCTGTAGATTGATGAGGACTCGAACCGGGTTGGGGTAGTTGACGGCGGCGGGAGAGCGCAACGCGATGCTGGCCGTCATTGTGCCGCGCTGGTTGACGAAGGAACTGGGATCGATGGAGACCTTGACGGTCAGCGGCGTCACGCCGCGGCTGGGCGTGAGGCGGATGCCGGGCATGGCGGTGGAGAGCGAGAACTCGGTGGAGGCGCCGCTGGGGTCGACGATGGTCAGCTCCTGCGTGATGACTCCGGGATTGCACAGGCCGCCGCGGAAGACGATGTCCTCCTGGGTGGCGGCGACGCGGGGGCTCTTGTTCAGGTTGCCCACGGGCAGGATCATGACGCCGCTCTCCGACAGGGCGTACATGTTCATGCCGTCGGAGGAGAGGATGCCCTTGCCGGCGAGATGCTCAGGGAGCTTCAGTCTCTCGCGCACGTTGAGGTTATCGGCGTCGGCGACGATGAGGAAGGGTGGAGGCAGCAGATCTACCTGGGCGGTAGTGGAGGCGCCTGTACCCTGGCTGCCGGACGAAGTAGTAGTGGTCTGGACGGCTTCCGGCACTTCGGCGTAGACGATGCCGCGCTCGGAGTCGATGGCGTGCGAGCCGATATTGAGCAGGCCTCTGGGATTGGGGAATTGCGACAGCGCGCTGCGCCCGTCAAACATGGCCCAGCCGGCCAGGTAGTAGGAACCGTCGCGAGCAACGCTGATGGCGCGCGGCCCCAGCGGCGGCTCGGCGGCATAGCCGCCGGAGCGGACGACCCTGGTGGAGACGTCATAAGAAAAGAGGATGGAGTCGGTGACTCCGAAGATCTTCAGGCCGTCGCCGGAGGACTGCACGGAGGCGCCGACGATCTCGGTGGGATACTTGGCGGGCGGCTGGGGCAGCGTCTTGGCGGCCACGCCGGCGACGGTGTCGAGCACCTGCATGGTTCCCAGTTCGGGGTCGAAACTGATGAACTGCGTGCTGGTGACCACCAGCGCCTTGCCGTCGATGCCGAAGGCCACGCCGAAAGGCGGATCGGGCAGAGCGAAGGTCTGGCGGTTCCTGGAATCCACCTCGATCAGCGTGAGCGCGTTGCGCGGCGTGTTCGGGGCGGCAAAGTTGCCGTAGTGGCCGGCCAGCAGGTAGCGGCCATCGGGCGAGAGTGCCACCGAACTGGGCTGCGACGACACGTTGATGGAACGATCCAGGGTCCCCGTTTCGATGGTCACAACGTCGATGCGGTTGGCGGTGAAGTTGGCGACATAGAGGACGCCCCTAGCCTCATCCAGCACCAGATCCGACGAATGGCCTCCAAGCGCAACCACCCGGCCCAGTGTCTGGCCCCAGGCGGCCGCGGACAGGGCAAACCAGATTGCTGCGATCCACAATCGTGACGTAGGCATCGTGCACTCCCTCATAAACAGAAATCAGCTCACAAAACGGACTATTGCGCGAAGGCGTGATCCGTACCGCCGGTGGCCCGGCTCTCTCCCGATGCGGAGCACGCCCCCGCCATTTTCCGGTGGCCCGGCTCAGCCTCTACTCTTCCGCGTTCCGGCTCTTGCGGCGCAGAATGATGGCGCCCAGCAGGACCACTGCCAGAACGGCGCAAACGATACGAACGAGCGAAGTCGAATCCATTGAGTTTTCTCCTTTTCCCTATTTCCCGCGAATCAAACGATCACAAGTCGTGAAGCTCCTCCTTTTGGAAGGCCCTCACACGCCAGACATCATCGGGATCAGCTCCCGGACGATCTTGACAGCCACAGGTCCAACCGTCACGATGAACAGCGACGGCAAAATACAAAAGAAGATCGGGAAGACGAGTTTCACGCCGAGTTTGGCGGCTTTCTCTTCCGCCGTCTGCCGGGCCTGGACGCGCATGAAGTCGGAGTGCGCCCGAAGGCTCTGGGCGACGCCGGTGCCGAAACGGTCGGCCTGGATGAGGACGGCGACGAGTTTCTTGAGGTCGTCGACGGCGGTGCGTTCGGCAAGGTTGCGGAGCGCTTCAGAGCGGCGCTTTCCGGCCTTGAGTTCCAGGTTGACCATGGCGAACTCTTCGGAGATCTCCGGGTGGGCGTGTTCGAGCTCCTTGGCGACCTGGAGAATGGCCTGGTCCAGGCCCAGACCGGACTCGACGCAGACCACCATGAGATCGAGCGAGTTCGGCAGCCCGCGACGGATCTCCTTCTGGCGTCTGCGGGACATGATGGAGACGTATTCATTGGGGCCGAAGAAGCCCATGCCGGCCGCGGCCAGCACGGCGGTCATTTTGTTGAAGGCCTCGGCCGAGGACCCCCACACGACGCCGGTCATGATCAGGGGCAGCAGCACGCCGAGCACGATCTTCGAGCCGTACAGGACTTTGAGCGAATTGGGGCCCTTGATGCCGGCGCGGACCAGGCGGCGCTGCATCACCGTCATGTCCTTGGGGGAGGCCGGCAGTATGGTGCCGAGACGGTTCAGCATGTCCCGGAAGACGAGGCTGGGGTGGGTCGGCGCCTCCTGTTCCTGCTCGACGTCGTAGCCGGTAACGCGCTCGATGGCCTCCTTGGGGCGGAGCCAGAGTTTGAGGCTGAGGCCGGCAAAGGCGACGGCAGCCACGATGAAGATCACAACGCTGAATATCACCGGCATGGCATCAGACCTCGATGTTCACGATCTTCTTGATGATCAGGTAGCCGAGCACCTGAAGGCCGATGCCGGCCAGGGCCATGTAATTGCCGACCTCTTCGCGGGCGAAGAAGGTGACGTATTCCGGGTTGACGAGGAACATCATGGCGGCCACGGCCATGGGGATGCTGGTCAGCGCCATGCCGGTCATGCGGCCGTGGGCGCTGATGGCGCGGATCTTGCCGCGCAGCTTGAAGCGCTCGCGAATCACGTAGGCCAACTTGTCGAGAATCTCGGCCAGGTTGCCGCCGGTGCGCTTCTGGAGCAGGACCGCGGAGACGAAGAAGTGCACATCGAGCGAGGGGACGCGGACGGCGAGCTTTTGCAGGGCGGTGTCGAGCGGCAGACCGAGGTTGTGTTCTTCGAAGACGCGGCGGAATTCGCCGGCCAGGGGCTCCTGAAACTCGCGATGCAGCATCTCCAGCGACACCGAGAATGCGTGGCCGGCGCGCATCGACCGGGCGACGAACTCCAGGCTCTCGGGGAATTGCTCTTCGAACTGGAAGAGCCGCTTGTTCCGTTTCATCGTCACGTAGAGCAGGGGGAAGGAGCCCATAATGAGCGCCGGAAACACGGCCATGGCCTGAAAACGGGCCGGCAGCAGCAGCCAGCCGAGTGCAAAGCCGGTCAGAAAGAGCGACAGGCACATGTGGATCAGGCGGGCGACCTTCCATTTCAGGCCGGCCTGTTCAAGCAGGGTTTTAAGGCGATCCTGCAACTGGAAGCGCCGCAGCAATCCGAGAACGAACTTGCCGGTGGTCTTGTCGTCGTCGGTGAGCAGCGACATGGGCGTCTTGGCGCCCTTCTTGCCGCGCAGGGGGCGGTTGGTGCCAAGCAGGCGGTTGCGGATTTTGTCGGCGTCGGCCGTTTTCGAGGCGCTGGAGAACATCAGCCAGCCGCCGGCGGCCACGGCCCAGACGGCGACCATGATGAGGATGAAGTTCACGCTCATATTTCCACCACCTCGTCGAACAGGTCGGGCCGCAGGCGGATGCCGGCCGACAGCAGCTTTTCATAGAACTTCGGACGGATGCCGGTGGCGGCGAAGCGGCCCAGGACGCGGCCCTCGGGCGAGAGCCCGCGCTTTTCGAAGACGAAGATATCCTGCAGGGTGACCACCTCGCCTTCCATGCCGGTCACCTCGGTGATATTGGTGACGCGGCGCGAACCGTCGCTGAGGCGGGCGGCCTGCACCAAGACGTGGACGGCGCTGGCGACCTGCTGGCGGATGGAGACGATCTGCATGCTGGCGTTGGCCAGCGACACCATGACTTCCAGACGGCTGATGCCGTCGCGCGGGGAGTTGGCGTGGATGGTGGTGAGCGAGCCGTCGTGGCCGGTGTTCATGGCTTGGAGCATGTCGAGGGCCTCGGGCCCGCGGACTTCGCCGACCACGATGCGGTCGGGGCGCATGCGGAGGCTGTTGATGAGCAACTCCCGCTGGCGGACGGCGCCGTGGCCTTCCAGGTTCGGCGGGCGGGTTTCCAGACGCGCCACGTGCGGCTGTTTCAACTGCAGTTCGGCGGCGTCCTCGATGGTGATGATGCGCTCCTTCGGGTTGATGAAGAAGGAGAGGGCGTTCAGCAGCGTGGTTTTGCCGGCGCCGGTGCCACCGATGATGATGATGTTCAGGTGCGCCTTGACGGCGGCTTCCAGCAGCTCCATCATGCCGCGCGTCATGGCCTTGCGTTCCACCAGGTCGGCGGGCATCAGCTTGTCCTGGGAAAAGCGGCGGATGGACATCAGCGGCCCGTCCAGCGCCAGCGGATGGATGATGGCGTTGACGCGGCTGCCGTCCAGCAGGCGGGCGTCGACCATGGGATTGGACTCGTCGACGCGCCGGCCGACCTGGCTGACGATCTTGTCGATGATGCGCAGCAGGTGCGAATCGTCGCGGAAGGTCACGCTGGTGAGTTCCAGCAGCCCTTTGCGCTCGACGTAGACCTGCTTGCTGCCGTTGACGAGAATATCGGAGATGGTGGGGTCCTGCAGCAGCGGCTCCAGCGGTCCGAGGCCGAAGACCTCGTCCAGCACCTCGTCGCAAATCTGTTGCTTTTCCAGCGCGCTGAGCAGCGTCGGCTCGCTGTCGATGAGCGAGATGAGGGCCTGCCGGACCTCGCCGCGGACGCGCTGGTTGTCGATGGTGGCCAGCGCTTCCAGGTTGATCTTGTCCAGAAGCTTCCGGTGGAGCGTGAACTTGAGCTCCTGGTACTCCGGCTTCAACGAGGACTTCGGCCGGCCGGCGTTCTTCAACAGACGCTGCTCCCAGCTCATCTGCTGCGCCGGTTTTTGTTCCATCGTCGGAATCATGCTGGTTACTCTTTCGGCTCCGGGCAGCTTTGGTAGGCTGCTTGCTCCTTATTGATCGGCCGCGCGGCCGGAAAACTTGATAGCCCTAACCCTCCGAAAGGACTGGTTTCGACTCCAGTGCGGCCGCGGCCGGCTGGCCCTCCCGGACGGCCAATCCGGCCACGCGGGTGGTGACCGACTCGATGGCCCGTCCCAGGTCGCAGTCCGGCGGAAGCGGCTCGGCCCTGGTGACGACCTTGTGCAGGGCGTAGTAATCGTTGGGGATGGTGGCAAACACGGGACAGTTCAGGACCTTCTCGATGTCGGCACGGGAGATCTCCGCCTTCTTGTTCAGGCGGTTGATGACCATTTGGAAGCGCTCCTTGCCGTAACCGAGCTGGGCGAGCATGTTGACGGCGCGCCGGGCCAGGTGCAGGCTGGGGAGCTCGGAGGTGGAGATCAGGAAGGACTGCTCGGCCTCGGACAGGACGAACAGGCTGAGCCGGTGAAAGACGGTGGGCAGGTCGACGACCACCCAGTCGTAGAGCATGCGGGCGTATTCCAGGACGTCGTGCAGGCGGCTGGACTCGATGGAGTCGGAGATGGCGCTGTCGGGGGCGGCCAGCACATCCACGCCGCTGGCATTGATGGTCAGTGAGGACCACAGGCCGGGATCGAGCTGGTCGGACCGCTCCAGGGCGTCCACCAGGGTGTAGGTGGGATTGAGTTTGAGGGCAAAGGCGATGGAGCCGCTGAGGATATCGAAATCAGCGAGCAGAACGCGTTTACCGGTCATCCGTTTCAGGCAGAAGGCGGTCTGGGTGGCCAGTGTGGAGGCGCCCGAGCCGGGCTTGGCGGAGGTAAAGGCGATGACTTTACCGTAGTCCTGGGAGTTCCCGCCGCCGGGTTCGCGGAGACGGCGGATGCGCGCCGCGGCGTCTCTCTGGGCCGAGGCGTCGAAGGGCGCCGAGAGGAACTCACTGGCGCCGGCGCGGAGGCTGGGCACCAGGACCTCGGCATTGGGGGACGAGTGCAGGCCGATCACCTGGATGGAGGGCTGGAACGAGCCGATGAAGCGGATGAGGCGCTCGGCGACGGCGAAATCGCTGCCCAGATCGAGCAGCACGACCTCAGGCTGGATCTGCCGCAGGCGGATCTCCAGGGTGTGTTCCTGGGGATAGCTCTTGATCTCGGATTGGACCTCGAAGAGCCGGGCTTCGGTGAGCGCCTGGTTGAGTTGAGACGCCAGTTCGCGGTCCTCGGCGATGAGGAGAGCGGCGAGGGCCGGTTCCCGATTTGTTCCACGCACCGTCATGCCGCTTTGAGCACCCTTCTGCCGTTCTCTGGCGACTTCCGGCTGTCCTATTTCACCGGCTTGATCGGTTTGAGTGCGTCCTTCCTGCTGGTGGCGGCGGCGCCCTTATTGGCGGGGGCTCCGCTACCGATGTTGGAGTTGCCCGGCATGCCGTTGGGCAGCATCATGGGCTTCAGAAACTCGCCCGGCAACTGCGGCTGGAGCTTGGGATCGCCGGCGGTCATCGGCTCGACGATTTCCGGCGTGACCATGACCAGCAGCTCTGACTTGGACCGGCTCTGGTTGCGGCTCTTGAAGAGTTCGCCCAGCAGCGGGATGCTGGACAGTCCGGGGATGCGGGACAAGGTCTCGGTGGTCCGGTCGTCGATCAGCCCGCCGATGACGAAGCTCTGGCCGGAGCTCAGCTCGATATTGGACTCCACGCGGCGGGTGGCCAGCGCGGGGATGGTGAAGCCGTTGAGTTGTACGGCGTTGGCCAGGTCGATGGTGGAGACCTCGGGCTTGACGTACATCTTCAGTGTGTTGTTCTCGGTGATAACGGGATTGAAGGTCAGCCGGATACCGAACTCGCGGAACTGGACCGTGACGGCGCCGGAGTTGGCTCCGCCCTGGAGCACCGGGACCGGGAACTCACCGCCGACCAGGAAGCTGGCTTCCTTGCCGTTGCTGGTGACCAGGTTGGGTTCGGCCAGGATCTGGAGCATGCCTTCCGACTGTAGAAACTTCACAAATGCGGCCAGATTCAGGTCGGGACGGAAGGCGAAGATATTGAGGGCGTCGCTGATGGTGAAGCGATTCTCTCCGCCGACTTCGTTGGCGCGGGCGGAAGCGAATTGCCCGGTGCCGGTGGCGCCGGTGGTGTTGAGCGCGCCTGTGGAGACCAGGTTGACGCCGAACTGGTTGCCGTAGTTGCGGCTGAGTTCGGCGAACTTGACGCGGAGGACGATCTGCTTGTCCACCGGTGCGGGCTTGATCCTGAGGTTATTGACGACGCTCTTGGCCAGGGGGGTGACCATGGTGACGAGGCGGTCGGCGACGGCCTGGCTGGAGGCGGTGCCGATGAGCGAGACCGAGTCGCGGGCGCCCATGAGAGCAACTTCTTCCTTGGGGAAGGTCTCGCGGATGAGCTTGCGCATCGGTTCGAGATTCTGCTCGACGCTGACGCTGTAGAAGTTCCGCTGGCCGGACTTGGCCCAGATGACCAGCGTAGCCGCGCCGACGCCTTTTGCGTGGAGCAGGATTTCGCGCGTGGAGACCGGGACGTAGTCGATCACCTCGGGGTTGGAGGTGGAGATGCGGCTGACATCCTCGGGGTAGTCCAGGACGACGCTCTTGCCGAGAGTGACCTTGATCTCCTCGGGGCTGCTTTGGGCGAGCGCGGGACAAAGCGAGGCGGCCAGGGCGGCGGCCAGGACGATGAGGCGGCCGGCGGCCGGCTTGAGGTACGTAATGGAAGCGCTCACTGGTTCCTCCCGGTGTCTTCAGCAGGTTTCTTGGTGGTCAGGGTCTCGATCTTTTTGTCGATGCCGCGGATGGTGATGATCTG
Organism: Candidatus Solibacter usitatus; assembly: GCA_016213245.1. GTDB lineage: Bacteria > Acidobacteriota > Terriglobia > Bryobacterales > Bryobacteraceae > Paludibaculum > Paludibaculum usitatum_A. The sequence continues at coordinate 1,415 of JACRBC010000145.1, read as the reverse complement.
GTCGGGGACTGGCGCCGGCGGCGGCGGCGGGGGCGCCACGAAGGCGACGGTCTGAGGCTTGGGCCGCGGTCTGCGCTCGGCCTGGTCGTTTTGGCCGGCCTGCCCGGGCGCCGGCCTGCTGTGGGAGCCGTAGAGGGCGGCGATGCTGAGGCCGTCGGTCTTTTCGATGTTCTGGTCGCCACCGTTGCGGAGGACGAGCTGGATGCGGCCCTCATTGCCGGCCAGGGTGATCAGTTCGGCCTGGGGCGGGGTGACCAGCAGAGTGACGCTGGGCACGTCGACGGGCTTGCCGGTGGCGTCGGTCTGGATGTTCTGTCCGCCGGCCAGAACGGTGATGTTCTGCAGCACGGTCTTGGTGACCATGGTCGGATTGTTGGGCGGATGTCCGGTGATGAGGACGTCGACGCGCATGCCGGGCAGGACGAAGCCGGCGACGCCGACGACGTCGTTGACGCGGACGGTGACGGCGCGCATACCCACCGGGATGATGGGGGCGAGGCCGACGCCGCTGCCGCGCAAGGCGAGGCGGCCCTCGATGATCGGCTCTTCAGCCAGGATATTGCTCACCACGGGGCGGTCCAGGACATCCTCTGGTTTGGAGAAGGCGCCCTTGGGGAAACCCTGGAGCGGCACCTTGACCACTTTGACGTCGGCCGCCTTGACGGTCAGGCCGACCTGGAGCGGGCGCGCGGCGATGACGAGGTCCCGGAGGTCGCTCACCTCCTGCTTCTGAGAGCCGCTGCCGGCTTTGGAACTCATCTGGTAGAACACGCTGCTGACGACCAGCGCGAACACCAGGCTGACTCCAAGAACTGTCAAAAACCTGCGATCCATTCTCTTGCCTCCTGATCCTCAGCAGGCGACCGATAGGGCCGCCGGCTCATCTGCCTTTGAAACTAAGGGCTTGTCACGAAGCGACTGTTCCACCCGCTCCCTCACGGTCGCGGCTCTACACGGAACCCGCTCGCTGACGCTCGCGGCTCTGGCGGTCGCGGTGCGGGGGGGAACCCGCTCGCTACCGCTCGCGGCTCTGGCGGTCGCGGAACTGACGGTCGCGGTGCGGGGGGGAACCCGCTCGCTACCGCTCGCGGCTCTGGCGGTTGCGGAACTGGCGGTCGCGGCGCGGGGGGGAACCCGCTCGCTGACGCTCGCGGCTCTGGCGGTCGCGGAACTGACGGTCGCGGCGCGGGGGGGGACCCGCTCGCTACCGCTCGCGGCTCTGGCGGTCGCGGAACTGGCGGTCGCGGAACTGGCGGTCGCGGCGCGGCGGGGACCCCGCTCGCTACCGCTCGCGGCTCTGACGGTCGCGGTGCGGGGGGTCAAGGCGCGGCGGTGGAGTGACGGCGTCATGAGCGCACCCAAAACGTAATCCAGACGCCGGCGGCGATGGCCGGGGCGTAAGGAATGAAATCTTC
>JACRBC010000142.1 GCA_016213245.1 Candidatus Solibacter usitatus | reverse complement strand
GTCCGCGCCGGAATGAAGCAGGGCGACTACTACGAGGTGGTCCTCCGCCAATCTTTTTCCGCCGGCTTTGAAGGCAGCCCCTCGGAGCTCTTCCAGCGCGTCCAGACCTCCAGCCCCAGCCCATACGAGTTTCTCTTGCAGTTCGGCGACGAGCAGTTGATCGGCGCCAGCCCCGAGATGTTCGTCCGCGTCGAAGGCCGGCGCGTCGAAACCTCTCCTATCTCCGGCACCGCCCGCCGCACCGGCGATCCCCTCAAGGACCACGACCTGATTCGGGAGCTGCTCAACCCCCCGAAGGAAGAGTCCGAGCTCACTACGGTTTCCGGGTGGCGAGGTGCATACCTCAATAGGGCCTCAAACAACCCCCTTCCCTCCGGTTTGAATCGGCAATACAATACTGCTGCGAACGTGAGGAGACAGCCATGCGACGTACCCTGATATGGTGTGTGGGCCTACTCTTCGCCGGATCGGTTTTTGCTGCATCCGACGACCTGGCGGACTCGTACGCGAAACTGCAAAGCGCCGTGACGAACAAAGACGCGGCGCAGGTGAAGGAACTGGCTCCGAAGGTGTGCGAGTTGGCGCGCGCGCTGGCGGCGAAGCCCGCACCACAGGAGGAGTCCGAGAAGAAGGCGTGGGAAAGCGGCGTGAAGTACGCACGGGAGGTGGAGGTGTTTACCGAGTACGCCCTCTACTCCGCCGCCGTGCAGTCGCCGGCGCCGGTGGCGGTCGAGCTGTTCGAAATGCTGGAACGGCAGAACCCGAAGAGTAAGTACTTCTCCCCGGGCTACGGGCCGTATCTTGCCGCGCTGAACCAGACCGGGCAGGCGGCGAAGATCCCGGCGGTGGCCGAGAAGGCGGTCGCGCACTGGCCGGACGACGAAGACCTGCAACTTGTGCTGGCGGACTACGACATGAACCGCAACCGCGTGGCCGAAGCGGGTATTCACGCCGAACGGCTAGTGGCAGTGCTGCTGCGGCACCCGCCGCCGGAGGGTGTGGCGCCGGCGGCGTGGGAGAGGAAGCGGACGCAGGCGCTGGGCCGTGGGTACTGGATCGCCGGGCAGGCCCACGCCGCCAAAGGGGAGTACAACCTGGCGGACTCTGATCTGCGAAACTCGCTGCCGCTGATTGCGGGCAACGACGCCATGCTGGCGGGGGCGTACTTCCAACTGGGCGTCGCGAACTATCACTTGGGCCGGCAGGCGATGAAGTTCACGCAGGTGCAGGAAGCCGCGGCATTCAGCGAAAAGGCGGCGGCTATCAAGGGGCCGTACCAGCAGCAGGCCTGGACGAACGCCGCCGTAATGCGGCGCGAAGCGGAGAAGATGCGCGGGGCGCGGTAATGCGCGCTAATGCATGCCGTGCAGCTCTCTCCAGGCCTTGAGGTATTTCGCGACCTTCGGGTTGGATTCGATCCATTGCGGCGCCTCGGTGGAATCGGCCACGCGGGAGACGGCGATGGCGCCGGTGGCCACGGCGTTCCGCATGTTGTCGTAGTCGAGTCTATCCCAGTGATCGGACGGCCGGTGGTAGTCGGGGAAAATCCAAGCGGCGAGCACGGTGATGGCGGGGACGCCGGCGTCGGCCAGCGCCTGGTTGTCGCTGCGGGCGAAGAAGGAGTCGCTGTTGCGGTCGTGCTTCCAGACTTCCATGCCGGTCAGTTTGCCGGCGGCGCTCAGGGTGTCGCCGAGCGTAGTGTAGTCGAAACCGGTGGTGGTGATGCGGCCGGCGCGGGAGCCTTCGTTGTCGTCGGTGCGGCCCATGTGCTCGAAGTTGAGGTTGGCGACAGTGCTGGCAAGCGGGACAACGGGGTTCGAAGCGTACCAGCGTGAGCCGAGCAGGCCCTTCTCCTCGCCGAAGTAGGTCATGAAGACGAGGGTGCGTCTGGGGCGCTGCGGCAGTTTGGAGAAGGCCTCGGCGAGGGCCAGGACGGTGGCGACGCCGCTGGCGTCGTCGTTGGCGCCGTTGTTGATGCGGTCGCCATCGCCGCGCGGGCTGACGCCGATGTGGTCGTAGTGGGCGGTGAGCAAGACGTAGGAGTCCTTCAACTGCGCATCGCTGCCGGGCAGGGTGGCAATGACGTTCTTCAGCGTCACCGGCTCCTCCACGGGCGCCGGGATGGTGGCGCTGAGGCGGGCGCCATCGGCGAGGGCTTGGGCGAAGGCGGTGAATTCGGGGTCGCTGGTGGTGACCAGGGGGGCACGGGGGGCCGATTGTGCGCCGGCTTGCCGCAACTCGCCGTCGCTCGAGCCCACAAATCCGGCGGTGACGACGATGGCCGGACCAAGTCCGAGCAGCTCCTGGCGCCTCTGGAGCATGGCTCGTGAATGGGCGGGGCCGGAGACCAAAACCACGGCTTTCCCCTGCACGGTTTCCTTGGCCGGCAGCGCGGCATTCTCATCCGGCAGCAGGACTTTGACCACCTCCACGCTGCTGAGGCTGACAGCGGCGGCCGTGGACGCCGCAACGCGGTCCTTGGGGGCCTTCCAGGTCTTTCCGCCGGACTCGATGGTCAGCTCGAAGGCGTCCATCGGCTGGCGCACCATGACATAGGGTGCGACTTGAAAGTACCCGTCCGATCCCGCGGCCTGGAGGCCGTATCGCCGGAACTGGCTGGCGATATACTCGGCAGCCACATCCAGACCCGCAGACGGCGTGTCGCGGCCCTGGAGCGCGTCGGAGGCGAGGAACGACACATGGGCCTTCAACGTGTCGGCCGAAATGGGCGCCGGCAGCGCCTGGTGGGCGGCGGGTTGGCCGGCCACGGACAAGCAGGCGGCCAGGGCGAGGAGGAGGAGACGGGTCGGCATAGTGAAGAATTCCCCATGGTACATGCCCGGCGATTGTGGCATACGATAGTCGATGGTTGAGACGAAACCTATGCGCATACTCAATTCCCCTCTAGCGGTGCTGTGCCTGACCGGGCTTGGTGCCACGACCCTCCTGGCCCAGGATCCGCCTTCGCCCGAGCAGGCCAAGCCTGATGCCGCGGCAATGATGGGCGCCGCTCGCGGTGGCACAGGCGTCCCCGAGCCCAAGCCCTATGAAAAGGTGGTCACCAAGGAGTTCAAGACAGACAAGGGCCTCTTCCTGGTGCACCGCAACCGCGACCGCGTGCTCTATGAGGTGCCCAAGGCGGAACTCGGCAAGGAGTATCTGCTTGTGACGCAGATCCGCCGCACCACGCTGGGGGCGGGCTACGGCGGGACCACGGTGGCCAACAGGGTGGTGAAGTGGGAGCTGCGCGACCGCCGCGTGCTGCTCAAGACGGTGAACTACGACGTGGTGGCCGACCCTTCCAAGCCGATCGCGCAGGCGGTGGCCGACGCCAACGAGAACACCATCGTCATGGCGTTTAACGTCGAGGCGTTCAACAAGGACGGCGAGCCCGTGATCGACGTGACGCGGTTGTACACGACAGACGTAGCCGAATTCAGCGCCCGGGCGCGGGTCCGCGCGCGCGCCATGGACGCGTCGCGGTCGTTCATCGACAAGGTGGCGGCGTTCCCCGCCAACATCGAGGTGGACGCGGTGCAGACGTTCACCACTCCGGTGGACCCGCCGGCGGCAGGCGGTCCGGCGCCGGCGCCGAGCCCCTTCGCCGCGGGCATGAGGCCCGGCAGCGGCACTGTGCTGGTGCACTTCTCCATGCTGAAGCTGCCGGAGAAGCCGATGATGCCGCGCGTCATGGACGAGCGTGTCGGCTATTTCAGCATCCGCAATACCGACTACGGCAGAACGGAGCACAAGGCCACCGAGCGCACCTACATCACCCGCTGGCGGCTGGAAAAGAAAGACCCCTCGGCGGCCCTGAGCGAGCCGGTGAAGCCCATCACGTTCTACGTGGATCCGGCCACGCCGAAGGAATTCGTCTCCTATGTCAAGGCGGGCATCGAGCAGTGGAAGCCGGCCTTCGAAGCGGCCGGATTCCGGAACGGGATCGTGGCCAAGGAGGCGCCGTCAAAAGCGGAGGACCCCAACTGGGCGCCGGAAGACGCGCGCTACAGCGTGATCCGCTGGCTGCCCTCCACCATTGAAAACGCCATGGGGCCGCACGTCTCCGACCCGCGCACGGGCGAGATCCTGGAAGCCGACATCATGATCTATCACAACGTGCAGCAGCTCTCAGTGGACTGGTACTTCACGCAGGCCAGCCCCCTGGACCCGCGGGCGCGGAAGTACCCGCTGCCGGACAGCCTGGTCGGCAAACTGGTGGAGTACGTGGTGGCACACGAAGTGGGCCACAGCCTGGGCTTCCAGCACAACATGAAGGCCAGCTCGCTGTACCCGGTCGAGAAGGTCCGCGATCGCGAGTGGGTGAAGACCATGAGCCATACGCCGACTCTCATGGACTATTCGCGCTTCAACTACGTGGCGCAGCCCGAGGACAAGATCGCCGCCGAAGACCTGATCCCCAAGATCGGCCCCTACGACAAGTGGGCGACGATGTGGGGCTACAAGCCGGTTCCGGGCGCCAAGACGCCGGACGAGGAGAAGCCCACTCTGGACGAATGGGCCGCCGCCCAGGAGAAGACGCCCTGGCTGCGGTTCTCGACCAACATGTCGATGGGCTCCGACCCCGGTGAGAACACCGAGGCGGTGGGCGACGCCGACGCAGTGAAGGCCACGACGCTGGGCCTGAAAAACCTGGAACGCGTGGCCGGCTACCTGCTGAAGGCCACCGAGGAGAAGGGCGAGGACTGGGACCAGCTCCGGCGCGTCTACTCGCGCGTGCTGGGACAGTGGTCTCTCGAAATGGGCCACGTGGCGGCGCTCGTCGGCTCCTACGATTCGCAGCAACTCCACGGCGGGCAGGCCGGCGTGCGGTTCAAACCGGTTTCCAGGGAACGCCAGCAGGCGGCTGTGAAGTTCCTGCTCGACAACGGCCTGTACGTGCCCAAGTGGGCGCTGGACCCCGAAGTGCTCCGCCGCATGGAGCCGGACGGCGCCGTCAACCGGATCAAGACCGCGCATACGCGCGTGCTGGGCTCGATGATGAACACCATGCGCATGAACCGGCTGGTGGAGCAGGCCGCGCTGGACGCCAAGGCCTACTCACCGGCGGAGTTTTTCACCGACGTGCGCAAGGGCGTCTTCAGCGAGGTGTACGCGGCCAAGCCGTCCGTCGACGCCTTCCGCCGCAACACGCAACGAGTCTATCTCGACCAGATGGGCGACAAGCTGAACGGCCGGATGCCGGCGACCGACGACGTGCGGGCGCTGGTGCGCAGCGAGCTGAAGCTGCTGAATGGCGACGTGACGCGGGCGATGGCTGTGGTCACCGACCGCGCGTCGCGCGCTCACCTGGAAGACGTCAAGGACCAGATCGCCAGGATGCTGGACCCGAAGTTCGTGCCTCCCGCCCCGGCCGCGGCAACGGTCTTCGGCGGACGTCCGGGCGTTGAGGATCCGGACGAACTGAGCTGCTGGCCGGACTACGGCATTTACAACAACCGTCTGCCGTGACCTTGCGCCGCCAGCCGCCGGCTCACTCTCCGGGGAAGAACAGGTCGTCCTCGGCGATGTCGGGGATGCCCACCACCAGCACGCGCATGCGGCCGGTGGCGCCGTGGACGACGCCCGGGGGGATGTGGACGAGCGAGCCCTTCTTCACCTGGTGCTCCACACCGTCGAGTAGCACCGCGCCCTCGCCGTCGAGCACGTAGTACAACTCCGTGCCGCGCTTGTGGAAGTGGAGTCTGGCGCCGTCGATGTCCACGGCGTGCGCCCAGGCGGCCACGCCGGAGCCGGCGTCCTCGCGGCTGATCAGCCGGTCGCGCCAGCCGCAACTGGAACGCTCGCGCGGCGCGTCGCCCTCGTGGCGAATCAGGACCGGACCCGAACTCATCCCTTCTTGCCCCCGATGACCTCGTCGACCAGAGAGTAGAACGCCTCGAGATCCTGCGGCCTGGTGTGGATATGCGTGGAAAGCCTGAGCCGCTCCGAGCCGTAGACCCAGATCTTGCGCTCGCGCGCCATGCGCCACAGGTCGTCGAGCTTGGCGCCCTTGAAGCCGATGGTCACCAGCGAGCCGTAGAGCCGCTCATCGGCGCCGCTGAAGAGCTCCAGGTGCGGCCGCGACGCCGCCATCTTGTAGTTGCGCCGGGCCAGGTCGTGGATGCGGGCGTAGACGTTCTCCGGTCCGAGCGCCTTGAGGAACCGCAGTCCGGCCATCATGCCCACGACGACCGCGCGGTTGTTGGTGCCGATCTTCATGAACCGCGCGGCGCCGGAGGCTTTGTCGTCCCAGCCGCCGGTGACGATCGAGGGCCACAGCTTGCCGAGGTTCTCCTCGCGGATGTAGAGGATGCCGCTGCCGGCGGGCGCGAACATCCACTTGTGCGGGCTGCCGGCGTAGTAGTCGCAGCCCAGTTCGGAGAGCTTCAGCGGGATCTGGCCGTTCATGTGGGCGCCATCGACCACGCTGATCACGCCCTTGGCGCGGGCGGCGTCGCAGATCTGCCGCACCGGCATGACGATGCCGATGGGGCTGAGGATACCGCTGAAGAGCAACACGCGCGTCTTCGGCCCGATGGCGGAAGTCATGATGTCGGCAAGCTGCTCCGGGCTTTTCGGCGGCAGCGGGATCTTCACCTCGCGCACCGTGACGCCATGGCGGGCGGCGCGCACCGCCCAGCCGGCCTTGCCGCTGGGGTGCTCCAGGTCCGTCATGACGACTTCGCCACCGGCCTTCAGATCGACGCCCGCGGCGATGGTGCTGAGCGAATCGGTGGCGCAGTGCGTGAAGGCGAGTTCTTCCGTCTTGCAGCCGAGGAAGGCCGCCATCTCGGCGCGTTCCTCGTCCAGGGTCTCGTAGCCCCAGCGCGGGTACTCGTCCGACAGCAGCGCCGCGCCGCGCTCGAGGAAGTCCTCCACGGCGGCCAGCACCGGCCGCGGCGCCACGCCCAGGCTGCCGTTGTTGAGGAAGTTCCGCCAGCCGGGCAGAAAGAACTGCTCGTCTCGCACCCGCAGCCAGTACTTCTCCGGGTCGGCGGCGAGGAGTGACGGGTCGGGCAGCGGCTTGACGCCTGTCTCGGCCGCGGTCGCGGATAACGGGGCGGCCAACCCGAACATGGATGAAGCGAGCAACTGGCGCCTGTTCATTCCAACTATCATGGCACCAATGAGCCTCACCCGCCGCACGCTCCTGGCCTCGCTGGCGCAGCCCGCGCGCCGCCGCCCCAACATCATCTTCCTGCTCACCGACGACCAGCGCTGGGACTCGCTCGGCTGCATGGGCAACCCCATCGTGAGGACGCCGAACATCGACCGGCTGTCGCGCGACGGCGTCACCTTTGGACACCACTTCGTCACCACGGCCATCTGCGTGACGTCGCGCGCCAGCATCTTCACGGGCCAGTACGCGCGCTGCCACCAGGTGCTGGCGTTCAACCAGCAGTTCACTCCCGAGCAGATGGCACGCACCTATCCATCCATCTTGCGCGCCGCCGGCTACCGCACCGGATTCATCGGCAAGTACGGACTCGACAAGCCGCCGGCGCCCAAGGACGCTTTCGACTATTGGGCCGGCTTCCTCGGCCAGGGCCGCTATTTCCCGGAGGGCGAGCCCGGCCCGCATCTCACCAGCATCATGACCGGCCAGGCGCGCGAGTTCCTCAGCTCCACCCGCGCCGATCAGCCGTTCTGCCTTTCGGTCAGCTTCAAAGCGCCGCACGTCGAGGACGAAAGCCCGCGGCAGTTTTTGCCCGACCCGCCGGACCGCGTACACTACAACAACGTCACTATGCCCGTGCCCAAGACGATGGACCCGCGCTACATCGCCCAACTGCCCCTCTCCATGCAGCGCTCCGAGGCCCGCCGCCGCTGGGCCGTCCGCTTCTCCACGCCCGCGCTCTATCAGGAGTCGGTCCGCAACTACTACGCGCTGATCACCGGAGTGGACCGCGCCGTGGGCGCGATTGTCGCCGAGCTCGACAAGTTGGGACAGCGCGAGAACACCATCATCGTCTACACCGGCGACAACGGCTTCTATCTCGGCGAGCACGGCCTGGCCGGCAAGTGGTTCATGCACGAGGAGTCCATCCGCGTGCCCCTCATCGTGCAGGGGCCGGGCATCGCCCGCGGCCGGCGCGTGGACTTGATGACGCTCAACATCGACCTCGCGCCCACGCTGCTCGATCTGGCCGGCGCCGCAGCTCCCGGCGCGATGCAGGGCCGCTCTCTGCGGCCGTGGCTCGCCGGAGAAAGCCCGCACTGGCGCGGCGAGTGGTTCTACGAGCACCACTTCCGCAACAACGGCTGGATCCCGTCCACAGAGGGAGTCCGCACCGATCGCTGGAAATACACCAGCTACGTGGAGGAGTCGCCGGTCTTCGAAGAGCTGTTCGACCTGCGCGCCGATCCGCTGGAAGAGCGCAACCTGGCGCGCGACCCGCGGCACGCCTCAACGCTGGCCGCCCTGCGCGGCCGTCACGCCGCCTGGGTGAAGGCGCTGGACTCCGGCGGGCTGCCTAGCGGGGCGTGAGCTTCAGCCCCAGCGGCCGCAGGTCGTCGCCCTTCAGCCGCGCGCCCACCCACACCTCCGTGAGGCCCGCGAAACCCGTCACCGGCAATTCGCGCGTGACCGCATCGCCGGGCTTCCGGGGACAGCCTGACCCGTCCCTTCCGCACTTTTTGCGAAAACCACACAAAACAAAGGGAAAACGAGGTGGGCCGTCAGGCTCCTGCCGCAGCCCGGCGCTTGGGCCGCCGATGGCCGGCCTTGTGTTTTCATGGACATAGCATTTGAGCGGGGCCGGCCGCCGCCCTCAGCTTGAGTCGGAATCTGCCGAGAAGTGCAGGTGGGACGGGTCAGGCTGTCCCGGGGAGGTGGGCTGAGATAGAATGACGCAACGACACAGGAGAGGCTCATGAATCAACGCAGGAACTTCCTCAAGACCGCCGGCGGCGGCATGTTGGTGCTCAAACCGGAAACCGTATTCGGCACCCAAGCTAACTCGGCCGTCGAGGTCGGCATCGTCGGATGCGGCGGCCGCGGCAACTGGATCGGCCCCTTCTTCCCCGAATACGCCGGCGCGCGCATCGTCGCCCTGGCCGATGTCCAGAAGGCCAATCTCGACTCCACCGCCGGCAAGCTGCAAGTGGACTCCGGCCGCCTCTACCACGGTCCCGACGCCTACAAGCAATTGGCCGCGTCGAAGGTGGACGCCGTCGTCATCGAGACGCCGACCTTGTACCACCCCGAAGTCGCCGAAGAGGCCGTGAACGCCGGCAAGCACGTCTTCATGGCCAAGCCCGTCGCCGTGGACGTCCCCGGTTGCCGCACCGTCCTTTCGGCCGGCCGCAAGGCCATGCAGAAGCATCTCACCTATTGGGTCGATTTCCAGACCCGCTCCCGCGAGGTCTACCAGGAGGCGGCACAGCGCATCCACCGCGGCGACGTCGGCAGGCCCGCCTTCGCCCAGGTCCTCTACTACGCCGGCCGCCCGTGGCGCGACAAGGGCCAGCCCGGCATGGATCCCGGTCACCGCCGAATGGCCAACTGGTTCGGCGATCGGGTCCTTTCGGGCGACATCATCGTCGAACAGAATATCCACGTCATCGACGTCGCCAACTGGTTCCTCCAGTCGCACCCCATCAAGGCCCACGGCGCCGGCGGCCGTACGGACTGGTCGGGCACTCCCAACGACACCGGAGACGCCTGGGACCACTTCGCCATCACTTTCACCTACCCCAACGGCGTGCATGCCAGCTTCAGCTCGCATCAGCTCAACGGCGCCTTCTCCGACCTGTGCGTCCGCGTGACCGGCATCGACGGTACCGCCGACACGCACTACGGCGGGCTGATCCGCATCACCGGCAAGAACGCTTGGATGGGCGCCGAGAAGGACGACACCTTCAAGGGCGGCGCAGTCGAAAACGTCAAGAAGTTCATCGCCGCCATCCGCGACAACAAGCCCATCTACAACTTCGAGACCTCCGTCGAATCCAACCTCACCGGCATTCTCGGCCGCACCGCCGCTTACAGGAACGCCGAAGTGAGCTGGGACGACATGATGAAGTCCAACGAGAAGTGGACCGCCGATCTCAAGCTCAAGTGGTAGGGCGTCAGCGCTGAGCCACCGCCGCGCGCCATTGTTCCCACGCCTGTTTCATTCCGGCTGCCCGCTCCGGCAGCCAGCCGGACAGGTTCCTGCGCTCGCCCGGATCGTTCTCCAGGTCGGACAGAAAGACGGCGTCTTCGCCCGCGGGAGCGACGTAGCCCCGCGCGCCGCTGTAGTCGAAGTCGCTGCCGTTCAGCACCAGCTTCCAGTTGCCGGCGCGAACTCCGCCCTGCTTGCCGCTCTCCCAGAACAGTTCCTGGTGAGGCGACGCTCCCCCGCCGGCCATCGGCAGCACGTCGCGCCCATCGAGGATTCTGTCGCCCGGCGCCGCGATCCCGGCCGCCGCGCAGGCGGTCGGCAGCACGTCCATGTGTGCCGCCAGCCCGGAGTTCACCTTGCCCGCCGGCACGCGCCCCGGCCAGTGCAGGATCGCCGGGACGTGCATCCCCCCGTCAAACAGGCTGAACTTGTAGCCCCGCCAGGGGCGGTTGAAGCCCGCCTCCGGCGGCTTCTGGTTCAATCCGCCGCGCGGTTCGCGCGTCGCGCCGTTATCGCTGGAGAAAAAGATCAGCGTGTTGTCCAACTCGCCCCTTCGCTTCAGCGTCTGAACGATGCGTCCCACCGCGTCGTCCAGCGACGAGATCATCGCCGCCCGCACCTGCCTCTCCAGCGGCAGTCCTGCAAACTGCCTCATCTTCTCCGGCGGTGCGTGCATGGGATAGTGCGGAGCGTTGAACGCCTGGTAGAGGAAGAACGGCTTGCTCGTGTCCGCCGCGATGAACCGCTCCGCCTCCGCGCCGAGCATATCGGTCAGGTAGCGCCCGTCTTCGAAGACCTCCATCCGGTCGCGCCACAGGTCGTGGAAATTGACGCGCCCCGGTTCGCCCCAGTAGTAGCGGTGCGAGAAGAAGTCGACGCAACCGTTGTGGAAGCCGAAGAAGCGATCGAATCCGCGCGCGTTGGGCACGGTTTCCGGCGTCGAGCCCAGGTGCCACTTGCCGAGCAGCGCGGTTCTGTAACCGGCCGGCCGCAGCACCTCCGCCATGGTCGGTTCGCTCACTGCCAGCGCCTTGCCGTTGGAGTCCACGCCGTTCCGCTGCGGGTAGCGGCCTGTCATCAGGGCCCCGCGCGAGGGCGCGCATACCGGCGCGTTCGCGTACCAGTGCGTGAAACGCGTCCCCCCCTGGGCCAGCCCGTCGATGTGCGGCGTGCGGATGTAGTCCGAACCGGTGCAGCCCAGGTCCTCGTAACCGAGGTCGTCGGCCAGCATCACGATGATGTTCGGCTTGCGCCCGGCAGGGGCCGCCAGGGCCGCTCCGGCCGATGTCGAGAGAAGTTCGCGTCTGGTCATCAGCAGCAGCGTATCAGGCTTTCAAACGCACGCGGAAGACAAACCACGCCGTGCCCAGCATCCCTATGGCGCCTCCGGTCAGAAACGCCGCCTCCGGTCCCGCGCGGCTCCATAGCCACCAGGCGGCCAGCGGCGCCGGGCAGAAGCAGAACGAGCGCAGCCCCCAGTAGAGCCCCACGGCGCGCGCGCGGATCTCCGGCGGCATGCCCGTCGTGATGGCCGCCTTTCTCGCCGGCTCTCCCACTTCGCGCAGCCCGTTCAAGACGAATGCAATCAGCAGCGCCGCCACAGCCGGCAGCCCCGACTTGGGCAGCAGCACCAGCGAGAAGGGAAACAGCGCGAATAGGAAAAACGTCACCCCGATGAAGGGTTTCGCGCTCGGCGAGCGGTCGGCAAGTTTGCTCACGGGGATGTAGGTGACCAGGGCCGCCAAAGCCGACGCCGACGCCAGCGCCCCGTACTCCGCCGCGCTGCGCCCCAGCACCGCCACCACGTAGAGCGCCGCGAAGTCGCGCACAAACCAGTCGCCCCACCGCAGCAGGATTTCCGCTTGCAGCAGTTGCCGCAGCCCGGCGGGGATCCGTCTCAGCGCCTCCCGCGACGACATGGCCGGCGGATCCGGCTTGGGCTGCATCTTGCCCAGCAGCGCCAACTGCGCCGCGATGGACAGTACCAGAACGCCGATCGCCAGCGACAGGTTCACCCAGTAGCCCACCGCGAACACCAGCCCGCCGATCAGCGGTCCGAGGACCTTCGGCAGCCGCTTCTGGATGCTCTGCACGGCAAAGGCGATGGTCCGCCGCTCCTTCCTCACCTCGCCGCCCACCACCTCGAACGTCGCCGGCACCGACAGCGGCTCCCAGTTGGTGAGCAGCAGCGCGCCGGCCACAATCGCCCACGGCTCGCGCGTGGCCAGCAGCAGCGCGAAGCCCAGCGCCATCGGCGCGGCCGAGATCGCCAGCGCCGCGCGCGCGCCCAGCCTGTGCGCGAACGCCCCGCCGAGTATGTAGCCGAACCCCTCCGCCAGGTTCACCAGAAAGGCGTACACACCCATGTAGCCGGCGGTCTTCGCCACATCCCCGGTGCGCACGTTCAGGTGAATGGCCAGGAAGTTCCGCCACAACTCCTCCGAAAGCCCCAGCCCGCCCACCACCACCAGCACGCCCAGCGTCGCCCGGTTGACGCCCAGCCACTCCGCCAGCCGGCGCATTCGCATCCCTCCATTGAAGCGCAACCGGAACAGCCCGGGCGGAGTCTACATCGGTGATGCCGCGCGCCGTCCTCTGCCTCCTGCTCGCCGCCTCGCTCCACGCCCAGGTCCAGTGCTCCCTCAAGTGCCGGCGCGACCCCTGCGAGTACCGCATGGGCGAGCCCATCGAGATTGAACTCGCTTTCACTTCCTCACAGCCCGGGCGTTACTCGTTCTATCGCGGCGGCTCCGACTTCACCCTCGACGAGATCCGTATCGCTCCATCCGAGGGAGTAGTCGACCCTCTCCGAGCTTGGTCATACGGCATGTCCTATTGTGGCGGGTGGGGCAGTCTGGACCGCACTCCCCCGGCGGAACCCGTCGTTGTCCCCCTTGAGCTTACTGAGCGCCGCCGCTTCGATCGGCCAGGCCTCTACCGCCTCGCTTACCTCACCCGGCGTACCGTTGACAAGAAGACGGCGGAGAACCTGGACGTGCCCACCAATGAGGTTGAGCTGCGGATTCTTCCCGTGACCCCCGAATGGCAGGCTGCCGAACTTGCCTCCATCCTCTCCGAAATGGAGACGTCGAAGACCATCGCCAGTCATCGCCTGCGTCTATTGGGCTCAGAGGCAGCGGCGCGCGAGATGGCCCGCCGCCTGCGTGGGGAGGACCACCTCACCGGCAACGAGCTCCGCCGCGGCCTGGCCTCCACTCCCCACCCCGCCGCCGCCCGCGAGGAGATGGAGCGATTGCTAGCGGACCCTGACTTTCCCGTCACCACCGATTTCGTCCTGGCGCTCGCGTTTCTTTCTGTCGACCCCAGTCTCCCCGAGGAGGAGTTCCTGCAGGAGCGTGCCCGCGAGCATGTCAGGCTCATGCAGAGCCTGGCGTCTCTCGTCGCCGTGAAACGGGGGCGTGCTCGCGCTGTCACCGCCGACCTCGCCGTCAATGCCCCTGGCTTCGCCCGCGCCGCAAAGCTTGAACTCCTCCTTGAGCTGTTCAACGATCTGCCCGTCTCTCCTCAACTCGCCTGGCTTCAGACCAACTGGCGGCAAGTGGGCGATCCACGCTGGTTGCCCATTCTCCGTCACATCTCCACGCTCCCGGCATCCGAGCCGGACTGGCAGTCCGCGAGCCGCCGTGCCTGGGCACTGCGCCGCTGGTACGAACTCGATCCCGCCGGCGCGCGCCCGGCCGTGCTGGCTGAAATCGCCGACGCCTCCTCGCGCGTTGCCGCCCGCGAGTTGACCTTCCTTCGGGATCAGACCCTGCCCGAAATCGAGCCCGATCTTGTTGCCGCCCTCAAGACCGCCCAGCCCGGCGGCGGCAGGGATCGCGCCGCGGCGCTCATCGAACGCTACGCCACGCGCGATGTCCTGCCGGAAGTGCAACCCATCCTGGAAGAAATGCTCCCGGGTCGCGATTGCGAGCCGGTCGCCGTTCTTCTCGCCTACGTGCTCCGCGTCGATCCGGACAACGGGGTGCCGCTGTTGGACCGCGCACTGACCTCCAGCGACGGCATGCCGGGCGGCTGTCGCATTCCGGCGCTCGATAAACTGGGGCGCCTGCGCCCGGACCTCCCGGGAGTGGAGAAGCATGCTCTGGCTGCACTCGATGATCCCGATCCCGCCGTCGTCGTTGCCGCTGCCCACTGGCTCGGCTCGTTCGGTTCTGCCGCCGCCGAACCCGTCCTCTGGAGCCACCTGGAGCAGGCTCTGGCCAAACCCGCCGTGTCGCCGACGAACCGGTTTCCCGAGCAGGCATTCGTCACCGGGCTCCTCTATGCGCTCTCTTGGAACATGGATGAGGCCCGGCTCAAGCGGCTGGCCGCGCTCAGCGCGGGCCGCCCGTGGGACTATGACGCCACCTCGCGCCTCGCGAGCGTAAACCGCAACCCTCCCACCATCTACATTAGTTGGGATGATTCGGCAACTCGGTACTACATCGCCTCTTACAGCACCGATTCGCTCGACTACTTCAAGCGCAAGATCCGCACGTTGCCGAAAGGCACAGCCATCGCCTGGGGCAAGGACATTGCGCCTGTCACGGAAGCAGAATTCAAGCTGCTCGATGACCTCAGCCAGTGGGCCACCGCCCAGGGCTACGCCCTCCCGCGCTTCAAGTGATCCGCGCCAGCCGCTTGCCCCACGCCCGCGCCAGCACGGCGGTTTTTTCCGCCGCCGAGAGCCGGATCTTGCCGGGCAGCACGTCGTAGCCGCGCTGTTTGATCCGCTCCAGCAGCCGCGAGTAGATCTCGATCAGCGCCCACAGCGCCGGGCGGCTGTCCTGATGCATCATGCCGATCAATGGCAGCGACTCGTCGTAGTACTGTCGCGCCCGCGCCCCCTCGTGCTCCAGCAGCCGCCGGATCTCAGGCGTGGTCACACGGCCGCGCAGGGACTCGGCGCTGACACCGAAGTGGCGAAGGTCCTCCTCCGGCAGGTAAACGCGCCCCATCCGCGCGTCCTCGCCCACATCCCGGATGATGTTGGTCAACTGAAAGGCGATGCCGCAGCGCTCGGCCAGCTCCAGCGCCCGTGGATCGTCGAAGCCGAAGATGTGGACCGTGGTCAACCCGGCGACGCTGGCCACCAGGTAGCAGTAGCGGTATAGCTCGGCGAACGTTTCCACGCGGCGCGGCTCGTCATTGGAGACGTCGCTGGAGACGCCGTCGATCATCTCGTGAAAGTAGCGCGGCGGAATCCGGTAGCGTTGCGCGACATCGAGAAACGCCGGCCAGACGGCATGTTCCGCCGGCGTGCCGGCCAGCGTGCGGTCGAGCTGCGCGCGCCACTGCTCGAGCTTCCCGCGCGAGGCGCCCTGCTCGTCGCTCAGGTCGTCGCACTCGCGCATGAAGGCGTAGATGGCGCACATGGCCAGCCGCTTGGCGCGTGGCAGCACCAGGAAGGAGTAGTAGAAGTTCCTGGCGCGGGCGCGAGCCACGCTCTCGCAGTGCGCGTAGGAATCGTCCAGCCGGATCATGCCGCCCTCGGGCCGGCCAGCCGCAGCAGGCCGCCCGCCAGCAGCGCCACGCGCTCCAGTTTCGAGATCGACGGCCGGGCCTTCAGTACGTCGTAGCCCTGCGCGCGGATCTTCTCAAGCACCTTCATTCCGCCCCGGCTGAACAGGTCGATGTCCAGCGAGAGACGCCTGTCCAGCATTCCCGCCAGCGGCAGCCCTTCTTCAAAGAGCCGCTGCGCGTAGTCCACCGCCTCCGCCATCACGGCGCGGAATGCCGGCGTGCACCGCAATGCGAACAGCTCTTCGACGCTGTAGCCGTGCCTGTCGAACAGGTCGAGCGGCAGGTAGACGCGGTCCTTCTTCAGGTCCACGGCGACGTCCTGCCAGAAGTTGGCCAGTTGCAGAGCGCTGCACGTCGCGTCCGACAGCCGGAAGCGCTCCTCGTCCCGGTAGCCGCACAGCATCAGCACCAGGCGCCCCACCGGGTTGGCCGAGTTCCGGCAGTAACCCATGACGCCTTCCCAATCCCGGTAGCGCGTGGTGGTCTGATCCTGCACGAAGGCCGAGATCAGGTCGTCGAACGGTCCCAGCGGCAGCCGGTGAGCCTCGATCGTACGAGCGAGCGCGACAAAGACAGGATGAGCGGGCTGGTCCCCCCTGTAGGTCCGGCGCAGCTCGCCGCGCCACCACTCCAGCAGCCGCAGGCTTTCGCGCGTATCGCCGATTTCGTCGCCCAGGTCGTCCGACCAGCGGCAGAAGGCGTAGACGTTGTGGAAGTCCTGGTGCAAACGCTTCGGCAGAAGGAAGCTCACCACGTGAAAGTTCTCGTAATGGTATGCGGCCAGCCAGCGCGTGTAGGACAACGCCTGCTCCACGGTCCAGGCTCTGTTCATCGCTTCGGCCGATTTCAGGAACTCGACGGGTTCGAGTTGGAGCTGTTCGCGGGGCGCCATGCTTCCGGCTCGACGGCTGGTTTCCAGGCCGGCTAGGGAATGATGGCCGTCTTCATGTGGCCGTTGTGGCTCATCAGGTGCCGCATCACTTCCAGCAGGTTCGTCAGCGGCTCCTCACGGTTGACGAAGTCGCGCGAGGTGATGTCGCCGCGGCTGACGATGTCGAGCGCCTTGCGTATGTAGGCCGGCGTGTGGTGGAAACTGGCGACGCACTTGATCTCGCTGTAGTGGATGGTCTGCGTCTCCAGCGTGATCCGCGTGTCGCTCGGGCACCCGCCGAAAAACTGCACGGTGCCGCCGCGCCGCAGCATGCGCACCGCAAGTTCCCACGTCTCCGGACTGCCCACGGCCTCGATCACCACGTCGGCGCCGTAGCCGCCGGTCAGGCCTTTCACCTGCCGCACCACGTCGTCGGCATCGGTGTTCAACAGCGCGTCGTGCGCGCCCATGCGCAGCGCACGGTCCAGTTGCGATGTCCGCCGGCCCAGCGCGATCACCCGCGCCCCGTAGACCTTCGCCAGCCGCACGAACATCAGCCCGATGGGACCCTGCCCGATGACAACCACGTTGTCGCCCGGCCGTACATGCGTCTCTTCCAGGGCCTTGAGCACGCAGGCCAGCGGCTCGATGAGCGCGGCGTCCAGGTAGCTCAGGTGCGCGGGGATCTCGTACAGATTGCGCTGCACGATGCGCGCCGGAATGCGGATGTACTCCGCGTAGGCGCCGTTGTTGAACAACAGATCCTCGCACAGGTTTTCCAGCCCGCGGCGGCAATAGAAGCAGTTGAGGCAGGGGGCCGAGTTGGCCGCCACCACGCGCTCTCCTATCTGGAATCCCTCCACATGCTCGCCCATCGCCACGATGTCACCCGCCAACTCGTGTCCGAACAGGGCCGGCGGCACGATCATCTTCGCATGATACCCACGACGGAAAACTTTGACGTCCGTCCCGCAGGTGAGCGCGGCCCGCACGCGGACCAGGACGTCGCCCTTTTCAATTCGCGGCACGGACACGGTCTCCACCTTGACGCTTTCGCGCCCGTAGAGCACGGCGGCCATCATCTGCTTGTTCACTTAAGACAACCTCTGTGGCTGAACCATTATTTTCAACGATTTGCCATCAGGATGCAACGCC
>JACRBC010000141.1 GCA_016213245.1 Candidatus Solibacter usitatus | reverse complement strand
TAGGCGGACGGGGCGATGGACGGGTAGATGCCTCGATAGGGACGAATCATAGGGTGTTGGCGCGGAAAACCCCATCGTATCATTGAGGTATGAAGTCGCGTTCGCTGCTGGCCCTGCTGCTGCTGGCCGTCCCGGCCGTTCAGGCGCAAAAAACCCCATTCACCGCCGTGGAGATGCTGAAACTGAAAAGGGTCTCCGAGCCGTCGCTGGCGGCCGACGGCCGCACGGTGGTCTACACCGTGGGCGTGGTGGATGTGGAGAAGAACGAGCAGACGCGGCACCTGTGGAGCGTGGGGCTGAACGGCATCGCGCCGAAACAGTTGACCACGGAGGGACGGAACACAGGCGCCCGGTTTTCGCCGGACTCCACGCGCATCGCCTGGGTGTCGACAAAAGGCGGCAGCGCACAGGTGTGGGTGATGGATGCCAGCGGCGGCAACGCGCGGCAGGTGACAAGGCTTGCCACAGAGGCCGACGGTCCCATCTGGTCCGGCGACGGCAAGAACCTGATTTTCACCAGCGATGTCTATCCGGAATGCAATGCCGACGACGCCTGCAACGCGAAGCTCCTCGATGCGGAAAGCAAGAGCAAGGTGAAGGCCCGCACCTACACGTCGCTGTTGTACCGCCACTGGACGGAGTGGCGCGGCAAGCGCGTGAAGCACCTGATGACGGTTCCGGCCGACGGCGGCAAAGTGACGGACCTGACGCCTGGATTCAAGTACGACGTGCCGCCGTTCTCCCTGGGCGGCGGGGGCAACTATGCTTCGTCACCGGACGGTAGGGAGGTCTGCTACGCCGCCAACATCGACGAGGACCAGGCCACCAGCACGAACTGGGAATTGTATACCGTGCCCATCGAAGGGGGCGAGGCGAAGAAGATCTCGACCAGCGCCGGCGCCGACGCGGCGCCGCTCTACTCGCCGGATGGCAAGTGGCTCGCCTGGCGCATGCAGACCCGCGCCGGCTACGAAAGCGACCGCTGGCGGCTGGTGGCCTATGAGCGCGAGACGGCGCGCATCAACGTGCTCACCGAGAGCCTGGACCGCCACGTGACGGGCTTCACCTGGCACCCGGAATCCAAGCGCATTGCCTTCACCGTGGAGGATCGCGGCAGGCAGAACGCACTGATGATTGCCGTCACGGGCGGGGGGACGCGCTCCATTACCCAGGGTGCGGTGCACGTGGACGACCTGCAGTTTACCTCCGACGGCAAGACGCTGGTGTACACCGAGGTGACGGGGTCGAGCCCGGTGGAGATTTACAGGGCGGCCAGCGGCGGAGGGGCGCCGCTCGCGCTGACCAAGGCCAACGAGGATTTCCTGGCCTCGCACGACTTGAGGAAACTGGAGGACTTTACCGCGACCGGCGCCGACGGCGCCCAGGTCCACACCTATCTGCTCAAGCCGCCGCGGTTCGACGAGAAGAAGCAGTATCCGGTGCTGTTCCTCATCCACGGCGGGCCGCAGGGCGCGTGGGGCGAGACGTTCAGCTTTCGCTGGAACCCGCAGGTGTTTGCGACCGCGGGCTTCGTCGTGGTGATGCCGAATCCGCGCGGCTCGACGGGTTACGGCTCGAAGTTCACCGACGAGATCAACGCCGACTGGGGCGGCAAGGCCTACGAGGACGTCATGGCCGTTGCCGATCACGTCGCCAAGTTGCCGTATGTCGATCCCGACCGGATGGCGGCGGCGGGCGGCAGCTACGGCGGCTACATGGTGAATTGGATTCTGGGCCACTCGACGCGTTTCAAGGCCCTGGTGTCACACGCCGGCGTTTACGACCTGGCCAGCATGGGCGGCGAGACCGAAGAGCTGTGGTTCACCACCTGGGAGTTCAAAGGCCACCCATGGCAATCAGCCGAAGTGTATGAGAAGTGGTCGCCGTCCAAACACGCGTCGAACTTCAAGACTCCGACTCTTGTCATCCACGGCGAGATGGACTACCGCGTGCCCTACGGCCAGGGGTTGCAACTGTTCACCGCGCTGCAGGCGCAGAAGGTGCCTTCGAAGCTGCTGGTGTACCCGGACGAAGGCCATTGGATTCTGAAGCCGCAGAACTCGCTGCTGTGGTACCAGACGTTCCTGGACTGGGTGGGCGAGTGGACGAAAGGAAAGTGATGCGAATACCGGCGCTGCTGGTGGTGACAGGCGCTTTGCTGAGGGCGCAGGCCGTGCCGGGTCCGGTGATCGAGACCTTCGCAGGATGGGATCCGGAGGGCGTCAAGGCGGTCAAGGTCGGCCTGGCCTCGCCTTTGGGCGTAGCCGTCGATGGCGCGGGCAACGTCTATTTCAGCCAGCCGGTGCGGCAGCGCGTGCACCGCGTGACGCCGGACGGCATACTGCAGATCGTGGCGGGGAGCGGGGATCCGGGCGGGGCGGGGGACGGCGCCCTGGCGACAAAGGCTACCCTCCTCAATCCGGCGGCGCTGGCGGTGGACCGGGCGGGCAACCTGTTCATCGCGACGAATACGGGCATCCGCATAGTGGAGACGGAGACGGGCACGATCCGGACGGTGATGCAGGTGGGTGCGGGCGCGCCCCTCAAGTCCCTGGATGGGCTGGCGGCGGGAGCGCCGGGATTCCTGATCGCGTCGGACCCGGTCGATCGCCGTATCAAGCAGATCGACATCGTGACGGGGAACGTGACGGTGGTCGCTGGCAATGGCAAGGCAGGTCTGACCGGAGACAACGGGCCGGCGCTGTCGGCGACGTTGACCCGGCCAAGCCACCTGACCGCGGATCAGCAGGGGAACATCTACTACGCGGAACTGCTGGAGCCGAAGGTCCGGCGGATCGACGGAACGACGGGTATGATCACGACGGTCCCGATCGGCAGGCCGGATGAAGACTTTCCCGGCGAGTTAGAGACATCCAGCGGGTTGGCGGCCGACGCCGAGGGCAACCTCTACGTGGCCCAGGCCAACCGCTCGCGAGTGTTGAAGGTGGCGGCGGGTACGGGCGAAGTGACGGTTTTCGCTGGCACGGGAAGCCAGGAGTTCGAAGCCGACGGACAGCCGGCGTCGAAGACGGCGGTGGCGGCGCCGCTGGGTCTGGCGGCCGATGCCGCGGGGAACTTGTATATCGCCGAACTGTTGTGGGCCCGCATAATGCGCGTGGACGCAGCCACGAGAGAGATTTCCACGATTGCGGGCAACGGGCTGACGGCCTACAACGGTGATGGAGCCTCGGCACTGGAAGCGCAATTATACGAACCGGCGAACGTGATGGCCGCCACCAGCGGCGATGTTTTCGTCAGCAGCGCACTCGCTGACCGCGTGCTGAGAATCGACGCCACGGGCCGCGTCACTACCGCTGCCGGCGGCGGGCGCTACGCGAAGGTCGGAACCAAAGGCGGGCTGCCGCCGGCCGAGGTGGCCCTGACGCGTCCGCAGGCGCTCTGGCTCGATGTGAACGGCGACCTGCTGTTGTCGGACTATGACAACCGCATCGTGCGGCGCGTCCCCGCCGGCGGTGGGAACGTGGTGAACGACGCGCTTGCGCCGGTGGAGACGGCGACTTTTTCCACGTGGCTACAACAGGCCGGCTCCATGGCGGGGGACGGCACGCGGCTCTACCTGTCCTCGCCGAACCACCACGCCGTGTGGGTGATCCAGGCTGCGGAAGAGGGCGGCTGGCAGGTGCGGCCCTATGCCGGCACCGGCGAAGCGGGCTTCGGTGGCGACGGCGGCAGGGCGCTGGAGGCGCAGTTGAAGGGCCCCTCGGGCCTCGCGCTGGATGTGGATGGGAACCTCTACATCGCTGATTCGCGCAATCACCGCGTGCGCAAAGTCGACGTCAACACGCGCGAGATCTCCACGGTGTGGACCGGCGACGACAGCAGCCTGCCCACTGGCCTGGCCTTCAACGGCGAAGGGGTGCTATATGTCGCCGACGCAGGGCTGCACCGTGTGTCGATTTTGGATGTTGGGGCCGGCAAGCTGAAGGTCGTTGTGGGGAAGGGAACAGCCGGCTTCAGCGGAGACGGCGGTCCGGCGGTCGATGCCCAATTGAACCGCCCGTGCGGCATTGGCTTCGACCGAGAAGGGCGGCTCTATATCGCCGACACCGGCAATCAGCGCATCCGGCGCATCTCGACGCCAAGCCCGCAATGAGGCTTCGTCGCGGCTGATGTAGACTCGCGGAATTATGCGAGCCTGCATCGGTCTGTGTCTGCTTCTTTCGGCCGCCCCGGCTCTCCTCTCTCAGGACGAGCCCAACCCCAAGACACTGCTTCCACAGCCTGTCATCGATGCAATGGTGAACGAGGTAAGCGGCTCGGTGGCGCTGGCGCACATCCTGGAGTTGGCCTCCTACGAGCGGGACCGGCGGGCAGAGGAGTACAAGACCAGCTATCGGGAGTCGCAGTACATCGAGCGCATGGCGAAGCAGTACGGGCTGGACGAGGTGCGGGTCGAGCGATTCAAGCTCACCACCAAGACATGGGACGGCGAGTTGGGCGAGTTGTGGCTGCTGAATCCTGACCGGAAGCGCCTTCTGATCAGCTATCGCGACATGGCCGCCTCGCTGGCCACCGGCAGCAGGACGTCGGACGTGACCGCGGAACTGGTCTACGTCGGACGAGGCGAGGACAAGAAGGACTACATCGACCGCAATGTCGCCGGCAAGATCGTGCTGGCAGGCGGCTCCGCCGGTCTGGTGCACAACCTGGCGGTGCGGGAGTTCGGCGCCGCCGGCGTGGTGTCGTTCGCCAATGCCACCGGCAAGCCGATCGACCGGCCGGACCAGATCGCCTGGAGCGGCCTGTCTCGCGCCTTCGGGCCCGAAGGCGCCAACCAGAAGACGACCTTCGGCATCATCATTTCCCACCGCCTCGGCATGGAACTTGTCGAGATGCTCGAGAAGTGCCAGACGCTGACGGTGCAGGCCAAGGTGCGGGCCACCGAGTATGAAGCCGGCATGCAGGTCCCCACGGCGCTGATCAAAGGGACGTCGGTATCTGAGCAGGAGGTGGTGCTCACCGGGCACCTGTTCGAGGGCATCGCCAAGCAGGGGGCATTGGACGACGCCTCGGGGAGCGCGGCCACGCTGGAGGTGGCCCGCGCCTGGATGAAGCTGATCAACGACGGAGCATTGCCGCGCCCGCGGCACAGCGTGCGGTTCCTCTGGATTCCCGAGATTCAGGGCACGCGCGCCTACCTTGAGCGCTATCCCGCCGAAGCGAAGCGGATAGTGGCGGCCATCTCGATGGACATGGTCGGCGAGGACGTATCGAAGAACCGCAACAGCCTGCGGCTGATGCGCACGCCGTATTCGGTGAACAGTTTCATCAACGAGGTGTCCCAGCAGTTCTTTGAGTTCGTCGGCGACACTAACCCAACTTCCGCAGCACTGGTCCCGCCAAGACTATCTTCCGGGCAGGTTTCGGCAGCAGGAGCGCTGCTGACAAGACCGATCTGATTTGTTTTCGGTGCATCGCTGCGTGCCAGCGCGGGTTGCTGATGTGGAAGTGCGTG
>JACRBC010000140.1 GCA_016213245.1 Candidatus Solibacter usitatus | reverse complement strand
TCTGGCCGACGTTCATACGGCTGGGGACGCCGAGCGGATTGAGGATGATCTCGACCGGGGTGCCGTTGTCGAGGTAGGGCATGTCTTCTTCCGGCACGATGCGGCTGATGACGCCCTTGTTGCCATGGCGGCCGGCCATTTTGTCGCCGACGGAGAGCTTGCGGCGCATGGCGATATAGATTTTGACCATCTTGATGACGCCGGGGGGAAGCTCGTCGCCCTTCTTGAGCTTGGCGGTCTTCTCCTCGGTGATCTTCTCCAGCACCATGATCTGGCGGGAGGTGAGCTCTTCGATCTCGTCGATGGCCTCGTTGAGGCGGGGATCGCGATTGGAGAGCTTCATGCGCTTGAGGTCGCGCGCCTTCATCTTCTCGATGACGTCGCGGGTGAGCGGGGCGCCTTTGGCGAGGAGCCTTCTGTTGGTCTTTTCGTCGTGCAGGTCGGCCTGCAGCTCCTTGCCTTCGAGCAGGGCGGCGAGGCGCTTGGCGCGTTCGTCGCCGAGGATGCGCTTTTCGTCGTCGAGGTTGCGGTGGAGCTTGTCGATCTGCGTTTTCAGGATGTCCTTGCTGCGCTCGTCAAGCTCAGCGCCCTTGCGGGAGAAGACCTTGGCGTCGACGACGACGCCCTCGATGCCGGGCGGGCAATAGAGGGAGGCGTCCTTCACGTCGCCGGCCTTTTCGCCGAAGATGGCGCGCAGGAGCTTCTCTTCGGGGGTGAGCTGGGTTTCGCCCTTGGGGGTGACCTTGCCGACGAGGATGTCGCCAGGTTTGACCTTGGCGCCGATCATGATGATGCCGCTCTCATCGAGGCTGCGGAGGAAGCTCTCGCTGATGTTGGGGATGTCGCGGGTGATCTCCTCGGGGCCGAGCTTGGTGTCGCGGGCCTCGATTTCGAACTCCTCGATGTGGATGGAGGTGTAGTAGTCCTCCTTGACGAGCTTCTCGGAGACGATGATGGCGTCTTCGTAGTTGCAGCCACGCCAGGGCATGAAGGCGACCAGGACGTTGCGGCCGAGGGCGAGTTCGCCCTGATCGGTGCAAGGCCCGTCGGCGAGCACGTCGCCCTTGTGGACCTTCTGGCCCTGGTCGACGATGGGCTTCTGGTTGATGCAGGTGTTCTGGTTGGAGCGCTTGAACTTGGTGAGGGGGTAGATATCGGCGCCGACTTCGCGCGACATCTGGCCCTCGTGGATGTTGCCTTCGACGCGGACGATGATGCGCTCGCTGTCGACCGAATCGACGACGCCGGCGCGCTTGCAGAGGACGACGGCGCCGGAGTCGCGGGCCGTCACCATCTCCATGCCGGTGCCGACGATGGGGGAGTCGGCGCGCAGCAGGGGGACGGCCTGGCGCTGCATGTTGGAGCCCATGAGGGCGCGGTTGGCGTCGTCGTTTTCGAGGAACGGAATCAGCGAGGCGGCCACCGAGACGAGCTGTTTGGGACTGACGTCCATGTACTCGACGTCGTCGCGGTGGATTAGCACGAAGTTGCCCTGCTTGCGGGCGTTGACTAGATCGCTGACGATCGAGCCCTCGGCGTCG
>JACRBC010000016.1 GCA_016213245.1 Candidatus Solibacter usitatus | reverse complement strand
TCACCTGCTCACCCTGCACCTCGCGGACCTGCACCTCTTCCGGGACGTCCACAAGTGCTTTCGCAATTTCCTCAACGAGTTCTTTGATGCCAGCCATCGCGAGGACCTCCCGTCCTGCCTCCGATCCTAACACGCGAGCCGAACCAGGCTATGTCCCGGTACCGCTCGTTCTTCCCTGCGGGCGCCTAGGCGACCGGCTGTGCCGCAACCGGGTTGGCCTTCAGCAGCCGCGCCACGGTGTCCGACAACTGCGCGCCGCTCTTTACCCAATGGTCGATGCGGTCATGTTTCAGCTCGACCACGGAGGGGCTGGCCACCGGGTTGTAGTGGCCCACAACCTCCAACGCCTTCGAATCCCGGGCGCGGTCCTTGTCAATCACCACCACGCGGTAGGTGGGCTTCTTCTTGGCGCCGAATCGCGCCAGTCGAATCATCAGCATTTCGTTCTCTTCTCCTAAACAGGTGCCGTGCTGCCTCTCCCTTACCCGCCGAACGGGTTGGGGAACGGCAGTTTCATCTTTCCCATCTTCTTGCCGAGCAGTCCGCCGGACATGGACTTCATCATCTTGCGGGCCTGCCCGTATTGCTTCAAAAGGTTGTTGATCTCCTGCACGCTGGCGCCGCTGCCGCGGGCGATCCGCCGCCGCCTGGCGCCGTTGATCAGCATGTGGTTGCCGCGCTCTTTGTACGTCATCGAGTCGATGATCGCCACCACGCGGGTGATCTCCTTCTCATCGACCTTCATGTTTTTCAAATCCTTCAGCGGCCCGAGCTGCGGCATCATCCCGAGCAGGGACTCCAGCGGGCCCAGCTTGCGCAACTGCTTCAACTGGTCGCGGAAATCCTCCAGCGTGAAGTCGTCTTCCAGCAGCTTGCGCTGCATCTGCTCGGTCTTCTTCTGGTCGACGGCCGACTCCACCTTCTCGATGAAGCTCAGCATGTCGCCCATGCCGAGGATCCGCGACGCCGCCCGGTCCGGATGGAACGCCTCCAGCGCGTCGCTCTTTTCGCCGGTTCCGATGAACTTCAGCGGCTGGCCGGTGATGTGCCGGATCGAAAGCGCCGCCCCGCCCCGCGCGTCGCCGTCCATCTTGGTCAGCACCACGCCCGTGATGCCCAACCGCTTGTGGAACTCATCGGCGCTCTTCACCGCGTCCTGGCCCGTCATGGCGTCGGCCACGAACAGGATCTCGGTCGGCCGCAGGTGCTCCTTCAGCTCCTGCAACTCGGTCATCAGGGTCTCGTCGAGGTGCAGCCGGCCGGCGGTGTCGATCAGCACCACGTCGCGCCCGCTCAGCTCGGCCTCGCGCTTGGCCGCGCGCGCCAGTTCCAGCGGCTTGCTCTCTTCCGGCGCGCCCTCGTAGATGGGCAGGCTCAGGTCCTTGGCCAGCACGGCCAGTTGCTGCCGCGCAGCCGGGCGGTAAACGTCCACCGACACCATGATCGGGCGGTGGCCGTTCTTCGACAGGTGCCGCGCCAGCTTCGCCGTCGAGGTCGTCTTGCCGGAGCCCTGCAAGCCCACCACCATCAGCACAGTGGGCGGCTGGTTGGCCGTCCTCAGCCTGGAGGTGTGCGTCCCCAGCACCGAGATCAACTCGTCGCGGACAATCTGGGTCACCTGCTGGGCCGGCGAAAAGGCCGAAAGCACTTCATGGCCCATGGCCTTGGCGCGCACGGCTTCGATAAACACCTTCACGACCTTGAAATGCACGTCGGCCTCGAGGAGAGCCACGCGGATCTCCTTCAAGGCGGCCTCCATGTTTTCGGCCGTCAGTTTGCCTTCGCCGCGCAGGTTTTTGAAAACCCTCTGCAGCTTGTCGCTGAGCGAATCGAACATTTTCTTTCCGGCGTCTTTCAGGCCGCCAATGCCCTTCGGAAAAAGGCGCTCCAGCGGCGCTGTCGTTCCAGTCTTGCAAGTGTTGTCGGGGTCCGAGTCCTGGGCGCAAACCCGATCCAGGATCCGCGCGGACGCAAGTTGTGACACACTGCTGCCACGGCAGCACTTTCGATTATAGCAACCGCCGCGCTTCTATTGGGCCAGCATCTGGCCCAGGAACTCTCGCAGCATGGGCCCGGTGTCCTCACGCCGCAGTGCATACTCAAGAAAACACTTGGCGTACTCCACCCGGTTGCCGATGTCGAAGCGCCTCGCCTGCCAGGCCAGGGCGTACACCGGCGACTCCTGCGCCAGCAGGTTCATCGCGTCCGTCAACTGGATCTCGCCGCCCACCCCCCTCGTCGTGCGGTCGATGCAGTCGAAAATCTCGGCGGTGAACACGTACCTGCCGGCGATCGCCAGGTTGCTCGGCGCCGCCTCGACCGCGGGCTTTTCCACAAGCTTGCGCAGCCGCAGCAGGTTGGGATTGCCGTCTTCCGGTTCCCCGTCCACCACGCCGTAGCGGCTCACCCACTCCATCGGGACGCGGTGCACCGCCACCACGCTCGCCTGCGTGCCCTCGAAGGCTTCCAGCAGTTGCTGCAGCCCCGGCTTCTGGCCGGCGGGCGGGTCGATGATGGTGTCGCCCAGCAGCACGGCGAAGGGCTCCCCGCCCATGTGATAACGCGCCAGGCGGATGGCATCGCCCAGTCCAAGCTGCTCCTTTTGACGGATGTAGTGGATCTGGACCCGGTCCCCGATATCCCGCACCTGGTCGATCAACTCGTGCTTGCCCGCGCCCTGGAGGAAGCTCTCCAGGTCCGGGTTGTAGTCGAAGTGGTTCTCGATGGCCTGCTTGCCGCGGCCCGTCACCACCAGCACGTCCTCGATGCCGCTTTCCACCGCCTCCTCGATGACAAAC
Organism: Candidatus Solibacter usitatus; assembly: GCA_016213245.1. Lineage (GTDB taxonomy): Bacteria > Acidobacteriota > Terriglobia > Bryobacterales > Bryobacteraceae > Paludibaculum > Paludibaculum usitatum_A. The sequence goes on along the minus strand of JACRBC010000016.1, from coordinate 15,527 downwards.
TGCAACACCGGCTTATCGACGATGGGCAGCATCTCCTTCGGCATGCTCTTGGTCGCGGGCAGGAAGCGCGTGCCCATGCCGGCCGCCGGAATGACGGCTTTGCGTACTTTCATCTCTCCTCCGGATCCGGCTGAATGCGCGGCACCAGCAACTGCGCGCCCATTTCGGCATACGACGCCTTCAGGCGCTCCAGTTGCGCCGGATCGCCGTCGTAGACGCCGACAATGGCGCCGCCGGAGCCGCAGAACTGGGTCGACGCGCCGAGTTTCCGGCCGCGGTGGACCAGTTCCATATTGCCCGGGCTGATGCGGATCAGCCTGGCGCGCAGGTCGAAGGCCTCGTTCAGCAGCGGGCCGATCTCGGCCCCGCGCCCGGCCAGCAGCAGGTCGCGCGCCGTCCCCGCCATCCCTGCCCAGGTCTTGATCGCCTCCAGCACCGCCGGCTCGCCGCGGTTGAAGCGGCTGCGGAGGTGGTTGTGCGTCAGTTCAGTGCCTTCGGCCAGATTGTCGTGGTAGGCCACGAAAAGGGGCGGCAGCAAGGCCGGGTCCAAGGCCTCGTACCGGCCATGGCCGTGCTCCTCCATGAAGCCCCTGTCGAAGTCCATGTAGACCACGCCCTGGTAGACCTGGATGACCCGGTCCTGGAGGCCCCCGCCGATGCCCAGCTCGTCCAGTTCCACGCTCAGAATCAGCCCCGGCAGCACGGGCGCGGGCACGTCCACCTGGAAGAAGGCCATCAGCGCCCGCATGGTGGCGGTGATGATGGCGCTGGAGCCGGCCAGCCCGACGCGCACGGGCACGTCGGTGTCGTACTGGATGGTGAAGCAGCGGTCGAGCACGATGCCGTGCTGGCCGCACCAGTCGCTGAAGCGCTTGATGGCTGCCTTGATCAGGCGTACGCCGCCGTAGTATCCGTTCAACTGGACGTCTTGCAGGAACGCCGCGTAGCTCTCGAAGTGCAGCCGGTCGCGATGTCCGCCGCGGATCTCAATGCGCGGCGACTCGTAGATGGTGACCTCGGCGCGGAAATTGCGCACGATCAGCGCAATGGTCTTGCCGAAATAGCCGTCCGATGGATTCCCGATCAGCCCGGCGCGGGCGTATGCTTGCGTGCGAATGACCATTCCAATGGCTAGTATAGTCGGCCCGCGCGATCTGACGCTGCACGCACGAAGGGCGCGCCCGCTGGGGCGCGCCCTTCGCAAGAACCGGGGACACACTTCAGTGTGTCCCCTCTGCTGAGCCGTGGTCGTTAGAAGTAGTACTTCAACCCGAACTGGATGTTGCGCGGCGACTGGACTTGGCCCCCGATCACGCCGGCGCTCGCCGGGGCGTTGATCGAGATGCCGGCAGGCGCCCAGCTCACATGGTTCAGAGCGTTGAAGAACTCCGCGCGGAAGTCGATGTACTGCCGCTCGGTGATGTTGAACTTCTTGCCGATGGAAAAATCCATCGTGAAGAAGCTCGGGGCCTTCTCCGTGCCGATGCTGGAGTTGCCAAAGCTGCCGTCGGCCGGCTGCCCGTAGGCGCAGGTCCCGTTATCGACTCCGCTGGCGCAGAAGACGGTGGCGCGGGCAGCGGTATCGGTGGGCAGGCCGAACCAGTTGTCCACGTTGCGCAGCGACTCGTTGACCACCAGCGCGCGGTAGCGGTTGGCGCGCACGTTGCCGCGCACGGCCTGGCCGGTGCGGTCCAGAGCGCGGACCGTGACCGGGAAGCCGCTGTGGGCCAGCACGGTGTAGTTGAGGTTCCAGCCGCCCAGGATCAAATCGGCCGCCTTCGGCATGTTGGAGCCGAAAGACATGCCCTTGCCCACCGGCAGGTTATAGAGACCGCCGATGGTGAAGTTCTGGCGGGCGTCGAAGAACGCCCGGCCGCGGTTGGCCTTGCGATCGTAGGCGTTCTGCCAGTAGGCGCCTTCACCAGCGGTGTTGCCGCTGCCGTAGTAGCCCAGGTTGTCGGTGAGCGTTTTGCTGTAGGTATAAGAAGCGCTCAGCTCCAATCCACCGCGGTAACGGTGCCGGGCCGACATCTGGAGGGCGTTGTAGTCCATCGTCGCCGAGGCCTCGGTCAAAGCGATGTTGCCCAGGTTGGGCAGCGCGTTGATGAGCGGGCGGCGCAGGTTGAGGTTCGTCCACGTGGCGAACGGTCCGGTGCCGGGCAGCGGCTGGTTGGCCTCATGCGGCGCGACCAGGTGCGTGCCCACCTGGCCGACGTAGCCGGCGGAAAGGGAGGTCGCCTTGTCGAACTGGTATTCCAGCGTGAAGTTGGTCTGCGAGGTCGTCTGGGGCCGTAGATTCTGGTCCCAGGCGCGGCCCTGGAGCTGCGGCACCACCGTGTTGGAGGGGCGCGGCATATCCAGCGTGATGTTGCCCGTGGCCACGTCGGCGAAGCCGGAGGTAATGGTGCCCGGCGTCCTCGCATCGTAGCTGAAGTCCGTCTCGACGAAGAACGGCGGGTTCAGAGGCAGGCGCAGGTTGGCGCCCGTGCCTTCCATGAAGCTCATGTAGGCATAGCCGCCGCGGACCACCATCTTGTTGTTGAACATGCCCGGCGTCCAGGCGAAGCCGATGCGCGGCATGAACTGCTTCTTATAGCCGTTGTACAGTGCGCGGCTGTTGCCGTTCTTGCCGGGGTACATCAGCTTGCCGCTGTAGGTATCGACGTTGACCATGCGGTCGCCGACCTCATACAGGGGCTGCATGTACTCCCAACGCAGGCCGAGATTGATCGTGAACGAGCGCGTCACCTTCCAATCATCCTGGACGAACAGCGCGGGGCGCCACGAGCGATGGCCCCAGGCGCCGGTGAGTGCGCCGCGGCCCTTGGCGGCAAGCTGGTCCAGCAGAAAGTCCGCGTAGTCCAGACCGTTGGCGTTGCTGCTGCCGCCGGCCGTGTACGCGCCGGTGTAGCGGAAATTGCCCAGAACGCCGTTGTTGCCCGAGTAGTAGCGATTCTGCTGATAGCGCGTGAACTGCGCGCCCATCTTCAGAAGGTGCGAGCCTCTCTGCCAGGTCAGGTTGTCGTAGTAGATGAACTTGTTGTCCGCGGTGTTGCTCGTCACGCCGCCGGCGCCGACGCCGCTGAGGCCGCCGCCGATCGCGACGCTGCTGAGGCCCGCGATCGCCTGGCCGCCTGGGATGCCGAACGTCTGGTTGCCGGACAGGCCGAGCTTTCCCGACCAGTCCACCGTGATGTCGTTGATCACGATGCGGGAATACGCCACGCGCGCTTCGTTCACGATGGTGGGCGAGACGGTGCGGACCCAGTTGATCACGGCCGACTGCGTCGGGCCTTGCTGGCCGCTGGTCATGAAGACCGGCAGCACGGCCGCGCTGCCAAAAGACTCGTACCGCCCGAGCGACCAACGTCCGGACAGGCTGTCCTTATCGGTCATGCGGTAATCCAGCTTGACGTCGCCCTGATGGTTCTTCGTCGTGCTGGCGGTGCTGCCGCCGTAGTTGCCGGAGACGCCCAGCGCGCCTGTGCCGGCCTGTGTCGGCAGCGGATAGAGATCGGGACTCGAAAAGAGCTTCTTGGCCACCGGGTTCACGATCCGCGTCGCCGGAATCTGCTTGTTCGGAAAGAGATTGCCCGTCGTCGGGTCGTTGATCTGGTTGGGGAACTGGCTCAGGTCGCCCGTCCTCCACGCCGCCGGAGCGACGCTGGCCGACGATGCCCCGCCGCTGCGCTGCTCCGTTCCTTCGTAGTCCACGAAGAAGAACGCCTTGTCGCGCTTGATCGGGCCGCCGAACGTCCCGCCGAAGATGTTGCGCTTGAAGTCGGCGCGCTTCGCGGTAGAGACCACGCGGTTGCGGAAGTAGCCGTTGGCGTTCAACTCGCTGTTCTGCAGGAACTCGAACACGTTGCCGTGGAACTGGTTGGTGCCGCTCTTGATCGACATCATCACCGAGGCGCCGCCGGCGTTGCCGTAATCGGCCGCGGCGTTACCCGTCAGCACCTTGACTTCCTCCAGCGCATCCACGTTCGGCGAGTAGCCCACGCGGTTGTCAATGGAGTCGTTCACGTCCACGCCGTCGAGCAGAAAGTTGTTCGTCTGCTCGCGGTTGCCGTTCACGTAAGGACGCGCGCCAAAACGGCTGCCCATGCCCTCCGGGTTCGGCGAGATCGAGCCCGGCACCAGCAGCGTCAGAGAGACAAAATTGCGCCCCTTCAGCGGCAGCGCCGTCAACTTGGCGGCTGAGATTGTATCCCCGGTCTGCGTCGTCTCGGTCTGCAGGATCGGCGCGACGTCGCTCACTTCCACCACCTGCGTGGTGTCGCCGACTTCGAGCTTGACGTCGACGCGTGCCGTCTGGCTGCCTTCCAGCTTGAACGGCCCAAGTGTCGACTTCTTGAAGCCCTTCGCGGTAACGGCCACGCGGTAGTCGCCGATCGGCAGGAACAAAAGGTTGTACGTGCCGGATTCGGTCGAAAGCCCTTCGGTGGTGATGTTGGTTGCTACGTTGGTGGCCGCCACCTTGGCTTGCGGAATCACCGAGCCCGAAGGGTCGGTCACCGTGCCGGTGATGGTACCAGTAATAGTCTGCCCGGCGACGCTCAGAGCGAGCGCGAACAGGCAGAGGGTAACGAAAACAAGTGTTTTGTTGAGGTTCATTCAGATTCCCCTGATGTATCAAACTGTAGCAGCCAACGCACCCCGTTGCAACGGGACACACTGTAAACCATATCTATTGGTCCTGATGCAGCTTGCTGATTCGAGAGCTACTTTTGGGAGCGCGCAATGAGAAGCAGCCAGTCCCCCGCCGAAGGCGGCTGGAAGCGGCCGCTTCCGGAGGCGAGGGTCCGGCTGATCGCGGTTGCCGCGCCCGTGCGCGGATTGAGCCATTCGGCCCGCGCCACGGCTCCGAAATGGCCCAGATCAAGCTGCACCGCCGCCCCGCCGGGCACATAGACCAGCGCGACCCTTCCATCGCGTGAACTCAGCGCCTGGAGCGGCGCCGGGTTCCCTGCGGTGATGGCCGCATCCGGACGTAGCGTCCACCACGGCAGGCGGTCGAACAAGTCGCGCATCGCCTTCATCTGGGCCGCTCCCGGATAGGCCAGGCACTCCTTCCAGGGTCTGGCGACTCCCGAAGCCGCGTGATCCAGCGGGATTACGGCCTCGCGCGCCCAGAACCAGACCCCGTGGGCGCCGTAGGTGACGCCCGCGGGCGGCGCGGCGAACAGGCTGGAGTAGACCGCGCGGCGCACCGTCGCATCGCTGATCACCTGCTTGGAGTGGTAGGCGATGTGGCCCTCATAGTCCGGTTCGCCGTCGATTACCGGACGCGGAGGCGCGTACTTCCAGCCCTCGGCCAGGCCGCGCTCCCGCTGCCAGCGCCACTTCGCCTCGTTGTCGCCGTGGCCGGACTGGTAGACGAGAAAGTCGAGCCAGGGCTCGTCCAGGAAACCCGGCCAGGGGTCCTGCATGCCGCGCGGGTGCAGGCTCACCGGGCGGCGATCCAGTCCCGGCGGGAAGACCGCGCGGCCGATCTCCTTCCAGCGGTTCGCCTTCTCGCCGCGGTAGTCGCCGTCGCCGCCCAGCAACCACATCGAGCCATACGCCGCATAGCGTGCGTTGATGTACCGGGCCAGTTCAATGGCCTGGCCGGTGGAGAGCGTCTCGCCCGGACTCTCTCCGGCCTTTGACGTGAGCGCCCACAGCATCACCGGCACGGGAACCAGCCCGTGGCGCCGGATGGCCTGGACAAAGTGGTCCATCCGGAGGAAGAACTCGGAATCGATGCTGAGCCGCCCGTTCTCCACACGGAACGCCGTGCGCCCCTTTTCATCCGCGCGGCCGGCGCGCCATTGCGTCATGACGAACTGCACCGCTGTGAAACGCTGGGCGGCGCGCGCCTTCAGATACTCGTCCCATTCAAACTCGTCCGCCAGCAGCGCGCCGTTCCAGGCGGTGTCGGCCAGCCAGAACCACGGCTTGCCATCGGCGTGGACAAAGTGGCGGCGGTCCGGAGAGAGCCGCGGCGGGCCGTGACGGTCGAGTTCCGTCCGCCCCGGATTGGCCACCACCTGAAATGACCCGCCCAGCCGGTTGAGATCGGGGTCATTCGAAAACCACTGGTAAGCCCACTTTCCCCTCCGGTTCGGGGAGAAGTTGACGCTCCACATTCTGCCGCCGCTCCAGTAGGCCAGGACGGTGTGCCTGGCCCCGCCCGGCTCGGTGAACTCGACGCGCGCCTCGACGTCTCGCAGCGCATCGGCGTAGGCGCGCCGCACCTGCACGCTCTGCCCGAACCTTCCGTGGATATAAATATCCGAACCCGGCCCCGCCGCCAGCGGCAGGGCCAGCAACAGCAGCAGCGCCGGCCTTACTGCGCCGGGCGCGGCCGCGGCGTGGCGTCGGCCTGGGTCAGCCCCATGGTCCATTTCACCGCCTCCAGCCACATCTGCTGCACGTCCGGACGGTCCCACGACTCCGGCGTGTGGCCCAGCGTGGAGTAGAACACGCGGCCCTTGCCGTAGCTCTTGATCCAGCTCACCGCCCAGTCTTTGTCGGTGCGCTTGATGCCCTTCTTGGTCAGATCCAGCTTGGACTCGTCCAGGCGCATCAGCACGCGGCACTTCTCGCGGGAAAACTCCTTGGCCTGGTAGATCTCATCCAGCACCACCATCTCTTTTCCCAGGTGCTTCACGATGGGGTTCGCCTGGTCCTCGATAATGATCGGCGCCTGGAAAGTGTTCCAGGGATGGCCGTCGAACCAGCCGCCCAGCATCTCGCCATACTCCGGCCACTTGTAGAAGGTGTCGGGCGCCGAGTGCACGCCGATGAAGCCCTTGCCGTCGTCCTTGATGAACGACATCAGCGCGGCTTTCTGCTCGTCGTCCATGTCCAGTTCGCCGGTGGTGTAGAAGGCGACGGCGTCGAAGTAGTCGATGTTCTTGGCGTTGCCCGTCAACTTCTTCTTGGTCAGGAGCTGGGCATCGGTCTTGATGTAGGCGTCCCACAGGCCGGTCTCTTTGCCGAGCTTCCACAGCGTGGCCATGCCCTGGGAGGTGGCGTCGTGCTGGAAGCCCTTCACGGCGCCGATGATCAGTAGCCGTTTCTTGGGGGCCTGGGCCTGAAGGGTATGATTGACGGGGGCGCAGAGGCCCAGGCCAATCAGAGTTAGGGATGCGATGCGGATGACTTTCATAGGACGAGGTGCTCCGGTTCGCGGCCATCATATCATCCGGCTGGCGGCCCTGACTCTCTGCCTGCTCGCCCCGGCCGCCGGCCCCGAGGCCCAGCGTCTGAACAAGCTCGGCGCCGATCTGCTCTACCGCGGCGACTACGACCGCGCGCTGGAGTCCTTCGAGCGCTCCCGCCTCCTCCACCACCAGGAGGGCGAGTTCCGCTTCGAAGCCGAACGCTGGGTGAACATCGGCGCCATCCACTTCTATCGCGGCCGCTACCTGGAGGCCTGGACCGTCTACGACCGTGCCGCCGGCCTCGCCTCCGCCCACTCCGCCGAACCCTGGTCCGCCGGCGTGCTCCAACTGGTGGAGGTGAACCGCGCGGCGCTGCTTCAAAAACTGGGTCGCGACCAGGATGCCCTCGATCTCTACACCCGCCTGCGGCGCGCCGGAGCGCTGCCGGACGACGCCGAACGCGCCCAGATGCTCTCCAATCTCGGAGCCCTCTACCGCCGCCTGGGCGATCCCTACAAAGCGCTGGAAAGCGAGCAGTCCGCGCTGGACATCTTCCGCCGCCGCCGCGATGTCGATGGGCAACTCGGCGCCATGAAGAACATGGCCATCGCCCGCGCCATGGACTTCGGCGACCTGAAGGCCGCGGCCCGGCTGTTCTCCGAAGTGCTCTCGATGGCTCAGGCCGCCTCCAACCGCCGCGAGGTGATGCAGGCCCGCCTCTACCTCGGCGAGACCCTCTTTCGTGCCGGAGACCGCGCCGGCGCCGCCCGGGAGTGGACCCAGGCCCTCCTCCTCTCGCAAGCCCTGCAGGCCCCCGAGGAACAGTGGAAGGCGCTCTACGGCCTGGGACGCGCTCGCCTCAGCTACGCCCTTTTCCGCCAGGCCGCCGAGGTCATCGAATCCAGCCGCGCCGGGCTCGGCCTCTCGCCTTTGCGCGGCGGCTTTCTTGCCGGCAAGCGGGACGTCTATGACGCCTTAATCGAGGGAGCTCCGGGCGTCGACTCCCGCCTGGACTGGCTGGAGCGCTCCCGCGGGCACAGCGGTGTGCGCCTCGACCGGCTGCGCGCCCTGCTGCCACGCGATGCCGCGCTGCTGGTCTACTGGCTCGGCCGGAGCAAGGCCGCGGTCCTCTGCATCACCCCCGCCGGGGCGAGTTGGGTCGAGCTGCCCAAAGGCGTCTGGCTGCCGGACCTGCCCCTGCCCCCCAGGTTGATCGTCGTCCCCGATGGCTCGCTGGCCGCCGCCGCCTTCGACGCCTTGACGCTGCCGGACGGCCGGAACGTGGTCGAGCGGCACCAGACATGGCAACTGCCCTCCACCGCATATCTCCGCGCCCCAACTCAATCCCGGCCCCGGCGCTGGCCCTGGCAGAGGCAACTCCTCGGCGTCGGCGACCCCCAGGTCCGCACCGTCCTCCCCGGCGACGAAAACTGGACCCGCCTTCCGCGCGCCGCCGCGGAGCTGGAAACCGTGGCCCGCCTGCTTCCCGGCAGGGCGGACCTCTTCAAAGGCAGCCAGGCCGGCAAGGACCGCCTGCAAAGCGCCTCCGCCTATCCCGTGCTCCATCTCGCCACCCACGCCGCGGCCGACTACGAAAACCCCGCCCGCTCCCGCATCCTGTTCGCCGGCCCCGAATACCTCTTCCTGCGCGACGTGGCCGGACTGGACCTGCATGGCGTGGAGCTGGTCACCCTCTCGGCCTGCCAGACCGAAGCCGGCGCTCCCGCCCGCGGCGATGCGCCCCTCAGCCTGGGACGGGCGTTTCTCCAGGCCGGAGCGGGCTCGGTCGTCGGCACGCTGTGGGCTGTTCGGGACCAGGCGGCCGCAACCATGATGCACCGCTTCTACAGGGAACTCTCCGGCGGAGCCGCCCCGGCCGCCGCGCTCCGGACCGCCAAACTGGCGATGCTCCGCTCGGGCGCGCCCCGCCAGGACTGGGCGGCCTTCGTGCTCTCCGGCGACGGCGGCGCTCCCCTGACCCCCTATTTCTCCTGGAGCTTCTTGCTGTGCTGCGCAGCCGCGGCCGCCGCGACGCTCGCTATTGCGGCTGATAGACTCCGCCGCCGGCGGTCTCGGGCAGCAGCGCGGTCACTTCCCCGGTCTCCGGCGACGCCCCGAACGCCATCACCTGAATAGCCCCGCTCGCCCACACCCGCAGCGCCGTGTGCTCCGGCCGCGAGAATCCCCGGTAGATCTCCGAAAGTTCCTTCACCAGGCGCTCACCCGGCAGCAGCGTCATCCAGGCGGCGGCCACCCGCACGCCCGACTCGTCGTAGAGGTTGAACCAGACCGCCACCGGCGCCGGGTTCGGATTCTGCACCGCCACTCCGGCCAATCCGCCCGGCCGCGACAGCGACGCAGGAATGTCGAACACGGCGGCGTCGAAGGCCTTGTGCGAAAACAGCGGTTCCGAGGCGCTGATCAGGTCGAAATCGCTCGGTGATTGATTTACGCCCCGCAGGTACGGATAGTAGATCTTCTCGTTCTGGTCCGGCGCCACCACGTGCACATAGCGCTGATCCATCTCGAAAGGCGCGCCGGAGACCACCCGCAACTCCGTGGGTGAAACGTACTCGGTGCGCAGCGCCGGCGCCCCGCTGATCGCAACCTTGCTCCAGGGCTTGAATCCGTGCCCCAGGATGCGTACCGCCTGCCCGGCGGCCACCGGCCCGTTGGCCGGGACCACATCTTCGATCCAAAACCCCCCGTCCACCGTCACCCCGCCCGCCTCGTTGCCGTTCAGATCCCAGCGCGAGCCGTCCGGCTGGCGGAAATCGGACTTGGGATCGATCGAGAAGACCCCCCGCGCCCCCGGCCGGGCAGCCGGCCGCAGCCTCGCCGTGATGGTGATGATCGGGTATTCGTCGCTGTAGCCGAACGACGCGTCCGGCGACGCCGCTTGAATGGTCAGGACATTCCCGCGCCGTGTGGCCATGCCAGCGGCGTTGCCCCCTTCGCTGAAGATGGCCACGCCCATGATCTCTTCCACTATCTCCTCGTCGAAAACCACGTCCATCCTGGTGCGGATGATCGGCTTCGGCTCGGTCAGGGTGATCTGGAGTTGCACTACGCCGCCTGCCGGCGCCCTCTCCTCGGAGACCTTCAGCCAGAGTCCCGGATATCGCCACTCCACCGCCGGCAGTCCGCCTGCAAAGACAAGCATGGCAGGCAACAAGAATCGAGCCCGAAACCGCATCGACGACTACCCCTCTTGCTCCGTCTCATTCCGGCGGCATCAGCCGGAACCGCGCCGGCGCGGACTCGGCTATGACTGAGCCGTCCGTCCCCAACGCCCTCACCCGCCAGACCAGGGTCTTGCGGGGGAGGATGGCTCTTTGGATGTCCGGCGGCAGCGAAAGATTCGGCTGATTCGATCGCCCGCTCCAGACCAGGGCGCCGTCGATCTCGCTCAATTCCACCACGTAGGCGCCTGCTTTGCCCTTGTTCTCCCAGTGGAACTGCGTCGGCGCCACCCCCACATCGCCCGCCGGAGCGGTGATCTGCAACTGGGCCGACCGGACCATGTTCGCCGGCTCGCCCGCAGTCCCGGGCCCCGCCAGCCGCCGCACTTGAAGGCCTCCGGCCACCACCAGCAGCAGCGCCGCCAGGCTCATCGCCCAGCGGGGCACGGGCGCTTGGGCCGGCCACTGGAACCACCCCCGGCGGGCCGCCCGCCAGGGCGGCGTCAGCCGGTGTTCAATCCAATTCAGGTCCGCCGCCTGCTCCGCGCCGGCCTCCGCCGCCAGAAACTCCCTGAAGCTCGCCACTTCGTGCGCGCACGCCGGACATGCTTCGATGTGAGAGGAAACCTCCGGCAGCCTGCCTTCCACGAACGCTTCCATCTTCGCGGCGTCCAGGCACGGGCCCGCAGCCCGCAGCAACTCACCCGGCTTCATGTTGCAACCTCCAGCGCCGCGCCGCTTCCGAGAGCTTCCGCCGCGCGCTCACCACGTACGCCTTGGCCCCGCTGGCGTTCTGGAGCCGCAACGCCCGGGTAATCGCGTCGAGCGGGACCTCCTCGACAAAGTGCATCACGAACACGCGCCGCTCGGTCTCCTCCAGCAGCGTGCAGATCCATCCCCGCGCCAGCGCCAGCAACCTGTCCCTCGAAATCTTCTCCTCCATCGGGCCATTTGAGGGATCCGCAAGAAAAGAGAGCATCTCCTCGCCCACCGTGTCCGGCCGGGCCGCCTTTGCCTTCACCGCGTTCAGGCAGTGATTGCGGCAGATGATGTACAGCCAGGTGGTGAACTTGGAGTTGCCCTGGAACGTGTCCAGCCGGCGGAACGTGTTGGCCAGAACCTCCTGCGCCAGGTCCAGCGCGTCTTCGCGGTTCTCGGTGTAGCGCATGCACCAGCCCGCCACCCGCCGCTGGTGGCGGCTGAACAACTCCTCCAGGTGCGGGTCCGGCCTCGGAGGCGCCCCCTCGGATCTGGACCTGGCGATCAGCTCTTCGTCGCTGAGCTGGTGCATCGGCCGTCAAGTCTTTCCGGACTGCCCTGTCGCCTGCCGCTACCATTCCAAGGTTGAGACAGGGCCCGCCCCGGCGAGGAACAGAAACCTGCTCGTCCGCTCGCCCGGGCCGTGGCGTCCAGGACCAATCATAGCCGAGCGGCGGGCGATTCGGCAGTTGAGCCCGGCCACCCGGAGCCTCTACAATGCAGGATGGACCTGGGTTCCACCGGGCTCGGCCGTCTTGTGCGTCCAAGTCCTGTGTCCCGGTGTCTAATGAAACCAGGGAGAGGATTCATGAACTTGCGCCCATTGCATGACCGTGTGCTGGTAAAGCGCCTCGAGGAGGGCGAGAGCGTCATCGGCGGCATCATCATTCCGGACACCGCGAAGGAAAAGCCCCAGCAGGCCGACGTCGTCGCCGTGGGCAGCGGCAAACTGCTGGAAAACGGCCAGCGGACCAGCCTGGATGTGAAACCCGGCGACCGGATTCTCTTCGGCAAATATTCCGGCTCGGACGTTAAGATCGACGGCGTCGAGCACCTGATCCTGCGCGAGGACGAGATCCTCGCGGTGCTCGGCTAGAGCCGCGGCGCTCAAGAAGACTGAAAGAGAGTAGAAACTTCCATGAAAGCAATTCGTTGGACCCACCTCGCGATCGCCGCCGCTGTCACGCTCTGTACCGCCGCTGGCGTGCAGGCGCAAGTGAAGATCGGCGCCGTCAACCTGCAGAAGGCTCTGCAGGACACCGTCGAGATCAAGCAGGCCGAAGCCGACCTCAAGGCCCGCTTCGGACCCCGGCAGGACGAGCTCGCCCAGCTTGAAAAGGAGACCGCCAAGCTCCAGCAGGAGTACGACGCCAATCAGACCAAGTACAACGAGGCCACCCTGGCCGAGTTGGGCGCGCGCCTCCAGTTGAAGCAGCGCCAGTTGCAGCGCAACAGCGAAGCCTTGCAGGAAGCCGTCCAGCGCAATCGCCAGGATATCCTCCAGCGCGTCGGTCAGAGGCTGCAGGAGGTGGTCAAGAAGGTCGCCGAGGAGAAAGGCCTCGATATGGTCGTCGACGGCGCCAACTTGCTCTACTTCAAGCCCGCGTTCGACATTTCGGCGGAAGTGACCTCGGCTTACGACAAGGCCTATCCGGGAAAGAAGTAAGCTCCGGCCGGAGGTCCTCGCATGCCCGGGTTCCTCGATAACTACGGCGTCTCCGATACGAAGCGCGAGAAGAGCTTCAAGCGCATCGTCCTCGGCGCCCTGACCCTGGTCATTCTCGCGCTGGCCGGCTATTACTACTGGCACGACTTCCGCGAAAAGCGCCAGGTCTCCCGCTTGCTCGCCCTCCTGGAGCAGCGCAACTACGATGACGCCTACCGCCTGTGGGGCTGCGACCCGGCGCAGCCCTGCCGCGACTACAATATGAAGAAGTTCATGGAGGACTGGGGACCCGCCAGCCCCCACCCGGATCCCTCCAAGTTCCATGTGCGGCGCAGCCGCTCCTGCAACTCCGGCGTGATTCAGATCCTCCAGTACGCGCCCGGAGATGAGGTTCTCCTCTACGTCGATCGCCGGCAACGGCTCATCGCCTTCAGCCCGTTTGAATATTGCATCGATGCCGCCGGGCGCAATACGAAACTGCTCGATATTTTCTTTAAGTGACATTTCCACCGCCCTCGCAGGGCTTTCGCGCCCTCATGGCAGGACAACACGACGCTCTCCACCTGGACCAGGCGGCCCTCGAGATCGCCGCTCTCGTCCAGCCTGTCGACACCGCCGCCGCGCTCAGCACCCTGGACCAGTGGGCCGCCCTGATCGGCGAACTTCTGCCGCCGGCCTCCGGTGGCGCGCAGTTTCTCGGCGCCGCCAATCAGGTCCTCTTCTCCGAGCTCGGCCTGCGCGGCGATCTCACCGATTACTACTCTCCCGCCAATAGTTGCCTCGACCAGGTGTTGCTGCGGCGCAGGGGTCTGCCCATCACGCTCTCAATCGTCTACATCGAAGTCGCCCGCCGCCTCCTGCGCCCGGTCTACGGCATCGGCCTGCCCGCCCACTTCGTCTGCCTCTACAACGATGGCCTGGTGAAGGTCTTCGTCGATGTCTTCGACCGCGGCAACCTGCTCACCGAATCCGATTGCCTCGATCTGGTGGAAGCGCTCACCGGCCGCCGCCTGGAACCTTCCCCCCTGCTGTTCGCCCCGGTCAGCGCCAGCCAGATCCTCACCCGCATGGTGAACAACCTCTGCGCATCCTGGCAGCGCGCCGGCGAAGCGGACAAGGCCGGACAGGCCGGGCTCTGGCTCAAGAGCGCCCGATCCTCCGGTTAAGTTGAGATCAGCTCCATCCTCTCCGCCGATTCCGGCTAAAATCAATACACATACAAATGCCGATTCCCCTCATCGAGCTTGAAGCCCGGCTCCACCAGTTCAACAAGCTCATGCAGGAACTCTTGCGCGGCCGCATGCAGCGCACCACCTTCCAGCCCTGGGAAGTGGAACTGCTGCTCGATATCGAGGCCTGCCCGATCAGGGACGCCAACCGCCGGGAGATCCTGCGCCGCTACCAGAAGGCCGCTTGCCGCTACGTCGACCGCGGCGGCCGCACCCTGCTCAAGCTCTCTGAGTACCTCGCAAAGAAGCACCGGCAGCCCATGGACCGCGATGGCGCCGCCGTGGAAGAATAGCTTCGATTCCCGCCGGAGGAACAGTATGAACCGCTGGATCACAGCCACCCTGCTCGTCTGGACGCTGCCCGCCCCCGCCTCCGACGTCAGGCATTTCAATAACTGGGAGTACCGTGCCATCGGCCCCGCCAACATGGGCGGCCGCACCACGGATGTGGAGGGCGTGCCCGGCAATCCGGCCGTCGTCTACGTCGGAACCGGCGGTGGCGGCCTCTGGAAGTCCGTCAACGGCGGCACCACCTGGTCGCCGCTCTGGGAGCGCCAAGGCTCCTACTCGGTCGGCGACCTCGCCCTGGACCCGCGCAACCCGGAGGTCGTCTGGCTCGGCAGCGGCGAAGCCAACATGCGCAACTCCGTCTCCTTCGGCGACGGCGTCTACAAGTCCACCGACGGCGGCAAGAGCTGGCAGCGCCTCGGCCTCAAGGACACCGAACACATCGCCCGCGTCCTGGTCTCGCCGCTCGATTCGGGCACCGCCTGGGTCTGCGCCATCGGCCACCAGGCCGGTCCCAACCCCGAGCGCGGCGTCTTCATGACCAGCGACGGCGGCGCCACCTGGCAGAAGACGCTCTTTCTCGACGACCGCCACGGCTGCGCCGACATGGACGTCGACCCGAAGAACCCCAACATCCTCTACGCCGCCATGTGGCGCTTCGAACGCCAGCCCTGGAACCATTTGAGCGGCAGCGAGCAGAGCGGCATTTTCAAGTCCGTCGACGGCGGCCGCACCTGGAAGAAACTCGCCGCCGGCCTGCCCAAGCTGATCGGCCGCGCCGGCGTCAAGGTCGCGCCCTCCAGTCCCAATGTCGTCTACGTCGCCTGCGAATCGAAGGAGGGCACCTTCTACCGCTCCATCGACGCCGGCGAGACCTGGACCGAGATGACCCGCGAGCGAGAAGTGGTCTCCCGCGGCTTCTACTACGCCGACCTGCGCGTGGACCCGCAGGACGAAAACCGCGTTTACGCCGTCGCCGGTTCCCTGCAACTCTCCCTCGACGCCGGCAAGACCTGGCGCGTCATCGCCAACCGCACCCACGTCGACTTCCACTCCCTGTGGATCGATCCCCAAAACCCGCGCCGCATGTGGCACGGCCAGGACGGCGGCGTCTCGGTCAGCTACGACCGCGGCGAAACCTGGGACGTCGTCAACAACATCCCGCTCGGCCAGTTCTACCAGATCCACGCCGACGACCGGGCGCCCTTCTACCAAGTCACCGGCGGCCTGCAGGACAACGGCACCTGGACCG
>JACRBC010000015.1 GCA_016213245.1 Candidatus Solibacter usitatus | reverse complement strand
GCTTGTGGGGGCGCCGTGCATACGGCCGGACGTACTTCGGGTCCGAAGCGATGCGCTCGTGCGGCGCCTGAAAGGCCACCAGCAGGCAGAACGGCGCGCTCGTCCCGGCGCGGTCCAGCCAGCCCAGCGCTTCCTCCATGATGATGGTGCTGGAGTACCCGCGGATGGGGCCGCATGGCATGCCGTTGCGCACGAAATTGTCGGGATTGTGTTGCGACGGAGTCGCCCACGCGCCGGAGGCAAACCAGTGGTCGAACCCGTGATCGCCGGGTTGCGCCTGCGCATTGTCCCGCCCCAATGCGCCATTGAGATGCCACTTTCCGGAAAGGCAGGTGCGGTACCCGGCGCCTTTCAACAGCCGCGGGAAAGTGACTTCCTCGCGCCGCAGATGCATGGCGCACGGCTCCATCGGAATCCAGTTGAATATGCCGGCGCGATCCGGAACGCGGCCGGTGAGCAATCCCGCGCGCGATGGCGAGCATACCGGCGACGCAGCGTAGCAATCGGTCAGGCGCATCCCCTCGGCGGCAAACCGGTCCAGGTGCGGCGTGCGAATCACCGCATGGCCGTAGCACGACGCGTCGCCGTACCCGAGGTCGTCGCACAACACAACGACGATGTTCGGCGGGCGGGTCGCGGCCGCCGGCGCACTGCGCCAACCAGCCGCTCCGGCGCCCAGTGACGATGCCAGAAACGTGCGGCGATTCATGCCTGAAAGTAGCATGGCGGCGCCGGGCCCGCTGAAACTCCGGGGACCGCGGCGATGCTATGGTCTTGAGTAGTGAGACTTGGACTCCTGACATCCGCGCTGGCGCTGGGGTTCTCTCTGGCCTCCTGCGGGGGCCTGCCCCGCAGAGCCCTGATTCCCGTGCCTCCCGAGACCCTCGACGGCGGATGGAAGCGCATCGGCCTGGAAACACCCCCGCTGGAGCGGGCGCCTGAGGAGTTGCGGGCGCTGAAGCCTCGTCGGTGGGTCCGCACCAGTTACACCCGCCCCGGCGCCATCGTGCGGGTGGACTTCTATGCCATGGGCTCGCAGGCATCGGCCTTCGAGGCAAGGCAGAAGTGGCGCAACGAGCCGGGCGCCATCACGCTGCAAGAAGGCAATGTCCTGGCCGTCTGCTCATCGGAGACCGAGCCGCTGAAACAGTTGATCGAGTTTGCGCGCAAGCTGGAGAACGCATGGCCGCCCGCCAGGTAGTTGGCTTCGAGGTACGGGCGGTCCGCCGCTTCCACGAGTTCTCGCTGCTCGGGATGCTGGCCGGCGGCTATTTCGCCCTGCTGCTCTCCGCTGGGGGCGCCGGCGGAGCGTTGGACGCCCCCACCGCGGCCGCCGGAGCCGCGGCGCTGCTGGCCCGCGCCCTCATGGCCCTGGGAGTGATCAGGCTGCGCATCCCAAACCGCTGGGTGGCCGCCGCGACCCTCGTCTACATCGTCTTCTACCCGCTCGATTACCTCTACGTCAGCCGCGACTTCCTGGCCTCCACCGTGCACCTGGTCTTCTTCGTCGCGGTCGCCAAAATCCTGACGGCGAGCACCCCGCGGGACTTCTTCCTGGTGAAGATCATCGCCTTTCTGGAGCTGCTGGCCGCCTCCATCGTCTCCACCAACCTCACGTTCTTCCTCTTCCTGACCCTCTTCCTCACCTCCGCCGTGGCCGCGTTCGGCAGCGCTGAAATCCTGAAATCCCTGGAGGGACGCAAGGTGGTCGGCAGGGGAGTGGACGGTTTCGGGCGGCGGCTGGCGTGGTTGACGGCCTCCACGACGTTGGGGATTCTCATCGCCACCGCCGGGCTCTTCTTCGTGCTCCCCCGCACCGCCCGGGCGGCCTTGGAGCGCCTGCTGCCGGCGGTGCAGCGCGTCTCCGGCTTCGCCGGCGAAGTCACCCTCGGGCAGGTCGGCGAGATCAGAAAGCACGGCGCGCCGGTTCTGCACGCGCGCTTTGGCGGCCCGCGTCCGGAATCGCTCAAGTGGCGCGGAACCGCGCTGGCCGAGTTCAACGGCATGAAGTGGTACAACTCCAGCCGCGAAGGCCGCCTCCTCCGGCCCGAGCGCGGGCTGTTGAAACTCGCCGGAGACGATGAGCTGCGGCGGGAGGGAACGCGCATCACCTACGAGGTGGTACTGCACGGCTCGACGTCGGACTGGCTCTTCGTCGCCGCCAGGCCCGAATACCTGCGCGTGCCCTCCAGCGTCGTGGTCGAAACGCCCACCGGCGGCTTCCGCGCCCCATTCGCCGGACAGCAGGGCGTACGCTACGTGGTTCACGCGGCTCTGGAAGGCGGCGGAAACGGCGCCACTCAACGCCGAAACGGGCTCCAGAGCCTGCCTGAAGACGAACGCAACTTCAACCTGCGCTTGCCGCCGGTGGACCCGCGCGTCATCGCCCTGGCCCGGCGTATCACCGCCGCGGCCCGCACCGACGGCGACCGCGCGAGAGCCGTCGAGGAGTTTCTGCGAACGCAGTATCGTTACTCCCTCACGCCGCTGGAGCGCGAAGTGGACGACCCCCTGGCCTACTTCCTCTTCGATAGCCGCCAGGGCCATTGCGAATACTTCGCCTCGGCCATGGCCGTGCTTCTCCGCGCAGTGTGGGTGCCCGCCCGTGTGGCCACCGGTTTCCAGGGGGGCAGTTACAACGCACTGAGCGGCTGGACCGTGGTGCGCGCCTCCGACGCGCATAGTTGGGTGGAGGCGTGGATCCCCGGCCGCGGCTGGGCCTCGTTTGATCCGACCCCGCCGGACCCCTCGCAGACCGGCGCCGGCGCCTGGTCCAGGCTGGCGCTGTGGACCGATGCCGTGGAGATGTTCTGGCAGGAGTGGGTGCTCGGCTACGACCTCGACCGGCAACTGACCCTGGCGTTCCGCATGGAGCAATCCAGCCGGAGCTTCAAACTGGGGTGGCTCGGAGAGGCTTGGGCCGGGCTCGCCAGGAACTGGCAACAGGCGGCGCGTGTCCCGGCTCGGCTCTATGCAGCCGCCGCTGCTGCCCTGGCGGCCTGCCTGCTGCTCGCTCTGGCGTCTCCTCGCATCGCCAGGTGGGCCGGCAGGCGCGTCAGACGCCGCCGGCTGTTGCGAGGCCTGGCCAGCCGCGACGATGCTAGCCTGGTCTATCGCCAGATGCTGGAGATGCTCCGCCGGCGCGGCTATGAAAAGCCCCCCTCGGCCACCCCGGCCGAGTTCGCCCGCCTCATCACCGGGACCGATCTGGCCCGCGCCGTGCGCGAATTCACTGACCGCTACAATGCCCTCCGCTTCAGCGCCGGCCGCGGCGACGCCGCCGCCGTCGCCGCGCTGTTGGATAGAATCGGTCAATTGCCATGACCTGGAAAACCGCCCTCCTCATCATCCTCTGCTCGGCCGGACTGCCCGCCGCCGATACCGGTTTCAACGGCCGCTGGAACATCCATGTCTCGACGCCGCGCGGCCGCGTCTGGTGGCTCGAAGTGAAGGGCGCGGGCACGGCAAGCATCCAGGGCAGTTTCGTCGGCGCCCCCGGCGGGCAACTGGACCCCTTGCGCGACGCCAGGATCGAGGCCGGCGTGTTGACCTTCTCCTTCGAGCGCCGGAACTCAAGCCGCGACCCGGCGAGCCCCTTGATCCGCCAGCGCTTTCGGGCCCGCCTCGATGGAGGCGAGCTGCGTGGTACGCGCGAAGAAGAGTCCGGAGCCCCTCTCCAATGGAGAGGCGTCCGCGCCCCCGAAATCGCCGATCGCGACGACGGCGCCTGGAAAAATGGCAAAACGGTGAATCTCTTCGACGGCGGCAGCACCTCCGGCTGGCGCAAGGTGGTGCCCGCTGGACCCGGCTGGTATGTCGAGAACGGCCTGCTCAAGAACGAAAAGGGCGCCTCCGACATCGCCAGCGAAGCCAAGTTCTGGAACTTCCAGGCCCGCGCCGAATACCGCTACGCCCAGGGCGCCAACAGCGGCATCGGCCTCCGCGGCCGCTACGAGATCCAGATCTACGACAACTTCGGCAAGCCCCCGGACATCCACGGCAGCGGCGCCCTCTACAGCCGCATTCCCCCCTCCGTGAATGCCTCCAAAGCGCCGGGCGAATGGCAGGTCCTGGAAATCCGCCTGGTCGGCCGCGACCTCACCGTCACTCTCAACGGGACCAAGGTCATCGACCGCCGCGTCGTCGAAGGCCCCACCGCCATCACCACCGACCCCGACGAGGACAAGCCCGGCCCCTTCGTCCTCCAGGGCGACCACGGCCCCATCGAATTCCGCCGCCTCACCGTCACCGAACTCGTGCGGCAATAAGGCGCCGCCAGGCATCGGGCGGCCGAATGCGTGTTCGAGAGCGCTTCTCTTTGCCTGCGAACGCCCTGTGATGTCGGGCTGACTTTAGAGGCACGGCGGGAGCGGAAGTGCGGATTCGTACGGTGCTCGCGGTCGAAACTAGAAATATTTCAACGTAAGGTAAAATCATGTCTTGACAGACAAACGTTAATCTGTCAGTCTGCTCGCATGACTTTCGGGAAGACGCATTCATCCAAAATGGTGATGGTTCTGGCGGCGCTGGGGACAATTGCCGTGCCGCGTGTCTGGGGGCAGGCGCACGGCGGGGGGAGGAAGGTGCTGGCGGTGGTGCCGATGGTGGGGACGGGGACGTACCAGGATCCGCAGCGGCCGATGTTCGCCCCAGGGCCGGGGGAGGAAGGCAAGGCGGAGGCGCTGAGCTACAGCGCGATGCTGAGCGACGACGGCCTGTTTGCGATTGTGGAGTTTCATGCGGCGCGGCCCTCCATCGTCTCGTTACGGAAGCTGGACGAGGTGGCGGAGTCCAAACATCCGGAGGTGAAGGCGTTCGACCGCAGCAAGCACACGAAGGAGGAGGTGGAGCGGGAGATCCGGAAATTCAAGAAGGACTTCGACGTGGAGCAGTTGGCGGGCGTGAAGAAGCAGGGGGGGAACTGAGATGAGAGCCCTGGCATTGCTCCCGCTGGCGACGGCCGCATTCGGCGCGTACACGTTCTACTATTCAGACAGCTTTGGCAGTATCAATCTGAGCAACTGGTCGCAAAACGGCGTGCTGACCACCAGCGCGGCAGGGCTGACGTCGGCGGATGCGGCGGGCGGGTCCTTGATTTCGCGAGTGGCGGTGCCGGACGGTTCGTCTGAATACCACATCCGGACCCAACTGCGGCTGGCGAGCGCCGGAGGGAGCTACATACACTACCTGCGGGCGAATGACTGGTCCATGCTCGGGCCGTCCCCGGACGGGGCATTCCTGGCGGCGGAGTTGCGCGGGCTTACGGGCAGCTACAACTACAACGCCACGCTGGCGATCAGCCGGCGCGTGAATGGCGTGTACACGGAACTGGCGACGATGG
Source organism: Candidatus Solibacter usitatus (assembly GCA_016213245.1). Classification (GTDB taxonomy): domain Bacteria; phylum Acidobacteriota; class Terriglobia; order Bryobacterales; family Bryobacteraceae; genus Paludibaculum; species Paludibaculum usitatum_A. The sequence goes on along the minus strand of JACRBC010000015.1, from coordinate 12,846 downwards.
CGGTGGGGGTGAAGTACGACACAACGATGGAGAGCGTGCTGACGGCGGCGGGCCAGGTGATGGTGTATATCAACGGGGTGCTGGTGTACGGGCCGGGAGGAGGCGGGGTGGCGAGCGGGAAGCCGGGGGTCGGCGTGATGAACGCGCCGGCGGGGAACGGAATCCTGAGCGTGGACCTGGGGCCGCTGGACCGGACGGCGCCGGGGGCGGTGAGCGCGTCGACGGTGGCGACGTCGGGATTACCTACCCGTGTCGATTTTCAGTGGAAGGGGTCGGAGGACAACGTCAACGGGATTGGCATCAGCCGCTATGTGATCACGCGCAACGGCACGGGGCTGGCGGCGGTACGGGCAGGGTTGTTCTCGGACACGACAGTGGCGGCCGGAACCAGCTACGCGTACACGATCCAGCCGGTGGACCGGCACAACAACTATGGGACGGCGACGGGCGTGACGGTGGTGACTCCGGCGGCGGGGACGGGGGATTCGCGGCGGGTGGGGGTGAAGGCGAACAGCCCCACATGGGGATCGCACGGTGAGCAGATCGACCTGTTTTCCGGGAACGTGAATTTCACTCTTCCGCTGGTGACTGGCACGCGGCGGGACGGGTCCAAGGTGACACTGGGGCTCAATTACAACTCGCAGAACTGGCGGAAGGACGCAGGCGGGCTGTGGAACCTGGGGCGGGATACCGGATACGGCTATGGATGGAATCTGAGCGCCGGGACGCTGCGGCCGCATTACAGTGATTTCTGGACCGTCCACCACTACACCTACACCGACGAAACCGGGGCGGAGTACCGGCTGGACTATTACTCGGGAGGCACGTGGCGATCGACGGACGGGACGTTCGCCCGCTATGAGGACGCGGCGGCGCGACTGTGGTTCCTGGACGGGACCTCGCGCTACTATTTCTGTGTTTCCGGCGAGGGGGAGCCGGACGCGGGGACGCTCTATCCGCAACTGTTCTACGACCGGAACGGCAACAGCATATCCATCCAATACAAGCCGGGCATCGGGGCCGGGACGGGCAACACGAGCGGGAGAATCGAGAGCATCGCCGATCCGCGAGGAAGCGCCGGAGCGCCGGTGTTCGATTTTCAATATTCCGCGGACCCGCTGCCGCGGCTGACCTCGATCACCAACCGGATCAACACGGGGGAGGCCTACACATTCACCTACGCGGCGAACCAGGCGTTGACGGCGCCGATCGCGCCCTACACACAGTTTGGGACCACGCATCTGCTGACGTCGGTGAGCGTGACCAACCTGGGCCTCTCGCACAGCTTCCAGTACGGTGCGAACAACGCCGGGGAGCTGGTGAAGGTGACCTACCCCTACGGCGCGGACACGCAATGGAACTACGTGGACTTCGCGTTTGGCAATGGGCGGACGCTGCGCGAGGTGAATGGCCGGTGGCTGAGGCCGCAGGCGGGAGCAACGCAGTGGTACTACGCGATCACGCCGTCGAATTCCGGCACGCCGCAGAACTGCCATCAGGGGCGGGTGGTGCTGGATGCCAACGGAATCGACGACCGGCTGTGGAGTTTTCAGACCAACCCGGCGGTTTTCAATTACGGGCTGCCGGTGTCGGTGCAGGAGCGGACGAACTCGCCGAGCCTGAAGGTGCTGGCGACGCGCGAGTTCACGTTCACACAGTTTTCGGCGGGAAACATCTATCTCTCGGAGACGCGGACGAGGCTGGATCCGGGGACGGCGTTTGAGAAATCGTCGCGCTCCACCAACACGCTGGACAGCCATGGGAACTTGCTCGACCAGAAAGTGTATGCCTTCGGGATTGACACGACGCCGGCGCGGACCTACACGCACGGCTATATCAGTTCCTATGGCTACAGGTTGTTCGGCCTGCGGCTGTGGAGCGACGTGACGGAGGGCACGACCACGAAGCGGCTGGCCGAGTATGAGTACGACGGCCGCAGCTCAGCCTTGTGTCCGGCTGGCAGCACGAACCTGGTGGACATCCAACCGGGACCGGTCTACTGGCACGACGGAGGGTACGGTCTGAGCTATCTGGCGAGGGGCAATCCCACGTGGGTGAAGTCTCTCGGCAAGCCGGGGTCATGCTTAAGCTATGACATTGCGGGAAACGTGGTGAAGGCGCAGGACCTGTTGGGCCACCGCGTGGATTTCACCTTGGGGGCGGCGAGCAACTGGAGCCTGCCGTCGGCGGTGACGCCGAACGGAGAGACCAACCTGGCGAGCTCGTATCAGTGGAACAGCTTCTTCGGGCTGGCGCAGAACGTGAATCCGAACAACTCGACGGCGGCGTTCACCTACGACACGATGGCCAGGCCGGCGACAACGACCTCGCCGCACGGGGCGGTGACGAACTACAGCTACGCGACAGCGACGGAAGGCTCGGTGACGACGGCGACCACGAACGGCAAGTGGGTGAAGACGACGACGGACGGGCTGGGGCGGACGATCAGGGCGGAGAAGGGCTACGGCACGACGACGGTGTCGGTGGTGGAGACCGAGTACGGCCCATGCGCGTGCTCGGCGACGGGGAAGGTGAAGCGGGTGTCGCAACCCTATGCGCCGGGCGGGACCAAGTACTGGACGGAGTTTGAATATGACGCGCGGGGCAGGACGGTGAAGGTGACGCCGCCTGGAAGCGCGGGCTTCACAACTTACCTGTATGAGGGGAACACGGTAAAGGTGACCGACCCGGCCGGCAAATGGAAGAAGCACACGATGGATTCCTTGGGTCGGCTGCTGAAGGTAACCGAGCCGCGGCCGGGCGGGGGCGGGGCGACGGACGACACCGACTACGAATTCAACCTGGTGGACAAGCTCACCCGGGTGACGATGGTGCGGGGCGGGACGACCCAGCTCCGGGATTTCGCCTACGATTCGGATATGCGGCTTTCCAGCGTCACGCAGCCGGAGAACGGGACGGTGAGCTACACCTACAACACCGACGGCCGCGTGGCGACGAAAACGGACGCGCGAAATCAGCGGGTGGCGTATTCCTACGACGCCTATGGCAGAACATCGATGATGCAGCGGTACCCGGTGGCGGGCGGGGCGGAGGACATGGCGCAGCGGACGACGTTTACCTATGACACCGGGACGGGAGCAAACCTGTGGGGACGGCTGGCGAAGGTGACCTATGGAGTGACAGGAGCGGCATCGGAGAGCTATAGCTACCGGCCGTCCGGGCTGGTGGCGATGAAGCAGTTGACGGTGGGGACGGGCGGACTGGCAAACCTGGGCGTGGAATACTATTGGGACAACGAGGGGCGGCCGACATCGATGGAGTATCCGCAACTCGGCAAGCTGAACAATGGCGGCTATCAGTGGCAGCCAGTGAAGGCGCTGAACTACGGTTATGACTCCGCCGGCCGACTGAACCGGATCTACTACCCGGGCACATCGGCGGTGGATTATGCCAACTCGGCGCAATACAACCCTGCGGGGCAGTTGACGGCTCTCACGCGCGCAGCCGGCATCACGATTGACGCGGGGACGTGGCTGCCGACGGGGGCCACTTCGTACCAGACGGAGAGCTTCCAATTCAACGTGCTCGGGCAGATGACGCGGCAGACGGGCGCCGGGGCGGACGTGGAGTACCGGTTCTCCTCGACGGCCAATGATGGGAGACTATGGCAGAGGAAGGATTGGATCTCGGGCGAAGAGGTCAGCTACGCGTATGATGAGCTTGGAAGGTTGATCTCGGCGGCGACGACGGGGCCGGAGTGGGGCCTGGCTTGGGTCTACGACGGCTTCGGCAACCGCCTGCAACAAAACGTGACGAAGGGCTCGGGCTACAGCGTGCAGATGACGGTGAACGCGGCGAACAACCGGCTGTCGGGGACGGGCTTCGTGTTTGACTCGAACGGCAACCAGACCGGGTGGCCGTCGGGCGGGGGATCGGCAACCGCGGCCTATGACGTGGAGAACCGGCTGGTGTCGGTGACGACGCCGAACGGCGTGGAGAGTTACGCCTACTCGGTGAGGAACGAGCGGCTGTGGAAGCAGGCGCAGGGGCAGGAGAAGACATACTTCCTGTACGGGGCGTTCGGGGAGCTGGTGGGGTCCTACCGGACCTGCACATCGGGGACCTCGACGTTTTTCTGCGAGGGCAAGGAGCGGGTGTACTTTGCCGGGCGGCTGATCCTGAGCGAGAACGTGGGGGTGACGGCGGACCGGCTGGGGTCGGTCGTGTCCGGGATGCGCTACTACCCGTACGGCGAGCAGGTGGGCGGGGCGACGGCGGAGGAGCGGGAGAAGTTTGGGACGTACTGGCGGGATTCGATTTCAGGGCTCGACTACGCCAGGAACCGGTACTACGGCTCGACGTGGGGACGGTTCACTTCGGCTGACCCGTACGTGATGAGCGGGGGGCTGGGGAACCCGCAGGGGTGGAACCGGTATGCGTACGTGGAGAACGATCCGGTGAACTACGGGGATCCCAGCGGGTTGGAGAAGGAGCCGACGTTCTCGATCACCACTTACCTGATATCGGTAACCGTAACCGCCACCTTACGACCCGCTACTCGCCCGCCTGATCAGATCCAGTGGGGGTTCTTCAACGCCCACGGGGTGGACCCGGACGTCTACTACGCTATGAGGGAAGAGCCGACGCGAAGCGAGGCGGGGATCGGGACGAATCCGGGGAAACTCGATTCGGTCGCTGAACCGGCACCCGACCCTCCAGGTCCGCAGGCTGAGTCCCGAGTCGATTGCATAAGACGAATCCATAGGGAAGTAGATCAAAATTTTGAGCCTTTTGAGAGCTCGATTCGAGAAAAAGCGTATGCGATAGCAAAGAACATGAGCCTAGTACTCTCGATCGCGGGGCTCATCGGCGGGGGCTTTGCCGCAGGGCCTCCGGGCGCACTAGTAGGTACAGCGGGCGGTGCCGTGTTCGGTTTCATCACGCCATTCCTTTATGCGCATCTTGCCGAGGTGATGATCGCGGCCGGCAAGCTGGCAATCGCAAACCAGCGAATCGATGCAGAGTGTCCATCGCAGTGAGACCATAGCGGAGCGAATGAAGAAATGGGAAGAACACCCCGGCCTCTCACAAAGACAGAGATGGCGTCGTTACTGGCTCTCGTGATCGTGGGATCGCTCGTATCTGCCTACTCCATGATTGACGGGCCGCTGATCCCGATGAGCTTTGAAACTCAGATCATCATCTTTCTCCACCTTGTCAGCGCCGTCACAGCGTGGGCGGCACTCATGGTCACCTTGAGATTGATTGGCAGGCGATGGGGCAGAAAGGAGTAGTGCATGTCAGTCGGTGGCCGATTCGCCCTTTGGGACCAACAGAAACAGCACCACTCAATTTCCACTCGGGGCGGGCGGACTTGACGGAGATAATGAACCCGCTGTAAAGATGAACGGTTGGTCCACACCGATCAGGTAGCGAGCCTGCGGCGAAGGAGAAGCAGATGGCGTTGCGATGGCACGGGTTGCTGCTCGTGATGCTGGCGGCGGGCTTGGCCGGAGGTTGCTTCTTGGAATCGGACCTCCAACGGGAATTGCGTGGACGGTTGCGCGCGGAAGGGTTGCACATCATCGACTGCCGGCAATCTGGCTATCAGGCGTTTGCATTCGAGGCGGTTCCGAGCGTCCCGGGCAAGTGGCCGGAAGGTGTGAAGCTGGCGCAGCCGATGCCGTCGGGGAGGGATTTCATAGGAACAACCAGGAAATCCGTCATCTGCTTCAACCGACACAATGAGATTCTGTGGGAGAAGAAGACAACCTTCGAGATGCTCGTGGCCGGGTTGGCGGTTTCGCCAGATGGAAGCTGGCTCGCCTATAGAACCAGCCCCTCCGTCCTGGTGGGGCGCGCTTCGGCGGATCAGGCGCCGATGGCCTACGTCTTTGCGCCCATGGCTTCGCCGGGCGCCTATACAAAGTTTGCGGAGGGCGAGGACCTGGAGTCGTACATGTTGGGCTGGTCCAACGACAACGAAAGAATCGTGATCGGGCTGGCCGGCGAGATTCGGGTCTATGAGCGGCGCACAGGGAAGTACCGGGTGCTGGCGCGTGGGCGAAATCCCTCCTGGTCGCCCGATGGGCGGTGGATCGCCTACCACACCAGCGAGGGCGGGGCGTTCGTGGCGGACCCCGGCCCTTGGAAGACCTCCCGAATCGACCTCGGCGGCGAGGTTCTCAACGGGATGCAGTGGAGCCCGGACTCCAGGTACCTGCTCGGGACAATCCGGCAGCGGCACTTCATGGGGGACACCTGCATCGTGGTGTGGCGGCAGCCGGATGGGGCGCACGAAGTGGTTCTTCGGCCTCCGCTGGACTGGACCAACCAGGACTTCGGCTGGATCTTCCTGCGGCCGCGTGGGCCGGAGTAGGCCCACCCGAGGTTTGGCAGGGATTCTAGCTGGTTCATCAAGAAGCGCAAAACCCTGGCAGTCGTTTCGATTATAGCGATTACATTGCGTTTATTTCGAATATGATGTACAGTCGAACTTGGAGGCCAACCACAGTGCTGCACGAACCTGTCACATTGCCTGAGTCGGAGGAAGGGCAGATCCGGGAGCTGAACCGGATGCTCCAATTCGGATCGCCGGCCCTGGTCGGTGCCGATGGCGAACGGCTGGAGCTACCGGACGCCGTCTTCCGGCTGCTGAAGGACATCACGCGCAACATGCAGTTGGGCCGGGCGGTTGTCCTCATTCCCGAAAACCAGCAACTGACCACCCAACGTGCCGCCGGCCTGCTCGGTGTTTCACGGCCTCACCTCATCAAGCTCCTCGAGGCTGGTGAGTTGCCCTATCACAAAGCTGGCAGCCATCGCCGGATCTATCTCAAGGATCTTCTCGCCTACCAGAAGCGCCGTAACGCGGAGCGCAAGGCTGCGCTCGACCGCATCGCGAAGGAAGCCTTCGAGTCCGGCCTTTACGAGCGCACCGGCATCCCCGAAGGCGGCGAAGACGAATGAGAGCGGACCACCGCGTCGTCCTCGACGCGTGCGTCCTCATCCCGATGCCTCTTGCCGGCACGCTTCTGCGCATGGCGGAGGCGCCCCGGCTCTACCTGCCAAAGTGGTCCCAGTTGATCATGGAGGAGGTGACCCGAAACCTCATCGCGAAGTGGGACATGCCGCCCGGCATGGCGCGGCGCCGCGAGGAGGAGATTCGCCGCCACTTCCCGGAGGCCTTAGTAGATGGTTTCGAGCCACTCATCAACGCGATGACCGATCATCCTGGTGATCGTCATGTCTTGGCTGCGGCGGTCCGCTCCCACTCGGAATCGCCACCTATAACCGCCGTCACTTCCCACCCGAGTCGCTCCAGGCCTGGGAGATCGAGGTGCGAGGACCATCCGCGTTCCTACGCGGACTCTACGATCTCGACGCCGGCTTGTTCGTCACCAAACTGCACGAGCAGGCAGCCGCCATCGGAGTTCCGCTTCAATGTTTGCTCTACAGCCTGTCGAAGAACATTCCGGGCTTTGTCGATTACTTCTGCGAGGAGCAGGGGACCGACCTCAACGACGAGCGACGAGGCGCATCACGATAGGCGTCAAGAAGCGCGGAGCCGTTTTCCATCTCCAAGTCCGCCTGCGCGACATCGGGCCGGTGACTGCGGAAGTAACTATTTCTTCTCCCCCTTTTCAATCACTTGCGGCCCAACCGGCTCCGCCCCCAATCCGCCGGGTGTATTCCAGCACCATGCTGAACGCCACGCGCCAACTCGTTTCCACCCCCCACAGCCGGCGCCATACCCCTGCCCGCATCCCCCTCCCCGCCCCCCGGCCCAACCCACAAACTCAGGATGACGGAACGACCCTACGGAGCCTTTGGAATCATGAACTTAACCCCTCTGGAACGAACCTGAGGACACCCGAGGGAAACCCGGCCTCATCTCCCCACCCCACCCTTGCCCACATCCCCCTCCCCGGACCCCGGCCCCACCGAAAAACTCAGGATGACGGAACGACCCTACGGGGCCTTTGGAATCATCAACTTAACCACTCTGAAACGAACCTGGCGGAACCCGGAGCCAACCAACCGCCGGACCTGCCAGCCCCCGGCGTTGCTATAATTCAGGGAACCACTATGCAAAGCATGGGTAGTGCTGGGAAGAAGGTCATCCTCCTGCGCCCGCGCGGCTTCTGTGCCGGCGTGGTCAGGGCCATCGACGTCGTCAAGATTGCGCTCGAACTCTACGGCGCGCCCATCTACGTGCGCAAGGAGATCGTGCACAACCGGCACGTGGTGGATGAACTCAGGGGGCTCGGCGCCATCTTCGTCGACGACCTCCACCAGGTCCCCGAGGGCGCCCGCCTCATCTTCAGCGCTCACGGCGTCTCCCCCATGGTTCGGGAAGAGGCCAAGGCGCGGAATCTCGAAGTCATCGACGCCACCTGCCCGTTGGTCACCAAGGTCCACCTCGAAGCCGTCAAGTTCGCCCGTGCCGGCCACACCATCCTGCTCATCGGGCACAAGGAACACGAGGAGATCGATGGCACCTTCGGCGAGGCGCCGCGCAACACCATCATCGTCCAGACCGAAGCCGACGCCGCCGTCGTCGAGGTGCCCGACGCCGACAAGGTCTGCTTCCTCACCCAGACCACTCTGAGCCTCGACGAAACCGGCGGCATCATCGACATTCTGCGGAAGCGCTTCCCGCTCATCGAAGGCCCGAAGTCGCAGGACATCTGCTACGCCACCGAGAACCGGCAGACCGCGGTCAAGGCCGTCGTGCCCATGTGCCAGTTGCTGCTCGTGGTCGGCTCGCAGAACAGCTCCAACTCCAAGCGCCTGGTCGAAGTCTGCCGGAAATCCGGCGTGCCCGCCTTCCTGATAGACGACCGCTCTTACCTCAAGGACGAATGGTTCGACGGTGTGCGGACCATCTCGGTCACCGCCGGCGCATCGGCGCCTGAGAACCTGGTCTCCGAACTCATTGCCGCCCTACGTGAGAAGGGCTACGTGGACTTGGAAGAGTTGGACATCATCGATGAGGATGTGCGCTTCCAATTGCCCGGCGAGTTGCAGGGCGGGTTCGTCAAGCTGACGCCGATCGCTCCTCCGGCGCCGGCCGGTCTATGAGCCCCGGCGCGCAAGCCGAGCAAGCACTGCGAGCAAGTGTCGCCCAGGCCGCCCCACTGGCCGCCGCGCGTCTGGAGTCTCTCCAACTGCCGGACGGAAGCTGGTTCGCCGAAACTGATGCGGACTCGCTGGCCCTGGTCGATTCGGCCTTGCCCTTGCCGGCCGGCGCGGCATTGCCGTTGAAACACCGGCTGGCCGCCCTTTGGCGCCGCCGGAGCCCGGAGCCCCTCCCCGTCCCGGCCGCCCAGTCTCGGCCGTCTCCGGCGTTCGGCGCCGCCCTGGCCGTTCACGCGTTGGGCAGGGCCAACCAGCCGGCTGCGCGCTGCTTGCTGGCCTCGGACCTGCGCGGCCTCTCCTGCGGCGAGACGGCCATCGCCCTGCTCGCTCTCTCTTGCGTCGGCGATACGGAGCCCGCCGCCTCGTGCGCCCGCCCTCTCCTGCACGCCATGCGCTCCATGCAGCGGAAGGACGGCGGCTGGCTCTCCCCCGGAGCCACCGGCCTCGCCATGGAAGCTCTGTGCCGCTGGGGCGCGGAACCCGATGACCAGGCCCTGCGGCGCGGCGTCGGCTACCTCCGTGAGTCGCAGCACTCCGAGGGGCGCTGGCACGCCCGCTCGGGGGTGGGCTACGTCTGCGGCGCCTACCTCGCCCTGCGCGGCCTCCGCGCCGCCGGCGTCGACGATCGCGAAGCCGAGGTCCTCCGAGGCGGCGAATGGCTGCGCTCGGTCCAGAACGCCGACGGCGGCTGGGGCGAAAACTGCGACGCCTCCTCCCCGCCTGCCTTCGTGGAAGCGCCCAGCGCCGCCACCCACACCGCCTGGGCGCTGCTCGGGCTCATGGCCGGAGGCGACTCGACCAGCGAGAGCGTCCGCCGCGGCCTCGAGTTCCTGGTGCGCACCCAGCTTCCCGCCGGCGGCCTGTTCCCCGTGGCCTTCGTCGCCATGGCCCTGGCGGAGTATCTGAAACTGAAAGGCGCGGCATGAAGCCCGCCCTGGTCACCGGCGTCTCCGGCTTCCTGGGCTGGCACGTGGCGCAAGCCCTCATCGCTCGCGGAATCCCTGTGCGGGGTATGGCCCGTCGGCCCGAATCCGTCACCGGCCTCGACGCCGAAGTGATACCCGGCGACCTGAGAGCACCGGACTCGCTGGAACGGGCCGTCGCCGGCTGCGGCCTCGTCTTCCACGTCGCCGCCGACTATCGCCTCTGGGTGAAGAACCCCAAGGAGATGTACGAATCCAATGTCGAGGGCGCCCGGCTGCTGCTCGACGCCGCCCGCCGTGCCGGCGTGGAGCGGTTCGTCTACACCAGCACCGTCGGCTGCATCGGATTCGTCCCCGGCGGGCTGGGCGACGAGACCACGCCGGTCAGCCTCCAGGACATGACCGGCCACTACAAGCGCTCGAAATGGCTGGCCGAGCAGGAGGCTCTCAAGTCGGCGCGCGGCGGCTTCCCCGTGGTGATCGTGAACCCCACCGCCCCGGTCGGGGATCACGACGTCAAGCCGACTCCCACCGGGCAGACCATCGTCGACTTCCTCCGCGGCCGCATGCCCGCCTTCGTCGACACGGGACTGAATATCGTCGACGCCGGCGAGACGGCCGAAGGGCACTGGCTGGCCTGCGAGAAAGGAAGGCCCGGAGAGAGGTATATTCTCGGAAGCGAGAATCTGACGCTCGAGCAGATCCTAGGTCATCTCGCGGCCATCAGCGGCAGGCCCGCCCCCAGGGTGAAACTGCCGTGGCTGGCGGCCGCGCTGGCCGGCGCCGTTTCAACGGGGCTCGCCGCCGTCACGGGAAAGGAGCCGCGCGTGCCTCTCGACGCGGTTCGCATGGCCAGGAAGAGAATGTGGGTCACCCACGCCAAGGCCGGCAAGGAGCTCGGCTTCCGCCCCTCGGGGGCTGAACCGGCGCTGCGCAAGGCCGTGGAGTGGTTTCGGTCAAATGGCTACTGCTGAGGAGGGCTCCATCGTGGCGATTGCCGCTGAGTCCCGTGAATTCGCGGGCCTGCTGGCGCACGCCTCTTCCGTCTCCCGCCTCGACTGGGGCATCGACTTCGCCCGCCGCGCCGCCATCGGCGGCGAGCCGTGGATCCTGGCCGCCAACGGCCCCGGCCCAAACCTCGCCGCGCAAGCCGCCTCGGCGGCCCTCCGCCAGGCGCGGCCCCGTGCCCTGCTCAGCACCGGCTTCTGCGGCGGGCTCGACCCCGCCCTGGCGCCGGGCGACGTCTTCGTCGCATCCAGAATCCTGGCGCCGTCGTCCAGCCGCGAGTTCTTCCCCCTGCCTGCTCCGTCGGCCCGGCCGCACGCCGCCGGCAACCTGATCTCGATCGACCGGGTGGCGGTCACTTCGGCCGAGCGCCGCACTCTCAGCCAGTCCGGCGGCCGCGCCGTCGACATGGAAGCCGCCGCGGTGGCGGGGGCAGCCGAAAGATACGAAACGCCTTTCTACTGCATCCGCGTCGTCAGTGATACCGCCGGCGAGGAGATGCCGCTCGATTTCAACCGTTATCGCGACGCCGCCGGGCGCTTTTCCCGCGGCCGCATTGTGGCGGCCGCCCTGTTGCGGCCGGCCTCGATCCCCGGCCTGTGGAGGCTGGATGCGCGCTGCCGCCGGGCAGCGGTAAACTTGGGAGATTTCCTTGCCGACTGCCGCTTCTAATCACAACCGGATGATGGCCGCCGTTTACACCGGCAATGGCCGCATCAGCGTCGAATCCGTGCCCGTGCCCGAAATCGGCCCCGGCGAACTCCTGGTCCGCGTCGAGGCCTGCGGCATCTGCCACACCGACTTGAAGAAAATCGAGCACGATCTCCTCCCGCCCCCGCGAATTTACGGCCACGAATCCGCCGGCGTCGTCGCCGCCGCCGGCGGCGGCGTTTCCAAATTCAAGCCCGGCGATCACGTCATCGCCTTCCACCACATCCCCTGCCGCGCGTGCTTCTACTGCTCCAGGAAGCTCTACGCACAGTGCGAGACTTACAAGAAGGTCGGGATCACGGCCGGCTTCGAGCCCGCCGGAGGGGGGTTCGCACAGTACATCCGGATCATGGACTGGATCGTGCGCGATGGGGTCGAACTCGTCCCGGACGACGTCCCGTTTGAGGTGGCGAGCTTCGTTGAGCCCGTCAACACCTGCCACAAGGCGGTGGTCCAGATGGATCCGCAACCCGAAGATGTCGTCCTGATTCAGGGCCAGGGGCCGATCGGATTGCTGTTTACGATGCTGGTGAAGAGGACCGGGGCGACGATTCTGGCGACCGACACCATCCCCGAGCGGCTGGCGCTGGCCAGGCGGTTCGGCGCCCTGGAGGCGTGGGACCCCAGGCAGGTCGACGTCGTTGTCCGATGTAAACAATTGACCTCGGGCAGGGGGGTGGACCAGGTGATGGTGGCCGCTTCGGCGCGAGAGATCGTTGGACAGGCTATCGCTTCCTCCCGCCCTGGGGGTAAAATATTACTATTCGCACAGACGTCCGATACCGAGCGCATCGAGCTGTCGGGCGCCGACATATGCAAGTTGGAACGTACGGTGTTGGGGTGTTACAGCGCCTCGGTGGACCTTCAGGCCGAGTCGGCGCATCTTGTATTCAGCGGGGAGATTCCCGTCGGAGAGCTCATATCGCATCGGTTGCCGTTGAGCGAGATCAGCCAGGGTATCAAACTGGCGTTGCATCCTGATGGCAAATCGTTGAAAATAATGGTTCAGCCACAGAGGTTGTCTTAAGTGAACAAGCAGATGATGGCCGCCGTGCTCTACGGGCGCGAAAGCGTCAAGGTGGAGACCGTGTCCGTGCCGCGAATT